>NZ_JAQZAB010000116.1:0-199218 GCF_028640915.1 Pseudomonas sp. B3G-3 | reverse complement strand
ATCAAATCGGCGTTCTTGTTTCTGTGTTTCCCGGAATTCCGTGAAGAACCTTTTTTATTGAGGGTCCGACTCCCCCGCTTCCAGGCCAATCATCCGGCCCGGATCGATATCTGCTCAATCGGCAGAAGCCAGGACTCCACGAATCTCCTGTTTCACCGCCTCGAAATCCGCCGCCGCGCGGGGATCGTCCAGCAGCCGGGCCGCCAATACCGCGGCGCTTATCTTTCCGCCCTCCAGGTCACTGGGGAAATGCACGCCGGCGATAACCCGGCTGTCGGCATTGATCTGTGCGCGGCTGAACAGCTCGCTGCGTTTCTCCGGCAGCGCCATGCTCAGCAAGGTGGCATTGAGATACCCATTCATCGAATGACCGCTGGGGTAGGAATCGCCCTCGGGTGGCGGCAGTACCGGCTTCACCAGTGCCGAGGCTTCGTATGGGCGCGGCCGACCATAGCTGTGCTTGGCCGGCATCAGGAACTGCACCAGGTCTTCCTGGGCCCGCCGGAAGAAGGCACGGGTCAGGGGCAGGCGCTCGATGCTGAAACCGGCGCCGAGGGATTCCCTGGCGAAGTGGAACACGCTGTCCTCCCATTCATCATCCTGCTGGACCTGGCTCACCTGCGCCCTGCTGCGCGCCGCCTGGGCCGCCAGCACCGCTTTCAAATCACTGTGCTGCAGCGACGAATCGACGGCAGGTGGCGGTGGCAGGTAGTCGGCCAGCAGGAACTGATTCGCCGGCAGATAAGGCAAGGCCGCCTGCTCCGCCAGGACGATCCCCGCGCCGGACAGGGCCAGAAAAAACAGCAATGAACGCGTCAGAACAGGCATATCAAGGTCCTCGTTATTGTGAGGAGAAAAGCCGTTTGGCTTGTTCCCACCGGACCTTCACTCATGAGGCCGGCGCCTTCTTATCGACCATTTCCCTGGGGCTTACTTGTCCCTCCTTGCCAAGGGTATGACAGTCGCTGCCAGGACCCGACCTGAAAGCTAAGCTTTTGTTTTTGCAAGCTTTAGCGCGTAGGACTCATCTCTGGATAGTGAGAGTTTTGTTAATTAAAACTGTAGGAAATTTCGTAGACCCACCCCCGCCAAAAACAATGAAATGCTCCCGCGATGACACAGAAGATTCAGGGAGGCTGTCTGCTTGACTGGCTCTGACGCGGGATCTTTTCTCGAGCACGCTCGTCCCTAAAAAGGGAGCGGCTGGAACCGGATCACGGCTTGTTCTGCTCAAGCGGGCGCCAATCGAAATGCTGCCGTTCGCCGACGCCATTGAAGTCGACGCGATAGGTGTGTTGCTTGCCGCCGATATCGCAGACGCCGATCAGGTCGTGGTTATGCTGCTCGCGAGGCGGTGGCATCTGGATACGCACGGTGCCGTGGCAGTTTTCGTAGTTGCAGGGCGCGGTATTGCGATACAGCAGGTAGTCGCCGCTTTCATCACGCTCGACCCAACGCCCATCGATGAACCGGGCCTGGTCGGGTGGAATGCTGGCGGTGGCCATCTTGCGTTTGCCGTTGCACAGCATCACCCCGCCCATGGCGACGGCCATGATGAGGTAGGCCAGGATCCGCGACTCCACATTGAAGTAGGAAAGGATGCCCAGCGCGTCAGCCAGGATCGACATGACCGAAAGCGCCAGTGCCGGCAGCGACAGGAAAAATGCCACCGCGCCTTTGATGACGCTGCCCCGGCTCACCCGTTCGACGCTCCTGGGGTCGATGACGAACTGAATGCTGGTGCGCTCGGGCGCCTGATTCTGGGCAATGTTGATGTGGTTGGCATCGCCAATGGAGCCGATATTGATGCGGTTACCGTCAGACATGAACCTGAGCCCTTTCCGGTTATGGGTGGGTCGCGCTACCTACAAGATTATGCCGAGATAGGCGCCCATGCTTGAAAAGATCAGTGCACTCCCCTTCACCACCCGCTATTAATAGCCTTCTTCACTCAAGGACCCGAGCCCCATGAAATTCGACACCGCCTACTGCATCAGCCTCGACGACAAGCTGTCGATCTATGACGTGCGCGATCTGAATTTCGACGAGACCATGGCCTTCGACTCGGCCAAGGAACAGTTCCAGTGCCCCAATGACGCCTGTCGCGCGGCCTTTGCCGCGGACAACCAGTTGGGCACCTTCAATGCCAAGAACGTCAATTACATCCGTACCCCGCACTTCAAGAACCTGCCCGGCACCCGGCATATCGAAGGCTGTCCGTATGGCACCAGCAGGCCCCTGGTAGCCGGCTTGGAAGGCGCGCAGGACGAGGATGATCGGGAAGAGCACTTCCCGTCGGAATTGCTCCTGACCCGCCGCGAATATGCGCGCAAGCCCGCCACCCCGCCAGCGGATGTCGACACGCCAAGCACTGCAGCGCCCGCCCCCTCCTCCAGCCCGCGCGCACCTCACCCGGCCCAGGCCAGCACGCCGGACAAGACCAGCGTCTTCGCCCATCCGGTGGAGTGTTTTGTGTCGAATATCGACGACAAGGAGTTGCTCAAGCGCATGCCGCTGAAGATCGGCGAGCACACGGCGCCCTATGCCTCATTCTTCAAGAAGATCGAATACCTGCTGGACAACAAGGGGTTGATCTACTGGGGCAAGATCAAGGAGATCAAGGACTACACCCAGAGCTTTCGCATCGACTTCGAACAGAAGGTCTGGTTCAAGCAGGCCGACGAGGGGAAAAAGAAGCCCTACTCGGTCAACGTCTACCTGAGCAAAAAACTGATCGAGAACTACCGCAAGCGCAAAGCCTTCCTCGAAGAGATCAAGCACGCCATCGACAGCGAACAAGAGCTGTATTGTTTCTTTTATGGGGTGACCCCGGAGCTGAAACAGGTGCCGAGCAAGAAACACCCCGAACAGACGTTCGGGGTATTCAGCGCCAATATCGAGAACCTCGACCACTTCATCATTCGTGAAGCACCGGGGTTGGCGACGGGCTAGCCCTTAGCTGGCCAGCATGCCGAGCATCACCAGCACCAGCAGGCCGATATACACCCGCGCATGCAACCGATCGGGAATGCGCCCGATCCACGGCGTGGCCAGGCGGATGCCCAGCAATGAGCCGAGGGTCAGCACGGCAAAGGCCAGCAGGTCGACATAGCCGATAAACCAGGGCCCCAGATCGAAACGGCTGAAGCCGGCCAGGGCCATATAGGTGAGAGTCCCGGCCAGGGCCACCGGAACGCTCAGCGGGTTGGCCATGGACGTGGCCTGGGTCATGCTCAGGCCACAGCGACGCAGCAGGGGCACAGTCATCACGCTGCCGCCGACACCCAGGAAGGTAGCAATGGCCCCGATGCCCAGGCCGCCGGTGTTTTCCAGTCGCCCCAGGCGGCGCGGCGCACGGGTGTCGCCCTGTTCGAGAAAGCCACGACGCAGCAGGCAATCGGCAATGGTCAGCGCCAGGTAGGCGATAAAGGCGTAACGCATCACCTCACCACTGACCGCCATCGCCAGGACCGCTCCCGCTATCGCGCCCAGCCCGATATAACCACCCAGCGGCCACAGGTAATGCCGAATCAGGTTGCCGGCGCGGCGGTGTTTGCCGGTGGCCATCAACGCATTGACGATCATCACGCAGGTCGAGGTGGCGACCGCTATATGCATGGCCGACTGGGCAATGGCATCGTCAGCATCGTGGCTGCCCAGCAGCAGGCGATACAGCAGCGGCACCACCACAAAACCACCGCCGAAACCGAACAGCACCGCGCTGATCCCGGTCATGCAGCCGAACAGCCCCAGCCATAGATAAAACATCGAAGATCCTCCGTTGACAGAAGACCTCGACGATAGAGCGCCAGGACTTGGCCGGCTTTAGCAAGTCAGCCAATACTGTTCGCATTTACGCCAACCCGCGGACACCTGACGCCATGCGTAACACTTCGATCGACCGGCTGGATCACACCCCACGCGCCGTGGTGGCGATCGGTACCGATTACCCCCACGGCCACCTGTTGCCGAACCATACCCATCGTCGTGCGCAGCTGTTGTATGGCGCCACCGGGGTGATGCAGGTCAGCACCACGAACGGCCGCTGGGTGGTGCCGCCACAGCGCGCGGTATGGATTCCACCCAGGTGGCTCATGAGGTGCTGATGCTCGGGGTCAGTACCCGCAGCCTGTACATCGAACCGGCGGCAATGCCGGCCTTGGGTGATGAGTGCCAGGTGATCAGCGTGTCGCCGCTGATGCGCCAGTTGCTGATGGAGGCGGTGGATCTGCCGCTGGTGTATGACGAGAACGGACGCGACGGTGTGCTGATCAGCCTGCTGCTGCATGAACTGAGCCACACCACCCGCCTGCCCCTGCATATTCCCCTGCCCGAAACGCCGCGCCTGCTCACCCTGTGCCAGGCCTTCCTGCAACAGCCCAATGCCCACCAGTCCCCCGAGCAATGGGCGCAGCAGCTGCATATCAGCCTGCGCACCTTCAACCGCCTGTTCCGCGAGCAGACCGGCATGAGTTTCGTCCAGTGGCGCCAGCGCGCCTGCGTGGTCAGGGCCTTGACCCGACTGGCCGCGGGCGAGGCGGTGACGCGAATCGCCCTCGATTTCGGCTATGACAGCCCCGCCGCCTTTTCCACTATGTTCCGCCGGGTAGCGGGGCAACCACCCAGTGCCTACCTGGAAACCGGGGCATAGCGCCGGGACAAGCCTTGTCACGAAGACGTTGGGGCGATCGGAAAAATGAGTTTGATCCGGGCGCAAAACAACTGTACAAATAAACAGTACTTTATCAACTCATCTTCACCCGCTTCCGGAGAAAACCCATGGCCTCACTCGCGATGAAAGTCACCCTGGAACGTATCGCCCTTTTCCAGTTCACCCCAGAACACTGCATTCAAGCCCGCGCCATGCTGGGTTGGAACCAGGAACATCTGTCACGGGAGTCCGGCGTCTCGGTCGCCGCCATTCGCCGCTTCGAGGCGGGCGGCGATTTGCTCGACGTGACCCGGCTGGCACTGGCTTTTCGCCTGGAAGCAGAAGGCCTGGTGTTCTTCCCCGGCTTCGCCCCGGGACGTGGCATGAACATCAAGGGCGCCACGCCCAATCCGATGGAACGGCCCGACTACGCCATGATCGAGTGATCCAGGGCGCTCAGTACCTCTTCCTGTAATGCCTGCACCGAACGGTGAGTGGCATCGAGGCGGATTACCGGGCAGCTCAGCCCGGTGATCCAGCTCTCATGTCGGCGCAGGCTGCGCGTACCTTGGCCCCCCGTGTCGTAGCCGGCGGCCCAGGCAAGAAAGGTCTGAGTAGCGAGATGGCGTGCACCGCCCTCATGGATCTGCTCGCCATAACGCTGAAACTCGCGCACGCGCAAACGCTGCAGGCGGATCTCGGGGTCCAGGCGGAGGAAAATGGCATGGGTAAAGGCCGGAATCAGCGGGTCGCCCCAGCCGCACAGGGAGCCGGACAGCACCCAGCTGTCCAACCCGGCCACCTGCTGCTGTAACAGCTGGATGCGCTCGTCCCGGGGACGACGCAGGCTGAAAGGCTGTTCGCTGGGGCGCCAGAAGAAGTTATCGGAGTCGAAGTGCTCGATAGCCAAACGCTGGGCCAGCGCCTGGCCCAAGGTCGTGGTGCCGGAACCGGACGCGCCAAACAGATGAAGCCGATAAGCCATCACCAGGTCCGTCGAGGGTATTGGGGGAGTTCTCTAGATACTCCCCAGGCCCGGACACGGCAACCTGGCGATGGCCGGGCCCAGGGAGTAGCCGATGAAGGGTCTACAGGTCGCTCGCCATTACCTGCTCGGCCACAGGGTCGACCTCCATCCACCAGGCGTGCCCCCGCTGCGGGTGCGCCAGGTTGAAGGCCTCGCCCATCTGCGGCGTGGCAATGGCGATGCTGCGTTCCCAGGCCAGCGAGAGGATGCGGTCGAACGGTTCGTACCAGGCATGCATCGACAGGTCGAACGTGCCGTTGTGGATGGGTAACAACCAGCGGCCCTTGAGGTCGATGTGCGCCTGCAAGGTCTGCTCAGGTTGCATGTGCACGCCCGGCCATTCGACGTTGTAGGCGCCGGTTTCCATCAGGGTCAGGTCGAAAGGGCCGTAACGTTCGCCGATCCGCTTGAAGCCGTCGAAGTAACCGCTGTCACCGCTGAAGAAGATCCGGGTGTCGCCATCGATCATCACCCAGGACGCCCACAGCGTGTTGTTGCCGTCGAACAGGCCACGGCCGGAGAAATGTTGCGAAGGCGTGGCGATAAAACGAATGCCATCGACTTCCGTGCCTTCCCACCAATCCAGCTGGCGTACCTTGTCGGCCGGTACGCCTCACTTCACCAGGGTGTCGCCCACGCCCAGGGGCGTGAGGAAATAGCGGGTCTTGTCCGCCAGCTTGAGCACGGTCTGGTGATCCAGGTGATCGTAGTGGTCATGGGACAGGATCACCGCTTCGATTGGCGGCAATTCGGCCAGGCTGATAGGCGGCTGGTGGAAACGCTTGGGGCCGGCCCATTGCACCGGCGATGCGCGTTCGGCGAACACCGGATCGGTGATCCAGAACTTGTCGTGCAGCTTCAATAACACCGTCGAATGCCCCAGGCGGTAGACACTCTGGTTCGGCGCCGCCAGCAGCTGTTCGTGGGTCAATGGCTGCACCGGGATGGCCCCGACCGGACGGGTGTTACGCGGCTTGTGGAACAACATGCGCCAGAAAATACCCAGCGTCTTGCCCAGCCCGGCACGCCGGACCGGCGCATGATTACGGAACGCACCTTGTTCCTGCAGGGACGTTTCGGGGCGTGAGGCGCTGTCTGCACGGGAAGAGAGAGTGGCCATGAATCAGTGACTCCAAGGAACCCGACAAGGCTCCGGTGATTCTCTGCGGAACGACAAAGGCCAATGCACGCAAGCGTCAGCCGACCATCATTTTTTCTGTCACGAACTACACTGCACAGTGTAGTTTTTCTAGATTGCAACAAACCCGGGACTAAGTAAACTGCCCCGGATAACTGCCAACGACCGCCATCGAACCCAACTTATGACAGCTCCGAAGCGCCTGACCGACCTCAAACGCGAAGCCATCATCCAGGCGGCGATTACCGAATTCCATGCCAGCGGGTTCGATATCACCAGCATGGACAAGATCGCGGCAACGGCCGGAGTGTCCAAGCGCACGGTGTACAACCACTTCCCCAGCAAGGAGGAGTTGTTCACCGAGATCATGCATAAGTTATGGGCGAGCATCCGGGCGCAAGCGGACATTCTTTACCACCCCGGATTAACCCTGCGTGAACAGTTGCGGGAATTGCTGATGGCCAAGCTGCAACTGCTGGCCGATGACAACTTCCTCAACCTGGCGCGGGTTGCGATTGCCGCTACCCTGCATTCCCCCGAGCGCGCCCAGTACATGGTGGCGCGCATGGGCGAGCGTGAAGAAAGCCTGATGGTGTGGATTCGCTCGGCCCGGGCGGATGGCCGGCTCAAGCCCCTGGACCCGGACTTCGCCGCCCAGCAGCTCCACGGCATGCTCAAGGCGTTTGCCTTCTGGCCGCAGATCACCATGAACCAGCCCCCCCTCAAGAAAGACGAACAGCGGCGCGTCGTCGAGTCCACGCTGGACATGTTCCTGGCCTGCTATCAAGCCTGACGCCCTTCCCGCCGGTTGCTCCAACCCGCGGCTCTGCCGGCTGCCTCGACTTGCACCAAGCGCTCTGCAATGGGCGTTTGCGTACGCTCGTTCCACTAAATGGCCTGCAAGGACACTGATTATTCTTCTTGGAATAAATGACAATGTTCGCCGCCTTGCCCAATGAAGGGTGACGGCCAATAAAAACACCACAAGGTGTTTCAAACCCGGGCTGACGCGGAAATTTATGGATAACCAACAAGGCAAAGGGCTGTCATTTGCCAAACGTATTTACCTGCCAAGGATCGTCGGGCTGGGGATTGGCAGTCTCAGCGTATTCGCCGGGTTGTATCCGGTACCGCAACCGACCTGGGTTTGGCTGTTCCTGTTGTTCAACGGTTTTATCTGGCCACACCTGGCGTACCTGATCTCAAGCCGCGCGACCTTTCCCTACCAGGCCGAACGCCGCAACGTGTTGTGCGACTCGCTCTTCGGTGGTTTCTGGGCGGCGGCGATGCAGTTCAATCCGCTGCCCACGGTGACCATTCTGGCCATGATGGCGATGAACAACGTCGCAGCCGGTGGCCTGCGCCTGTTCATCCATGGCTCCGTGGCCCAACTGAGCGGTGTCGTGCTTTCGTGGTGGTTGCTCGGTCCTGCCTTCACCGGACATGCCACCCAGTTGCAGATATACGCCTGCCTGCCGATGCTGACTCTCTATCCGATGGCAGTAGGCATGGTCTGCTACCGACTGGCGATCAAGCTCTCCGAGCACAAACGCACCCTCAGCGCGCTGAGCCGCACCGACAGCCTGACCGGCCTGCTCAACCACGGCGCCTGGAAAGACCTGCTGCACCTCAAGTTCACCAAGTGCCAGCAACAACGCTGCCACGGCACCATTGCCTTGATCGACATCGATCATTTCAAACACATCAATGACAGCTACGGCCATATCCTCGGCGACGCCGTGCTGCATCAGTTGAGCCGGGACCTCAAGCTCAACCTGCGCCAGGACGACCTGGCCGGACGCTATGGCGGCGATGAGTTCTGCGTGATCCTGCCGGAGACCTCGATCCAGCAGGCCCGCGAAGTGTTGGAGCGGCTGCGGGAAGTCTTCGGCAACTATCGCCATCCGGGCGTGCCACAACTCAGGGTCAGTCTGAGTATCGGCCTGGCCGCCTGGCACCCGGGGTTGCGCGATGCCGCAATGTGGCTCATGGAGGCCGACAAAGCCCTGTATGCCGCGAAAAACACCGGGCGCAACAAAGTCGCCGCCGCCAGTCCGGTAACCGACACCCTTCTTGCCGTGCCGACCGGCCCCTGAAAAGTTATACAAAAATGTAAAAAACCGACATTTTGTACAATTTTCACGAACACCACTCCGAGCCAAGCCGGCATAATGCCGCCATGCAGTTATCCCAAAAAAGCCGAGCCAGCCATTCTCGACCGTGCAACATAACTTCCCTAAATTAACTCGCAGGCCCAGCGTCTCTCCTCAGACGTTGGGCAAGGGTACGCTCCAGACAGGGTCGTGCCCTTCCAAGGGTTATCTGCCAGTCATGGAATGCTGGCATTGAGCAGACAAGGCCGAGGCCCCGGGGCTATCGGCATGCAGGCGCAGACAACAGGGACTGACTCCAGGTTTTTCCCACTGAGCACCAGCCATCATGCTATTCAACCGCCATAACAAAACCATCGACGCCTTGCACCACACCATCGCCCAGCAAGCCAGCCTGCTCGAGGCCATCGACCGCTCGATGGCGGTGATCGAGTTCGACCTGGAAGGCACGGTCCTGCGGGCCAACGACAACTTCCTCAAGACCATGGGCTATCGCGCAGAGCAGGTCATCGGCCAGCCCCATCGCCAGTTCTGCAACGCCGAATTCACCCGCGGCAATCAATACCGCGAACTCTGGACCCGCCTGAAAAACGGCCAGTTCGAATCGGGGACCTTCGAGCGCGTCAATGCCAAAGGCCAGCCGGTCTGGCTGGAAGCCAGCTACAACCCGATCAGGGATAGCGACGGCAAGGTCTTCAAGGTGGTCAAGTACGCCCTCGATGTCACCGAGAAGATCCAGCAGGAAAGCGAGTCCAGGGGCAAGCTGCACGCCATCGACCGCGCCATGGCGGTGATCGAGTTCAACCTCGACGGCAGCGTCATCACGGCCAACCAGAACTTCCTCGATCGCCTCGGCTACAGCCTTGCCGAACTCAAGGGCAAGCATCACCGGATCTTCTGCAAACCCGAACTGGCCAACAGCAACGCCTACCAGGACTTCTGGCGGCGCCTCAACCAGGGCGAGTTCTTCAGCGGGCAGTTCGAGCGCGTCGACAAACGTGGCCAATCGGTATGGCTGGAGGCCAACTACAACCCGGTGTACGACGCCGCCGGGCGCCTGTGCAAGGTGGTGAAGTTCGCTTCCGACGTGACGGCGATGGTGGAGAAACACGCCCAGGACGCCCAGAGCGCGACCCAGGCCTACCACATCTCGGTGGAAACCCGGCAAGTTGCCGAACAGGGCACCGCGGTGATCCAGCAGGCGGCCAGCGAGATGCGTCAGATCGCGGCCAACATCGAAGACTCCTCGACCCTGATCGCCAAGCTCGGCGAGCGTTCCGAGCAGATCACCGCCATCGTCAACACCATCCGCGCGATCGCCGAGCAGACCAACCTGCTGGCGCTCAATGCGGCGATCGAAGCCGCGCGCGCCGGCGACCAGGGCCGCGGCTTTGCCGTGGTCGCCGACGAAGTCCGGCAACTGGCCGCCCGCACCAGCGGCTCGACCGCGGAAATCTCGGGGATGATCGACATGATCCAGCACGAAACCCAGCAGGCCATCAAAAGCATGGACGGCACCCGGGACCGGGCTGCCAAGGGTGTGGGCCTGGCGGATCAGGCCGGCACGGTGATCCTGCAGATTCGTGACGGAGCCAGCGAGGCGGTGCAGGCCGTGAGCATGTTCGCCAACGAGCGCGCCACGCTCTGAACCGGCGCTTATCAATCAACGGTGTCGACGCCAGGGAAGGCGTCGGGCAACGGGCTATAGTGACCGCCAGTCCCATCGCCCCGAGCCCGCCATGAACCCGACCCCATCCGAAACAGCCTCAGCCGCCCCTGTCGACCATCTGCGCTTTCACCGCCCGCATGCTCATCTGGCCCCGACCTTCGGCACCGACAGCTTTGCCCTGAAGGCCGAAGCCTTCGCCCGCTTTTTCGGCACCCCGACCTTCCTCGGCGCGCAAACCCTGATCGTGCTGATCTGGGTCGGGCTCAACCTGAGCGGCGTGACGCACTTCGACGTCTACCCGTTCATCCTCCTCAACCTGGCCTTCAGCCTGCAATCGGCCTATGCCGCACCGCTGATCCTGCTGGCCCAAACCCGCCAGGCCGCGCGCGACAAAGCCCAGACCGATGCCGATGCCCAGCACCGCGAAGCCATCGCTATCGCCAACAGCGAACGCCAGGCGCAAGCCGCGCAACACACCGCGCAACTGCTCGAACTGCTGGAGCAGAACACCCGCCTGACCGAGATGACCAAACAGCTGACCGAACGCATCGAAAGCCTGACCTCGGAAATGCACCAGCACGTCCTGCACAAGGCCCCGCCCCAGGCATGACTCACTGCGGCGCGCGCAGGCGCTGGCTCAATTCGTCGAACAGCGTCACCACCGCACGCAGCGCCCGGCAGTCGGCCCGGGTCAACAGCCAGAGCGCGGTGTTGCAGCCCGGCAGTGGATCGCTCAAGGGTTGCAGGACGCAGGTGTCATCGAGCAGGAAATCCGGCAGCACCGCCACGCCCAGTCCGGCCTTCACCAGTTCGCTGACCGCCAGCATGCTGTTGCAGCGATAGCCCGGCACCACGCCGGGCAACGCCTGCCGACGCCAGGCCACCGTGGAGTGGTCCGGGAGGAAATCGTCCGGGGCGATCCAGGTCAGCCCGGCCAGATCCTCCGTCGCCCCGACCGACTGCCGATAGCTCGGACTGGCACAGACCCGATAAGACACCGCCCGCAGCTGCCGGCCTACCAAGTGCTCGGGTGGTGTGCGCGTCAGGCGCAGGGCCAGGTCGGCGTCGCGCCGACTGAGGTTGGCAAAATCATTCGAGGTGCTGAGCTCCAGGGCCAGTGCCGGGTAACGCGGCATGAATTGCGCCAGCGCCGGCAACAGCAGACCCTGCAATACCGAATCGGTACAGGTCAGGCGCACCGTGCCGCTGACCACCGCGCCGCCCTGCTCTACCCCGACCTGTGCCGCGTCCAGCGCCTGTTCCGCGCGTTCGGCCTGCTCGGCCAGGGTGCGGGCCAGGCCGGTGGGCAGATAGCCGGCGCGGCTCTTGTCGAACAGCTGCTGGCCCAGCGCGGCTTCGAGACGACGCACCGCACGGAACACCGTGGACACATCGACTT
Source organism: Pseudomonas sp. B3G-3 (assembly GCF_028640915.1). Taxonomy (NCBI): domain Bacteria; kingdom Pseudomonadati; phylum Pseudomonadota; class Gammaproteobacteria; order Pseudomonadales; family Pseudomonadaceae; genus Pseudomonas; species Pseudomonas sp. B3G-3. Next base: position 187,223 of record NZ_JAQZAB010000116.1, on the reverse strand, counting down.
TCAACAACGCCGCCGCGCGGGCCAGGGAGCCACCGCGCACCAGGGCGAGGATCAACGACAGGTCGGGGTAGTCGAGCCGATAGTGCGTAGCTGCATTGATCACTTGGATAAACGCCAATATTGAATGCGTGAACGCCAATCTATAGTGACGGCCAGCCACCCACAAGCGTTGGCCATACCGGGAGAAGTCCATGCCGCATATCGCACGTCCGCCCATCCTGCACATCGCCCTGGTAGGCGACTACGACCCTCAGGTCATCGCGCACCAGGCCATTCCCCGGGCGCTGGAAATGGCCGCCGAGGAAACCGGCCTCAAGGTGCACTATCGCTGGATGGCCACCGACAGCCTGACCTGCGACGAGCCGTTGCAAGCGTTCGACGGCATCTGGTGTGTGCCCGCCAGCCCCTACCGCTCGATGGACGGTGCCTTGCGGGCGATCCGTTTTGCCCGCGAACAGCAGCGGCCCTTCCTCGGCACCTGCGGCGGTTTTCAGCATGCGGTGCTGGAGTACGCGCGTAACGTGCTGGGTTGGGCCGATGCCGAGCACGGCGAAACCCATCCCGAGGCCGAGCGCGCCGTGCTCACACCATTGACCTGCGCCTTGGTGGAAGCCACCGACAGCATTCATCTGTGTGAAGGCAGTCGCATCGCCGAAGCCTATGGCGAGCGCCAGATCAGCGAGGGTTATCGCTGTCGCTACGGGGTCAACCCGCAGTTCGCGGCGCAATTGCTCGAGCACAACTTGCGCCCCAGCGGCTACGACTCGGCCGGCGACCTGCGGGCGGTGGAACTGCGCGACCATCGGTTTTTCATCGCCACCCTGTTCCAGCCAGAACGGGCGGCGCTCAAAGGCGTCGTGCCGCCCCTGGCCAGCGCCCTGCTCGCCGCTTGCCTGGAGCGTCACGCATGATCGCCCGCACACCCGAGGCGCCCTATTACGCGGTGATTTTCAGCGCCCAACGCCGCGAGCCGGACCCGGCCTACGAACAGGCCGCCGAACGCATGGTCAAGCTGGCGCAACAGCAGCCGGGATTTCTCGGCATGGAGTTCGCGCGTAACGAGGATGGCTTCGGCATCACCGTCTCCTATTGGCGGGACCAGGCTTCTATCCTTGCCTGGAAGCAGCACGCCGAACATTGCATCGCCCGTGAACGCGGGCGCAGCGACTGGTACGCGGCCTGTCATACCCGGGTGTGCAAGGTCGAACGCGCCTATCTGTTCGAACGCTGAGACCTCGCCCCTGCCAAGCGTGACGCCTGGACTATTGCGCCGCCGGCAGCCGATTGCGCACCGCCGAAATCTCCGGCAGGTCGGTGCGGCGCATGTACACGCGCAAGGGTTCGCTGATGTTGATGCGCTCGTCGATGTTCTGCTCCAGCAGCAACTGGATCAGCTCGCGCTTGAGCACCATGACCTGGCCCTCGGCGGTGGCCCAGACGAATTCGCTGGCGGGGGTGATGGCGTCGTCGGCGACGTCCATGCCGAAGGAGTCTTCGCTGAAGCGCACGATGTGCTGGCCGCTCTTGCGGTTGAACCCGACAAAACCCTTGAGCTGGTCGGCGGCCTGGCAGATGAGTTCGGATGTGATGCGCATGGTAAACCTCACTGAGTGTCCCGCAGGACAGGTGATCGATGGTTTACACGCAGGGCAAGAGTGGACTTGTTCCAGGGCTTCCCTCTGACGGGGAAACTTCAGGGCGCAAGCGTACTGCAAAGCACCCCACAAAAGCGTCGGGAAATTTGCCGCAGGTGCAGATTTATGTCGGTTTCGCGATAGCACAACGGCCATTCAATTGTTAAAAGGTAGTCCTTTGAAAACCGCCCTCCACGAAAGGACCTCGACCATGCCTGCCACCTTCACCAAAAGCGCCCTGATGCTGAGCCTGATGCTTGGCCTGGGCCAGGCACAGGCCGCCAGCCCAAGCCCCACCGCACTGGCTGTCAGCCAAGGCATTCCACACCCGGCAGTGATCGCTCACCGGGGCGCGTCCTTCGATGCACCGGAGTCCACCGCCGCGGCCTACAAGCTGGCCCGCGACCTGGGTGCCGACTACCTGGAAATGGACCTGCAACGCAGCAAGGACGGCGTGCTGTTCGCCCTGCATGACAACAACCTGCAACGCACCACCGACGTCACCAGCAAGTTTCCCGAGCGCAAGGACAGCCCGGCCAACGCCTTCACCATGGCCGAACTGAAAACCCTCGACGCCGGCAGCTGGTTCAACCAGGCCTATCCCGACCGCGCCCGTGCGAGCTACGTCGGCCTGAAGATCCTGACCCTCGACGAAATCATCGACATCGCCCAGAGCAACCCGCATCACAAGCCCGGCCTGTACATCGAGACCAAGGAGCCCCAGCAGTTCCCCGGCATCGAGCACGACCTCAAGGAAAAACTCCAGGACCGCGGCTGGCTCAGCCCGGCTGGCTCCAAGCTGGCGAAAAGCGACCTGGCGGTAGGCCAGGGCAAAGGCAAGGTGGTACTGCAGACCTTCGAGAAGAGCAGCCTGGAACTGCTGCAGAAAGAAATGCCCAAGGTGCCGAAGATCCTCCTGCTGTGGATCGGTGAAGGCGGCATGCAGCCCAAGTCCGACGTGACCTTCGCCAACAGCGGCGAGAAGGACAAGGCGGCCTACTACGCCAAGCAGGAACCCAAGGACAAGGCCGAGTTCGAGCAGTGGGTCAGCTACGCCAAGGCCCAGGGCGCCATCGGCACCGGCCCGTCGGCGGCACTGACCAATGGCGGCGACCAGAGCTACTTCGACCTGGTGCAACCCTGGATGAACCAGTTCACCCACGACCAGGGCCTGCTGGTGCACGTCTACACCATCGATGAGCCGGTGGACTTCAAGAAGGTCCTGGACTCCGGTGTCGACGGCATATTCACCAACCGCGCCTCGGAGCTGCTCAAGTACGTCAAGCGTCCGGCCAGCGGCAGCGTGAGCCAGCTGCTCGAGGCCAACGGCTACTGAGCCGGTCGCCGTGCGCACGCCCGAGTGGACAGGCCAGCTGTGGCTCGGGCGTGACTACGGACTGATCCAGGGCGAGCTGGGGCGCACCGCGCCCCACGCCCACTACGCCCATCAACTGATCCTCGCCCCCGCTGCGCCGGTCACCGTCAGCCTCGACGGCCAGCCCTGCACCGCCCGCCACGTGTTCATCCCGGCCATGCAACGGCATGCCATCCTCGACGCGCCCGGGACCCTGTTCACCCTCTACGCCGAACCGCTGACGATTGACGCCCAGGCCCTGCAACACAGCCTGCTGGGTGTCGAGCTGACGCTGCCGGCGCTAGCCGAGGCGCTACAGCGTTGCCCGCGCCGAGTCTTGCAGGACCGGCGGATCGAAAAGGCCCTGGCCGCCCTCGACCGACAATTAGCCGGCAAGGTCTCGGCCAGCGCCCTGGCGGCCCATGCGCACCTGTCCCTGAGCCAGCTCGAACGGCTGTTCAGCGGCCAGCTCGGGTTGCCGGTGCGGCGCCTGGTGCTGTGGCGGCGCCTGCGCCTGGCGATGGGCCTGGTACTGGCGGGCCAGGCCATCACCGAGGCGGCCCATGGCGCCGGGTTTGCCGATTCCGCGCACTTCTCCCGCACCCTGAAAACCCTGTTCGGCGTCACCGCACGCCAGGCCCTGCAACACATCGAGCTGCGCCTGCTGGACTGACTCAACGCCGCAGCGGCAAGGGCACCGGCGGTTCCTCATGGACGGCTTGCCTGCTGAAGGGGGCGAGCAATTGTTGCCAATACGCCTGCGGATAATCCGGCTGGCTACCGATGCCCAGGTCGCCTTGGCGCATCGGGTAGGTCGAGGAGTAAAACGCCGTGCCCAGCAGCCAGTCCCAGACATTCAAGAACAGGCCGAAATTCACATTGCCGGCGGTGCCGTACTTCATGTGGTGAAAGCGGTGCATCGGCGCCCAGGCGAACACCCAGCCCAGGGGACCGGGGCGCATGTCGACATTGGAGTGCTGCAACAGCAGCTGGATGGCGATGGCAAATGCGAGCAACTGCGCCACCGGCAAGGGGACTCCCAAAAACAGCAGTGGCAACAGCCCGGCGCTGGCTTCCAGCAGTTGATGCAGCGGGTGTTTCATCAAGCCATTGAAGCCATACAAGCGCTGCACGCTGTGATGCACCGCGTGCAGGCGCCACAGCCAGGACAGCCGGTGGCTGAAATAATGCGCCAGGGTCAGGCCGCAGTCGGCGATGACAATCGCCAGCGCCAGCTGCGCCCACAGCGACCAGCCGCGCGGCCACAGCCCATCGAACGCCAGCAGGCTCACCAACCCCGGCAACAGCAGCAACCCCAGGGCGTTCAGGCTTTCATTGACCAGCGCGTGCAACACGTCGCGCAGGCGATCCTGCTGCGGGCGATTCCAGTCCACCTCATAGGGCAACCACCACTCCGCCAGGAAGGACACCCCGAGCGCCCCGGCAAACACCAGCAGCAACCAGCCCGGAGCGAGCCCCGGCGTGCCGATCACCCACACGCCAGCGCCGATGAAGCCGGCAAAGAACGCCGGACCGTACAAGCCTTTGATCATTGTTTTCATCACTGCCTCTCCTGTTCGAGAGCACAGCTTGAAATACCCGAGGGCCACTGGAATTGAACAAACGGCGCAAAGCTTGCGCTGAATTAAGGGTGAATTAAGTTGTGCCGGCTAATCTGAACCCACTCAAAACGAATCACCCCAAGGAAAGACACTATGAAAACGTTGACTGCCCTGTTCGCCGCGACCGCCCTGACCCTGACCGCTGGCCTGGCCCAGGCCGACGTGCGCCCGGACCTGATCCCGGGCCTGCTCAAGGCCGGCACCATCATGGACCTGGAAAAACTCAACCAGGCGGCACTGGCCGAACACCCTGGCACCACCGCCGCCAGCATCACCGACACCGAACTGGAACAGACTGCGGCCGGTGCCTACGTCTACCAGGTGGAACTGCGTGACGCCAAGGGCGTCGAGTGGGACGTCGATCTGGATGCCAAGACCGGCAAGGTCCTGAGCAACAAGCAAGACAAGTAATGCTTCAATACAAAAAAGCCGCGTGACCGAAAGGCCACGCGGCTTTTTTATTCACCGACGCATCAGGCACTCAAGCGTGCCGTCACCTCGTTCAACTGCCCCGACAGCTCGTGCAGGTTCTGGCTGGCGCGTTCGGTGCGCTGCACGTTATCCAGGTTGGTGCTGGCGATCGAGGTGATCTCGGTCAGGTTGCGCGAGATGTCCTCGGCCACCGAAGTCTGCTCCTCCGCCGCCGTGGCGATCTGCCGGTTCATGTCGCGGATCGCCTCGACCGCCTCGGTGATCCGCTCCAGCATGGCGCCGGCCTGGGTCACCTGCTCGACGCTGGCATCGCTGCGCGCCTGGCCACTCTCGATCGCATGGGCGGCGTCCAGCGCGCCGGTCTGCACGCTCTGGATGATCTGGTTGATCTCGATGATCGATGCCGCGGTGCGCTGCGCCAGGCTGCGTACCTCGTCGGCGACCACGGCGAAACCACGTCCGGCCTCGCCGGCCCGCGCCGCCTCGATGGCGGCGTTGAGTGCCAGCAGGTTGGTCTGTTCGGCGATGCCGCGGATCACTTCCAGGACCTTGCCGATGCGCCCGCTGTCGGCTTCCAGGCGGCGGATCACTTCGGCGGTGTTGGCGATCTCGCCGCGCATCAGGGTGATGGTGTGGATGGTGCCCTGCATCACCTGCTCGCCCTGCTGAGCCGACTGGTCGGCGTCATCGGCGGCCCGCGCCGCATCCGCCGCATGGCGCGCCACTTCCTGGGCAGTGGCGGACATTTCGTTCATCGCCGTGGCGACCTGGTCGGTGCGGTTGAACTGGTCGTTGGTGCCCTGGGACATCAGGGTGGCAATGGCATTCAGCTCGCCGCTGGCGCTGTCCAGGTCAGTCCCGCTGCGCTGCAGGCGGCTGAAAGTTTCAGCGAGGAAATCACGCAAGGTATTAGCGGCCACCGCCAGCTTGCCCAACTCGTCCTGGCGGCCGCTGGCCACGCGCTCGGCAATCCGCCCACGGCTGAGTTGCGCCACGTAGTCGATCAACTGGCGGATCGGTTCCACCAGGCTGCGGTTGACCAGCCACAGGCTCAGCAGGCCGATCAGCAAACCCGAGGCCAGCATCACCAGCAGGCCGATCCACACCGTGCGCTGGGCGGCGGCGCTGATGTCCCGCGATTGCTCGCTGCCCTGCTTGCGCAGTTCGCTCACCAGCTCGCTCATCTGCTCGCTGGCGGCGCGGTCCACGCCCTTGACCGCGGCATCGCCGGCGGCCGGGTCGGCACCGGCGGCGACAAAGGCATCGCGGCCTTTCTGATACGCCGTGCCCAACACCCGATGCTCTTCACGCAAGCGCTCGATCCGGCCCTTGAGCGCCGCATCGACGCCCGGCTCGGCTGCCAACTGGCCAAGAATGCCCTGCACATCGCGCTGGCGATCCTCGAACTGCTGCCAGTATTTGCTCAGCTCGGCGCTCTGCTTGCCACGCAGCAACACGTTTTTCCATTCCTGCACCTGGACCTTGAATTGCAGGTTGGCTTCATCGATCAACTGCGAAGTGCGCAGCGGCCCCTCGATCAGCTCGCGATAACCTTGCACGCCATTGGACAGGAAGTGGAAACACGCCAGCGCGATCAACAGCATCGCCAGCAGGCTGCCGCTCAACAAAGCCAGGACTTGCGCTCTCAGGGATTTTTGCAAGGACATCGAATGAGATCTCTCAACAGGGATAGAGCACGCCCGAGGCGGGCATGGGTAGCATGCGAACATCCCTGTCAGGCGAACCGGGGCAAGCCGGTCGCGCAGTAGTCACATGCGTGATCGGCCTGAAAGAGGCGTTCTTGAGGGCCTCCGACAGCCGGTTATACGTGCTGAATGTTGCACTTCAAACCGTCACAAAATGGTCATGCGGCCTTGCGATGATCGGGCCCAAGTGAACCTGTAAACCGCCTACAGGTGCCTTCCCTCCTGCGAGCCTCCATGAACCACAGCATCGACCATGCCCATCGCGATTCGGATCTGTTCGGCCTGCTCTACGGCTTCGCGTTTCGACCCGGCGAGCGGGGTCGCGAACTGGATTCGGCCAAGGCCCTGCAAGCCTTGCAACAGCCGGACGATGGCGAGGAATTTGTCTGGCTGCACCTGAACCTGGCGCATGCCGCCTGCGAACGCTGGATGCAGACCCACCTGGCGCTGCCGGAAGAATTCTTCGAGGCCTTGCACGAAGGCTCGCGCTCGACCCGCATCGAGCATGTGGATTCGGCCCTGCTGGCGGTGGTCAACGATGTGGTGTTCAACTTCGGCAGCATGGTCTCCTCGGATATCTCCACCCTGTGGGTCTGCGTGCGCAGCCGGTTGATCGTCAGCGCGCGCCTGCAACCCCTGCATTCGGTGGACAAGCTGCGCTCCTCGGTCAAGGCCGGCGAACGTTTCCGCTCGCCCCTGGAACTGCTGGTGCACCTGCTGCGCGACCAGGGTGAAGTGCTGACCCAGATCGTGCGCAAGACCAGCCTCAACGTCGACCAGATCGAAGACCAGTTGCTGGCCGCGCGGATCTCCACCAACCGCGCGGAACTGGGGGCCATGCGCCGGGTGCTGGTGCGCCTGCAACGCCTGCTGGCGCTGGAGCCGGGCTCGCTGCTGCGGCTGCTCAACCGGCCGCCGCCATGGTTGCAGAAGGAGGACGTCAAGGAGCTGCGCAAATCCACCGAGGAGTTCGCCCTGATCATCAACGACCTCACCGCCCTCGGCGAGCGGATCAAGCTGTTGCAGGAAGAGATCGCCGCCAATATCAACGAACAGACCAACCGCACCCTGTTCACCCTGACCGTGGTCACGGTGCTGGCGCTGCCGATCAACATCATTGCCGGCTTCTTCGGCATGAACGTCGGCGGCATCCCCTTCTCCGGGGATCCGGAAGGTTTCTGGATCCTCGTCGCGCTGGTCGCCACCTTCACCGTCATCGCCGGCCGCTGGGCGTTTCGCAAGCGCCAGGATATGTAGGTCCCATTCCCTGTAGCCGCTGCCGCAGGCTGCGCAAGATCCGCAGGACCTCCGGCGATTTCAAGGCCGCCACGGCCGGCCCAGACCGATCGCAGCCTGCGGCAGCGGCTACCGACGCCATCGCGGGCAAGTCGGATCGCCGCCCGCTCGCTCCTACAGAAAAGGGCGCGGCTTCTTGACCAGTGGTTAAAGGATTCACCCAAACACTGACCTGAGGCAGTCTCTCTGTAATATTTGGCAACGATCATGGGCGACACTCCTTTCTCCCACAGGATTGTCCGGCAATGGCCACCCCTTCACTGACCGCCGCCTCCCCTTCCCCCGTCCTCGAAGCCAGACCGCCGCTGGATAAAAAAGCCAGTCCCTTCACCCTCGTGGTGTTCTTCGCGATCCTCGCCATGGGCCTGTTGTTCACCGCCTACAGCCTGATGCACGACATGCACGAGCTGGGCACCACGGTCACCACCTGGACCCCGTTCCTGCTGCTTGGCGTGGCGCTGCTGATCGCCCTGGGTTTCGAATTCGTCAACGGTTTCCACGACACCGCCAACGCCGTGGCCACGGTGATCTACACCCACTCGCTGCCGCCGCATTTCGCGGTGGTCTGGTCGGGTTTCTTCAACTTCCTCGGTGTGCTGCTGTCCAGCGGCGCGGTGGCCTTCGGCATCATCGCCCTGCTGCCGGTGGAGCTGATCCTGCAGGTCGGCTCGTCGGCCGGCTTCGCGATGATCTTCGCCCTGCTGATCGCCGCCATCCTGTGGAACCTCGGCACCTGGTGGCTGGGCCTGCCGGCCTCGTCGTCCCACACCCTGATCGGCTCGATCATCGGCGTCGGCGTGGCCAACGCCCTGATGCACGGCCGCGACGGCACCAGCGGCGTGGACTGGAGCCAGGCCACCAAGGTTGGCTATGCCCTGTTGTTCTCGCCGCTGATCGGCTTCGCCTTCGCCGCCCTGCTGCTCCTGGCCCTGCGCCTGTTCGTGAAGAACCGCGCGCTGTACAAGGCGCCCAAGGGCAACACCCCGCCGCCGTGGTGGATTCGCGGCATGCTGATCGTCACCTGCACCGGCGTGTCCTTCGCCCACGGCTCCAACGACGGCCAGAAAGGCATGGGCCTGATCATGCTGATCCTGGTCGGCACCCTGCCCATGGCCTACGCGCTGAACCGCACCATGCCGGCCGACCAGGCCCTGCAATTCGCCGCCGTGGCGCAAGTCACCCAGCAAGCCCTGGTGAAAAGCGCCCCGCAACCGGCCCCCACCGACCCGCGCGCGGTGCTTTCCGACTATGTGCGCAGCAAGGAAGCCACGCCGCAGCTGGTCCCGGCCCTGGCCGCCCTGACCGGCCATATCGGTGACGAAGTGAAGGGCTACGGCTCCCTGGCCAAGGTGCCGGCCGAAGCCATGGGCAACGTGCGCAACGACATGTACCTGAGCAGCGAAACCATTCGCCTGATGGACAAGAACCAGGTCGGCGATTTCGACGCCGACACCCAGGGCAAACTGCAACTGTTCAAGCAGCAGATCGACAACGCCACGCGCTTCATTCCGCTGTGGGTGAAGATCGCTGTGGCCATCGCCCTCGGCCTGGGCACCATGGTCGGCTGGAAACGCATCGTGGTCACCGTCGGCGAGAAGATCGGCAAGACCCACCTGACCTACGCCCAGGGCGCTTCGGCGGAAACCGTGGCAATGCTGACCATCGGCGCCGCCGACATGTTCGGCCTGCCGGTGTCCACCACCCACGTGCTGTCTTCAGGTGTGGCCGGGACCATGGTCGCCAACGGCGGCGGCCTGCAGATGCAGACCATCCGCAACCTGCTGATGGCCTGGGTACTGACCCTGCCGGCGGCGATTCTGCTGTCCGGCAGCCTGTACTGGCTGTTCACCCAATTGTTCTGAACACTACCTCTCCTGGTAGGAGCGGCCGGTCGACGCTCGATTGCCCGCGATAACGTCAGTGGTCACTACACCGTTCAAGGATTCGAAGCGGGTGGTGTCTGTCGCAGCCTTATCGCGGGCAAGCCTCGCTCCTACAGATCGGATCTCAGTTGATGGCAGGCAATCTGCCGCGGCTGCGGCTGGACAGGCCCGCCTGCAAGACAAACGCCAGCACCCCGGTCAGCGGTGCGGAAAAACTCGCCAGCCCACCGCCGGCCCACATCAGCAACAGGCCCAGGGCGGTCCCGCCGAACCAGGCGCCCAGCCCCGCGCCGTTGAACGCCGCGACGCGCTCGATGGCCGCCACCTCGGTGCGCCCGGACAGGATCTGCGCCAGCGCCACGCCAACCCAGGCGACAACGAAGATGCCCTGGTAGGCCAGTGCCTTGAGCAGATAGGCGAACACGTCCGCCAGCATCAGGACATAGACGATCACTCCCACCGCCAGAGCCCACATCAGGTAGGAACCGCGCACGCCGAAGCGGCCGAAGAACGCCTGCATGTTCAGGGTCGCCAGGTAGTAATTGGCGGTGTTGATCCGGGTTTGCGTGGCCCAGACGAACAGCAGCCCCCACAGCCCCATGAGTTGCAGGATCGCCATCACCACCGAGACTTCGTTGAGCGCGCCTTCGTGGGGAATGCTGCTGACCAGGTAGATGCCCGCCGCGCCGTTGAGCAGGAAAGTCACCGCGTAGAACGGCATGCCGAAGTTCCAGCGCCCGTGGTAGCCGGCGTCTTCAGGCTTGCCGAAACGCGCGTAGTCGAAGGTGAACAGCATCAGGATCCACACCCCCATATACGCCACGAAACAGTCCCACCAGGCAAAGGCGCCCGGGCTGGCCGGGCCGAAATCCAGCCACTGCGGCTGGTAGCCATAACGCGCGATCGACAGCCCCACCGCCACCAGCAGCCCGCCCAGGTACACCGGCAGCAGCACGCCGTTGAGCTTGTCCAGCCAGTGCTGCACGCTGCCCAGAATCAGCGGCACGCTGTACAGCACCACCAGCAGGGCCGCCAGCGGATACACCAACTGCGGGTACAGATGATTGAGCGCCACGGCGATCACCGAGCCTTCGAACACCGCGTAGTAGATCGCCGTGGAGAAGAAGATCAGCGTCGCCAGGCAGGCCCCGCTGCTGCCGAACAGCAGCCGGGAAAAAAGCGCCACCGACAACCCGCTGCGCATGGCGAAACGGCTGAGTACGCTGTTGACCAGGCCATAACAGAGCACCGACAGCAGCATGCCGATCAGCGCATTGCGGGTGCCGTGGGCCAACGCCAGGGACGCACCGACCACGATGTAGAACATGGCACTGCACACGGCCCACCAGGCCATGGTCAGCGACAGCTTGCCCATGCGCGCATCCGCGGCGACAGGGAGATTGGCCGGGTCCTGCCCGGTTTGATTCGCTTGCGATAAAGCAGCCATATGCGTGAACTCCAGGACCAGTCAAAGGTTGAAGCGCGGGCAGCCGCCACCGCACCGAAGCGCGATGGCGACCAACCTTTTGGCATTTACCCGCGCCAGGCGGCGGGCAGAATCAGGAAGGGAACAGCTTGCTCAGGCAGGCGAGCTTTTTCTTGTAGGAGCGCCGGGCCTCCAGCGCTTCTTCCAGGGTCACCGCGACGAAACGGGCCTTCTGGTTGGGTTGCATCTGTCCGATCAGGTCGAGGTCGGCGCTGATCACCGTGCCGATCATGGCGTAGCCGCCACCGGACACCGCGTCGCGGTGCAGCACTATGGGTTCGAGCCCGGCGGGCACCTGGATCGAACCTATGGGGTAACAGCTGTCGACGATGTTCGACGGATCGGAACCGGCGCCGAACGGCTGCTCCCGTGGCTGGAAGCCCAGGGGGCTGCCGCCCTTGAAGCGATAGCCGATGCGGTCGGCTTCCGAACCCACGGTCCAGGGCTCGGCAAAGAAGCTGGCCTTGGCCGCGCCGGTCAGGCGCTCGTAGTACAGACCGGGCACCACCCGCAGGCTGATCTCGCCGCCCAGCGCCTGGCGCAGGGCCATGGGCAGGCTGGCGCCCGGCCGGCTCTTGGCGCTGTCGACGCCCACCGGCAACTCGTCCCCCGCCACCAGCCGCCGCCCCTGGAAACCACCGAGGCCGCCCAGGGCATAGGTCGAGCGACTGCCCAGCACCAGCGGCACATCGATGCCACCGGCGACCGCCAGGTAGGCCCGGGCGCCAGCCTTGGGAAAATCGAAACGCAGCACTTGCCCGGCCTTGACCGCAAAGGCGGTGTCCAGGTGCATGTCCACGCCATCGACCCTGGGTGTCATGTGGGCGCCACAGACCGCCACCAACGCATCGCGGGTGAATACCAGTTCCGGGCCGAGCAATGTGCACTCCAGCCCCGCCGCGCCAGCCGGGTTGCCCACCAGCTGGTTGGCCGCGCTCAGGGCGTACTGGTCCAGGGCCCCGGACGGCGGAATACCCAGGTGGTAATAACCTTCGCGGCCCAGGTCCTGCACCGAGGTGGCCAGGCCGGGTTTGATGACCTTGATCATGCCAGCACCTCCTGCAACGACTTGGGATAACCGACCGGGTCGGCGAGGAACGCATCCAGGGAGAACTCCACCGGACGGATGCGCAGGTCGAACCGCCCGGCCTCGACCTCGGCCACCGCCTGGTCATAGGCCTCGCGGTCCATGGGCTTGAACTGCACGATGTCGCCCGGACGGAAGAACACCATGTGCTCCTTGAGGTACGCCAGGTTCTGCTGCGGGTCGTAGATCGGCGCCGGGGTGACGCCGAACATCTGGTAGCCGCCGGCGCCGCGCACCGAGTAGATGCAGCCGAAACAGCCACCGTGGCCGAGGGTCAGCTTTGGCGTGTCGGTGCGCGGCCGCAGGTACTTGGGCACCTGCAACTGGCGCTCGCGCTCGACCATCTGGAACATGAACGGCAGGCCAGCGACGAAACCCACCATCGACACGAACCAGGGTGCGCCACTGTGGGCGGCGATAAACGCCTCGACGTCCGCCAGGCCATTGATCCGCGCCGCGTACTCCAGGTCGGTGGCGCTCGGGTCCTGGTGCCGGTCGCGAAAACGCATCAGGGTTTCATGGGTCCAGGGGTCGTTGTACAGCACCGGGATCTCGATGATCCGGGTGTGCAGGGTGCGTTCGGCCACCGCCTCGGCCTCGGCCCCTTGCACGGCTTCGAGCAGTGCGTGGGGGGCAATGCGGTCGGGGTCGAAACGGATCTGGAACGAGGCGTTGGCCAGGCACACGTCGAGTACGCCATCGAGTTCCAGGCGCTCCACCGCGCGGGTCACCGCCATGCCCTTGAAGAAGGCTTCCAGGGACATGCTGTCGCTGACCTCGGCGAACAGGTGCTCGTCGGCGCCGAAGCTGTAACGGATCGCGGTGTTCATGCGGCACCTCCCATACGGCGTGCGGCCAGCCAGGTTTCCAGGGTGCCGGTATGGAAGTCGGCGTGGTGCAGCCAGGGCTCGGCGAGCAGTTCCCGGTGCAGGCCCAGGGTGCTGGCCATGCCAGTCAGTGTGCAGTGTTCCAGGGCGATCCGCGCCCGGGCCAGGGCCTCGCCACGGTCGCGACCATGGACGATCAGCTTGGCCAGCAGCGAGTCATAGTACGGCGGCACGCGGTAGCCCGGGTACAGATGGCTGTCGACCCGCACCCCCGCCTCCTGCGGCCAGATCAACTCTTGCACCACGCCGGGGCTGGGGAAGAAGTCCCGGGCCGGGTCTTCGGCGTTGATGCGCATCTGCAAGGCCGCGCCATTGAGGCGGATATCGCTTTGCCGTAACCCCAGCGGCTCGCCGCCGGCAATGCGCAACTGGGCCTGGACCAGGTCGATGCCGGTCACCAGCTCGCTGACCGGATGCTCGACCTGGATCCGCGTGTTCATCTCGATGAAAAAGAACTCGCCGCTGCTCTCGTCATACAGGTATTCCAGGGTGCCCGCGCCCCTGTAGCCAAGGGCTTCGCTGAGGCGCACGGCGCTGGCGCACAGGGTTTCCCGCTGCAGGTTGTTGAGGGCCGGCGATGGCGCTTCCTCGAAGATTTTCTGCCGCCGCCGTTGCAGCGAACACTCACGCTCGAACAGGTGCACCGCGTGCTTGCCATCGCCCAGCACCTGCACTTCGATATGCCGGGCCTTGCCGATAAAACGCTCCAGGTACAGCGCGCCATTGCCGAAGGCGGTCTGCGCCTCGCGCTGGGCACGGGGGAATTCTTGCGCCAGTTGGCTGGCGTTTTCCGCCAGGCGAATACCCCGTCCGCCGCCACCGGCCGAGGCCTTGATCAGCAGCGGAAAACCCACGGCCTCGGCGGCTTGCAGGGCCATGTCGAGTTCGAACAGTTCCCCGGGCGAACCCGGCACCACCGGCACCCCGGCGGCCTGGGCAGTGCGCCGGGCTTCGGCCTTGTCGCCCATGCGGCGAATGGTGTCCGGGCTCGGCCCGACGAAGATCGCCCCCGCCGCTTCCACGGCTTCGGCAAACTCGGCGTTCTCCGAGAGAAACCCGTAGCCGGGGTGCACCGCATTGGCGCCGCTGGCCTGCAAGGCGCCCAGCAACGCCTGCACGTTCAGGTAGCTCTGGTCGGCGCGAGCGGGGCCCAGCACCTGCACCTCATCGGCCAGGCGCGCGGCCATGGAGTCGACGTCCGCTTCGCTGCACGCGGCCACGGTGGGGATACCCAGGGCCTTGGCCGCGCGAATGATGCGCACGGCGATTTCGCCACGGTTGGCCACCAGCAGTTTGCTGATGGCTTGAGTACTGATGGTTCGAGTCATGGGCCTGCCCTCACTGGTCATCGAGCGTGGCAACGACCTGACCCGGTTCCACCGGATCGCCGTCCTCTACCGCGAAGGCCGTGAGGCGACCGGCCGTCCCGGCGGTCAGTTCGGAAAACTGCTTCATGACTTCGATCAGGCCAATCACGGTGTCGGCGTCGACGCGCTCGCCAACCTCGACGAAGGGCGCCGACTCGGGCGTGGCCTTGCGATAGAAGGTGCCCGGCAAGGGGGTGATAACGGAATGTTCGGCCATGTCTGTTCCTCTTGGAATAGTTGTAGAAAGGCAGGCAAAAAATCTTCGGCGAACCCCGGCGTCTTCGCGCCTGGTGTTGTGGCTGGGGGTTGCGGAGCGGCTCAGCGCGGCGCACGCACCTCGATCCCGGCCTGGTCCAGGGCGGCGCGGGAGGCCTCCACCAGGCACAGGGCGCCAGGGGTGTCGCTGTGCAGGCAGATGGAGTCGAACTCGATCTCCAGGTCCTCGCCCTCCACGGTGCGCACCAGGCCTTGCTGGCAAGCGCGCACCACACGGGCGGCGACCGTGGCCGGATCGAGGGCGCGAACATTGCGGGTGAAGACGATGGAGCCGCTGAGGTCGTATTCGCGGTCGGCGTAGAACTCGCGGACCACTGGCTGGCCCAGCTCCTTGGCCACCCGCCAGATCACCGAGCCGGGCATGCAATACAGCAGCAGCCCGGGTTCCAGGACTTGCAGGTGTTCAACCAACAAGCGGGCGGCTTCTTCATCCCGCGCCAGGTGCATGTAGAGCGCGCCATGGGGTTTGATGTGTTGCAGCGCCACGCCCTGGACCCGTGCCAGTTCGCGCAGGGCGCCGAGCTGATAGAGCATGTCGTCCACCAGTTCCTGGGCCGGGGCATTGATGTGCCGGCGGCCGAACCCCACCAGGTCGCGGAACCCCGGATGGGCACCGATGGCCACGCCCAGACGCTTGGCCTGCTCGACGGTACGCCGCATGGTGCCGGGGTCGCCGGCATGAAAGCCGGTGGCGATATTGGCCGAGCTGATGAAGCCCATCAGCTCGTTGTCGACGCCATCGCCGATGGTCCAGGGGCCAAAGCTCTCGCCCATGTCCGAATTGAAATCCACTGCCTGCATCGCTGTTGCTCCAACTGCTCGTGACTTCGTGCAGTGGAAATTACGGCCGCCCTTGACCCCTTGGGAAGATCTATTATCAGATACGGTATCTTCTGAAAAACAGATACCGACACTCATGTAGGAGCGAGGCTTGCCCGCGATGGCGTCAGTGATCCCACCACCGGTTCAGGAGTCTGGCCCGGTGGCGTTTGTCATGGCCTCATCGCGGGCAAGCCTCGCTCCTACAGAAGCCTTGAGGAATTCGTGATGTCCCTCACCCTGCGCCAGGTCCGCTACTTCGTCGCCACCGCCGAGATCGGGCAGATTTCCCAGGCGGCGATCCACCTGAACATCTCCCAGTCGGCGGTGACCACGGCAATCAAGGAACTGGAAGCCATGCTCGGCGTGCAGCTGTTCCTGCGTTCGGCCCAGGGCATGAACCTGACCGACGCCGGACGGCATTTTCTCAACCGCGCCTATGTGATCCTGCGCAGTGTCGACGATGCGCTGAACAGCCCGCTGCCAGACTACCGCGCCAGCGGCGTGCTGCACCTGGCGGCCAGCTACACGGTGATCGGCTACTTCCTGCCGCACCACCTGCAACGCCTGGAACACTGGCATCCGGACGTGACCATCGAGGTCCACGAACAGGAACGCCAGGCCATCGAACAGGGCCTGCTGGAAGGCCGCTTCGACATGGCCGTGGTGCTGACCGCCAACCTCACCCACCCGGACATCGTCTCCGAAACCCTGTTCAACTCCGAACGCCGCCTGTGGCTGCCCAGCCATCACCCACTGTGCGAGCGCGCCACCGTCAGCCTCGCCGACGTGGCGCAGGAACCCTACATCCTGCTGACCGTCGACGAAGCCGAACAGAGCGCCATGCGCTATTGGGAAAACGCCCGGCAGAAACCCCGGGTGCGGGTGCGCACCAGTTCGGTGGAGGCGGTGCGCAGCATGGTGGCCAACGGCAGCGGCGTGGCGATCCTCTCGGACCTGGTGCACCGCCCCTGGTCGCTGGAAGGCAAACGCATCGAAACCCTGAGCATGAGCGACCCGGTGACACCCATGAGCGTCGGCCTGGCCTGGCATCGCGAACGGGCGTTCACCCCGGCGATGCAGGCGTTTCGCGACTACTTCCACGACGCCTTCCTTGCGCCGCAGCAGCTGTCGGCACGGCGTTAAGCCGCGCCAAAACGCCAGGAGCGAGCGGGATCGCGATGAGGTACGCGGTACATTCGATCGACCGCGCTACGTGCATCGCGAGCCCGCTCGCTCCTACAGGGGATGGGTGTCAGGAACAGCGCGTGGCCGGGTTCTGCGCCCAGCGTTTGGCGGTGCCGGCAATGCGTTTGGCCAGTTCGCCGATGGCCCGCTGATGGGCCTGGACCAGGCTCGACAGCTCGACGCTGGCCGGCTGGCTGATGCGGCTGCTGCAGGTCAGGCTGCGGCGCTCGACGCCGTCACCGCGCAGGCGCAGGTTCCACACCACGTCGATCAGCGCATAACGCCCCGGCACCGATTCGAAGCGGCGCACATCGGTCTGCAACGACAGGATTGGCTGCCCCGCCGACTTGGGCAGGCCTTCCAGGTTGCGCGTGCCCAGTTGCTGCTCCATCTGGCTGGCCAGGGCATCGTGGAATTCGTCCACCAGCGGCGCGCTCCAGCGCGCGGTTTCCAGGATCGCCAGGGTGCCGCCGTCCTGGCGTACCACGACTTGCGGCTGGTCGACCTGCATCGGGATGCGCACCCCGGCCATCTCGAATTGCAGGGCCGGCGCCGCGACGCCAGCGGGCGCCGGCTCGGGCGCCGGCGGCATCAGGGTGTAGTAATGGGTCGGCGCCGAGCTGCAGGCCGCCAGGCCCAGGGACGCGATCAGCAACGCGAGAGTTTTTTTCATGGCTGGACTTCCGATTCAGGCTCACGAGAAGACGAGGTCGAGGATTTGTAGGCGTCCGGCTGATTGTCCTTGAGCCGCCCGCGGATCAGTGCTTCGGGATGCCGGCTGAGGAAATCGGTGAGCACCCGTACCGAACGGGCGGTGCGCTGCACTTCGTCCATCGCCTGGCCCAGTTGCAGGCGCTGCGGCGAGTCCTCGGCGAAGCTGTCGTTGGCCGTGGTCAGGGTTTTCTTGGTCTGTTCCAGGGTGTTGCGCATTTCTGGCAGCACCTTGCCATTGACGTTCTCCAGGGTCTTCTGCATCTCGGTCAGGCTGCCATTGAGGTTGTTGGCGATGGCATCGATCGGCAATTTGCTGATCTTCTCCACCACTCGCTGCAACTGCTCCTGCAGCTTGTCGAGCCCGCCCGGTACGGTAGGGATTTCCAACGGCCGCGCGGTCGCATCGAAAGCCACTGGCTTGGCGTTGGGGATGAAGTCCATGGAAATGAGCAGTTGCCCGGTCAGCAGGTTGCCGCTGCGCGCCTGGGCCCGCAGGCCATGCTGGACGAAGGTACTGATCAGGTAGCCGGCGCGGCTTTCGTCGGCACCGCTGAGCTTCTCCAGTTGCTGATGGACCTTGCCCAGCCGCGCCGGGTAGATCACCACCCCGACCAGGGTCGAGAAACTCTTTTTCTGCTCGTCGTAATCCAGGTCCATCGACACCACCCGGCCGATGTTCACCCCGAGGAACTCCACCGGCGCATTGAGCGCCAGCCCGCGCAGGGTCTGGTCGAAACGCATGCGCATGTAATACGGGTCGCCATCGGGCGGCGCCAGTGCGGTGTCCGGGTCGGCGAACAGCTGGTAGCTGGCGTTTTCCTCGGCCGGCTTGGCGTTGGGGCTGTACTTGGGTTCGACGAAGGCGATGCCGCCGGCGAGGATCGACGAGATGGATTCGGTGTTGACCTTCAGGCCGTTGGCGCCCAGGGTCACGTCGACGCCGCTGGCGTTCCAGAAGCGTGAGTCGGTGGTGACGAACTGGTCGTTGGGCGCGTTGACGAAGATCCGCACGTCCACGCCCTTGCCGTTTTCCGACAGTTTGTAGGAAATCACCTGGCCCACTTCGATGCGCCGGTAATAGACCGGCGAACCGACGTCCAGCGAGCCCAGGTCATCGGTGCGCAGGGTAAAGCGCTTGCCCTTTTGCCCGTAAGTCACCGGTGGTGGCGTTTCCAGGCCGACGAAGCTTTTCTTGCGCTTCTCTTCCCGGCCGGCGTCGGCGCCGATAAAGGCCCCCGACAGCAGGGTGTCGACCCCGGACACACCGCCGGCGCCAATGCGCGGGCGCACCACCCAGAACATCGAGTCGGCGGCGGTGAAGGACTCCGCCGACTGGTCCAGCTCGACCTTGGCGATCACCTTGCTGCGGTTCTTGCTCAGGGCGATGGAGGTGACCTTGCCGATCACCACGTTCTTGTATTTGACCTGGGTCTTGTTGGCTTCCAGGCCTTCGGCGGTCTGGAAGCTGATGGATATCTCGGGCCCGGCCGACAGCGACTTGTGCACCAGCATCGACAGGCCGACCAGGGCCGCGACTATGGGCACGATCCACACCAGCGAAACATTGAACCGGCGCGTCCTGACCGCGGGGGTGCCCGGCCTCGCTGGCGCGCTTGAAGCGTTGGAACCTGGATGATCAGACATCTTCAACCTCTACATCCCAGATGAGCCGGGGATCGAAACTCATGGCCGCGAACATCGTCAGGACCACGACCAAACCAAAGAACAGGATGCCCATGCGTGGCTCGATCGAGCTCAGGGCGTGGAATTGCACCAGCGCCGCCACCAGGGCGACCACCAGCACATCGAGCATCGACCAGTAGCCGATCACCTCGATAAAACGGTACAGCTTGGCGCGCTCGCGCATCGCCCAATGGCTGCGGCGCTGACAGGTGATCAGCAGCATCCCCAGGACGAAGAACTTGATGCACGGCACCACCACGCTGGCGATAAAGATCAGCAGGGCAATGTCCCAGGAGCCGTGCTGCCAGAACTCCAGCACGCCACTGAGAATAGTGTTTTCGCTGCCGCTGCCGAAGATCTGGGTATACATCACCGGCAGCACATTGGCCGGGATGTAGAAAATCAGGCTGGCCACCAGGAAGGCCCAGGTGCGGCTCAGGCTGTTGGGTTTGCGCGCATGCACCACGGCCTCGCAGCGCGGGCAGTAGTGAACGTCCTGCGGGCAGGTCTGGCCGCAGGTGTGGCACAGCATCAGGCCCAGGTCGCGGGCGTAGGGAGGCTGGCTCATCAGTAACGGCCCTCCAGGTCGGTCCAGAGGCGGCGGATGCCCTTGCCGGAAATCAGGATGATCAGCACCGTCAGCATCGCCAGCGACCACAACCCCAGGCCCGGGTGCACGTCGAGCATGCCGGCCAGCTTGACGATGGCCACCAGGATGCCCAGCAGGCACACCTCCAGCATGCTCCACGGCCGCAGGTGCTCCAGGGCACGCATGCAGGCCTTGAAGCCCGGCGCCGCGCGCCCGATATTGGCGAACCCCAGCACCCAGCAGAGCAAGGCGATCTGCAGGCCGGGCGCAAGGATGATGGCCAGGCCGGTGACGGCGGCGATCAGGCTGATGCGGCCCTGGGCCAGGGCTTCGACCGACTGCCAGAGGGTGGCTTCGTTGCTCAGGCCTTCGAGGCTGATGCCGATCACCGGGAAGGCGTTGGCAAACACGAACAGCAGCGCCGCGGTGATCGACAGAGCCAGCAACTGCTGCACGTTCAGATGTTGGGCGCGCTCCAGCACCGCCCCGCAGCGCGAGCACTGGGAGGTCTGGCCTTTTGCAAGCGGCACGGATTCGTACAGCGAATCGCAATGCTCGCAGATGATCCAGTTGGGAGAGAGTGTCATGGTCTTCGAGTCAGGTGGGACAGCGGAGGGCGCTGATCCATGGCGCGTATTCTCTGCAAAAGTAGAGGATGGTGTCTAGTTTTACCTGAGGACTGCAAACGCTCTGGTGCGCCATAATGTATGCTCCTTGCCGCCTCTCAGACCATGAACGATTCAAAAATGCTCCCGGCCAAAAACCCGCGCTCGCCGAAACAGACTCGTGGCCATGAACGGGTCACGGCGATTCTCGACGCCTGCGCCCACCTGCTGGTCAGCCAGGGAGTGGCCAGCCTGACCATGCATGGCATCGCGCGCGAAGCCGGCACCTCCATCGGTTCGCTGTACCACTTCTTCAGCGACAAGCAGAGCGTGCTCGACGCCCTGGGCCAGCGCCATATCGACGCCATCGACCAGATCACCGCCAACCTCCTGGCCATCGACCCGGCCACCTGGGTCGAGTTGAGCAGCCAGGAGGTGATCGATCGGATGATCATGCCGATCATGGAATACCTCGAGACCCACCCCGACCTGCTGCAGATGATCAGCCCCACCTTCGCCCCAGGCCAGCTCCAGGCCCCGGACGTTCATGCACGGATCCAGGAAACCTACGACCGCATGCTCGCCCTGCGCCTGCCCACCGCCAGCGCCACGGAACGCGACGCCTACGTGACGGCCATGCGCGGATTGCCCATCGGCCTGTTCCAGGTTGCTCTGGAGAATAGTCAGCTCAAGAGCATTCTGCTGCTGCAGGAAGTGCCCAGGGCGATGAAGGCCTACCTCGAGGCCATCGAACGGCACCACGCCGCCCGCTGACCCCTGCTGTTTTCAACTGGTGCGATCGAGCGGGCGACGCAGCATCAACCGCTCCCGCACCAGGTCGTAACCCCAGTGATAGACATAGGTGTACGGCAGGAAGAACAGCAGCACGCCGAGGTCGAGAATCAGCGCCTGCATCAGGCTGACCTGCAGCCACCAGGCAATCAGCGGCACGCTCACCGCCACCAGGCCACCCTCGAACAGCAGCGCATGGGCGACCCGGGTCCAGCCGCTGGGCGCCAGGGCCAGGCGCTTGAGCAGACGGTCGAACAGGCCATTGAAGACCACGTTCCAGGCCAGGGCGATCAGGCCGATGGCGATGGTCGCCACGCCCATGTCGACAAACGGCTTGTCCATGATCCAGGCCAGCAGCGGTGTACACAGCGCGAACGCCAGCAACTCGAAGCCCACGGCCTGGAAAACGCGTTCGGTCAAGGATTTGGTGCTGCTCATGATCCGGCTCCCGCCAGTGAATGTGGTTGCCATGATCACCTCCCCTCCCGATACTTCATAATCATTAACCATCGACCAAGGCGATAGTTCATGGCCTCACACGAAGTACTGCTGGCCTTTGTCCAGGCGGCCACCCAAGGCTCGTTTTCCGCCGCCGCGCGCAAGCTCGGCAAGAGCCAGTCGACCATCAGCGCGGCGGTGGCGAGCCTGGAGATCGACCTCGACCTGCAACTGTTCGACCGCAGCAGCCGCAAGCCCGCCCTCACCCCGCAAGGCCACGTCATGCTGCAACGGGCCGAAGACATCCTGGCCGCCACCAGCCGCCTGGAAATGGCCGCCAGCCAGCTGGCCCAGGGCGTGGAAGCCAAGCTCACAGTGGCCCTGTCCGACACCTATCAGTCGGATCGTTTCGAAACCTCGCTGAGCGCCTTCGAACAGCGCTACCCGGACCTGGAGCTGGAATGCCTGATCGCCGAATGCGACGACCTGATCGAGCTGGTCCAGCGCGGCCGGGCGCAGATCGCCTTCGCCGAAATGCAGCCCGACTACCCGGCGGACCTCGACCATGCGACGGTGGACGAGCGCACGGAAATCGCCCTGTTCGTATCGCGTAATCACCCTTTGGCGGCCCTGCAGCATATCGACCAGGCCCGGCTGCAACAGCACCGCGAACTGCGCCTGGCGACCATCGTCAATCCCTACGACAGCCGGGCCAAGGGCCGGGTATGGTCGGCGCCGAGCTACCTGATGCTGTTGGAAATGGCCCAGGGCGGTTTTGGCTGGGCACCCCTGCCGCGTTGGCTGGTGGAACGTTTCGGCGCCGGCAGCCTGGTGGAGCTCGATGCCCGCGGCTGGCCGCGTAACGTGGCGGTCGATGCCCTGTGGTCGCGCCTGCATCCGCCTGGCCCGGCGGGCAGCTGGTTGCTGGGGCGGATGCTGGAATAGTCGCGACGATCGGCTGGAACGGCTGCGGCGTATTCGAAATCGCCGAAGGCCTTCGGCCTTATCGCAGCCTGCGGCAGCGGCTACAGGGTACGGCAGGATTCAATTCAGAGGGCTTTCAGTGCTTCGAGCCTGTTCTCGATAAAGCGCCGCTCCGGTTCCTGGCGAGTCAGTTCCAGGGCCCGCAGATAGGCTTGCCGCGCCAGTTCGACGCGGCCCAATTGCCGGCAGAACTCAGCCCGCGCCGAATGGGCCAGGTGGTAATCCTGCAATTCGCCCCGGGCCAGGATCGCCTCGACCCGCTCCAGGCCGGCCAGCGGTCCGTCCCGCTGGGCGATGGCGGCCGCGCGATTGAGCTCGATCACCGGCGAGGGCATGGCGCGCAACAATACGTCATACAGGCCGATGATCTGCTGCCAGTCGGTTTCCCCGGCCGTCGCCGCCTCGGCATGCACCGCGGCGATCGCCGCTTGCAGGCAGTACGGGCCGAAACGTCGGGTGCCCAGGGCGTGCTCCACCAGGGCGCAGCCCTCGGCGATCAGTTCGCGATCCCACAGCGAGCGGTCCTGTTCGTCCAGCAGCACCAGCTCCCCGGTGGCCGAGGTTCGCGCCGGGCGCCGCGACTCATGCAGCAGCATCAAGGCCAGCAAGCCCATCACTTCCGGTTCCGGCAGCAGTTCCAGCAACAAGCGTCCGAGGCGGATCGCCTCATGGGTCAGGTCCTCGCGGGTCAGCTCGGCGCCCATCGACGCCGAATAGCCTTCGTTGAACACCAGGTAAATCACCCGCAACACGCTGTCCAGGCGCTCGGGCAGCTCACCCAGGGACGGCACCTGATAAGGGATGTGCGCATCGCGGATCTTGGCCTTGGCGCGCACGATGCGCTGGGCGATGGTGGCCGGCGTCGAGAGAAAGGCGCGGGCGATTTCCTCGGTGGTCAGGTCGCAGATTTCCCGCAGGGTCAGCGGCACCTGGGCGTCCGCCGCCAGCGCCGGGTGGCAGCAGGTGAAGATCAGGCGCAGGCGGTCGTCTTCCAGGTCCTCCTCGCTCCAGTCAGCCTGCTCCAGCTCTTCGAGCTGGCTGACCAGCGCCGCCTGGGACGCGGCGAAGCGCGCCCGCCGGCGCAAACCGTCGATGGCCTTGAAACGCCCGGCCGACACCAGCCAGGCCCGCGGGTTGTCCGGTACGCCGTCGCGCTGCCAGCGCTCGACCGCGACGAAGAACGCCTCGTGCAAGGCTTCTTCGGCGAGGTCGAAATCCCCCAGCAGGCGGATCAGGGTCGCCAGGATCCGCCGCGACTCGTTGCGGTAGACCCTCTCCACCAGCGCCTTGACGCTGTCTTGCGCGGCCGTCGGCATCAGTCCGGCATGCCTCGGGTCACCAGGCTTTCCAGGCGATCCAGGCTCTGCCCCCAGCCCTCGTGGAAACCCATGGCTTCATGGGCCTGGCGGTCCTCTTCGCTCCAGTGCATGGCGCGGGCGGTGTAGAGGGTCTTGCCGTCCAGGTCGTCGAAGGTCACCTCGGCGCTCATGAAGGCCTTGCCCGAAGGGATCCAGCCCGGCAGGAAGGCGTCGGTGAACACCAGCCGCCGTGGCGCGACTATCTCCAGGAACACGCCCATGGTCGGGTACTCATTGCCGTCGGGCGCGCGCATCAGGGTGCGAAACTGGCCGCCGACCCACAGGTCCATTTCACACTCCGGGGTGGTCATGCCGTGGGGGCCCCACCATTGCACCAGCAACTGCGGTTCGGTCCAGGCGCGGAACAGCTTGCCGGGCGGCGCATCGATCAGGCGACTGATGGACAGCTCATATTGGGCGGGCGCAGGGCCCAGGCTGCGGTCGGTCATTGCGAAACTCCTGCTTATGATTGTTTTTTCAGAGCTCGTTTTCCAAGGTGGCGATCAGGGATTCAACTCACGCACCGGGCGCACCTCGACGCTGCCGACCCGGGCCGCCGGGATGTTGCCGGCGACCTGGATGGCTTCGTTGAGGTCCTTGGCATCGATCAGGTAGAACCCGGCCAACTGTTCCTTGGTTTCGGCGAACGGGCCGTCGGTGATCGACAGCCGGCCGCCGCGCATGCGCACCGTGGTCGCGGTCTGCACCGACTCCAGGGCCTCGGCGGCAAGCATCCGGCCGCTGCCCTGCACCGATTCGGCGTAGGCCATGCACTCGGCGTCCTTCGGGCTCTCCGGCAGGCTGTGCAACAGCTGTTCGTCGCTGTAGACCAGGCATAGGTATTTCATGGGGCTCTCCTCGATCGAGCTGATCAACTATGGCTGCAGTTTCAGGCTTTGGCGAAAAACCCGACGATCAGGGTTGCAGGTCGAACAATGCGGTGCCGCTCATCATGTCGAACGGCGCCGACCAGTGTTCGTGGACCACTTTCCACTGCCCACCAATACGCTGGTAACCCGCGGTCACGCGCATCCAGCAGGCCTTGGTCTCGCCCTTGTCGTCAGTGCCGCCACAGTGGGCCAGCCAGTGGGCGAAGGCGATGTCGTTGGCGCCGACTATGTGCAGTTGCTCGAAGTCGAAGATGCCAGGGCCGGGGCAGACTTCCATGCAGGCCTTCCAGTGCGCGCGGTAGGCTTCCTTGCCCTTGAATTGCAACGCGGTCACGGCGTCGAACGAGGTGATGTCGTCGGCGTAGTAGCTGACGATGCGGTCGATGTCCTTGACCATCACGGCCTGGCGCCAGGCGTCGATCAGGCTGCGGATTTCGCTTTCGGTGGTTTGGGCGTTCATGGCAGTTCTCCTTGCGATTGAGTGACACGGGCTCAAGGTGGCCGCCGCAGGGCGACCGTTAAATCGTGAAGACACCCTTAGTCGTCTGGCCGCCCGGCAAATCGACAAGGCCAGGAAAAAAAACCGGGACCCCGGGCAAAATCGCTAGAATCGCCACTCCCGCAGCCCACCCTCAGTGCCCGGATATGGATAGCCCAACGACCACCCGACTCGTGCCCTACGAACAGCTCGACGCCACGCAATTGCAGCAGCTCGACGCGCTCGAGGTGCACCCGCAGCAGAAGAGTTATTCCGGCGATATCTACACCGCGCTGCATACCCTGCTCAAGGCGCCGGAGCCCGGGATCAAGGGCTTCGCCCTATTGGCCGACGAAGTTCCGGTGGCGTTCCTGCTGCTCAAGCGCCCGCCGTTCCTGCCCCATTGGGCCGACCCCGACACCGCCACCCTGCATGCCTTGCAGGTCGATCACCGGGTCCAGGGCCAGGGCTATGGCCGCGCCTGCCTGCAAGCCCTGCCCGCCGCCGCTCGCCAGGCCTGGCCGGAGATCAAGGGGCTGATGCTGTCGGTGGACGCGGACAACGCAGCGGCCTTCAACCTCTACCTGAAGCAAGGCTGGGTCGACAGCGGCGAGGCCTACCGGGGCCGCATCGGCTACGAACGCCGCCTGGCCCTGATTTTCTGACGTTACCCAGGAGAAGCATGATGCTGACCACCCTCGAGCAACTGGAAGCGATCTACGGCCACCCCCTCGAACGGGCCGTGCGCAAGGAAATCCCCTTCCTCAACCCGGACTACCAGGCCATGGTGCGCGCCTCGCCGCTGGTGATCCTGAGCACCAGCGGCCCCGACGGCATGGACGGCTCGCCCCGCGGCGATGTCCCGGGCTTCGTGCGGATCATCGACGAACGCACCCTGGCCCTGCCCGACCGCCCGGGCAACAACCGCATCGACAGCCTGCGCAATATCGTCAGCGACCCGCGGGTGGCGCTGCTGTTCATCATCCCGGGCATCGGCGAGACCCTGCGGGTCAACGGCCGGGCGCGGATCTCGGCCGAGCCGGCGCTACTGGACAGCTTCGCGGTGAATGGCAAACCGGCGCGCACGGTGATCCTGGTGGACGTCGAGGCGGCCTACTTCCATTGTTCCAAGGCCATCGTGCGTTCCGACCTGTGGAACCCCGAGCACTACCTGGAACGCTCGGCCCTGCCCTCGGCCGGCGCCATCCTCAAGCGCCTCTGCGACGGCCAGTTCGACGCCGACCGCTACGACCGGGAAATGCCGGAGCGGGTGCGCAACAGCCTGTATTGAGGGGTTCTTGTAGGAGCGAAGCTTGCTCGTGATGAAGGTTAACGCGGTACATCAGCCAGACCGCGGCGTCCCTATCGCGGGCAAGCCTCGCTCCTACAGGGGGGTGTCGTGGAATGGCAGGCAGAAAAAAGGGCTGCATCGCTGCAGCCCTTGGGCATTTGTATTGATCACAGCTGCAAGCAGTAGTCGATCAACTGCTTTTCAACGCTCTGTCGTTGGCCGATCACCAGCGCTACCACAACCAGGTTTTCTGCCGGATAGATTTCATACAGAACCCGCTGGCCCATGGGCAGAAACTCATGGAAATGCGTCACCCCCAGGGAGGCCGCTTGCTGGCAAACAGCATAGGTATGGGCCTGCTCACTCAGGGTCGAGATGATCTGCATAACCAACTGGTCAACGAATGGCCCAGCCTTGCGGGCGCCGCACTGCTGAATCAGGTACTGCTCCAGGGCAATCACACCGTGTTCGGCCGCAGTGGCGAACTCAACCCTGCAGGTTTTCTGCATCTTCGTCTTCTTGTTGCGCTTGACGGCGCTGGGCCAGGCGCTCCAGCAGCGTATCACCGCTGATCAGCTTGCCTTGCTCCTTGTCGCGCCCGGCGAACGAAAGCAGCTTGATCAAGGCTATCGCCTCATCTCGGCGCTTACGCTCTTCGTAGGACTCGATCACATAAGCCGGAACCCCGTTCTGCGTGACCAGCATGGGCTCGGAGAGGTCGAGATCAGCAGCGTTCTTTTTGACAAAACTGATGGTTTTAATGCGCATGGTTTATCTCCTGCGCTTTGCGCAGCGGTGAATCCAGCGCAGAAGCTGGTCTGAATTTAGACTACAAAAGAACCAGCAGCAAATGACATGTGTTACCGAGGAAGATTCAGCACCATCTCATGCCAGGCCATGCCGCCATGGTCCGACGCCGAGGCCTTGAGGTAGACGAAGCCAAAACGCTCGTACAGCGGCACATGCCGTTCCTTGCACATCAGGTTGATGCTGGCCTTGCCCAGGCCGCGCATGCGCTCGATAAAGGCCTCCAGCAAACGCCGGGAAACACCCTGGCCCTGATAGTCCGGATGCACCACCACCGACATGATCACCACGTGAGGCCCGGCCGGGTCGTGGCCGATCAGTTCCTTGAAGGCCTCGTCGGCCATCTCGACCTCGAAGGCCGCGCCGGAATTGATGAAGCCGGCCACCACGCCCTCCACTTCGGCGACGATGAAACCCTCGGGCCAGGTGGCGATGCGGGTGGCGATCTTCTCCCGGGTGGCGGCTTCGTCGCCTTCGTAGGCCAGGGTTTCGATGGCGAAGCAGCGGTCCAGGTCAGCGGCGGCGACCTGACGGATCAACAGGCTGGATAAGGTCATGGGGAACAGATCGGCTATGGGAAATGCCGCCGATCATAAAGTAATAAGGCTTGCATATCGAACGGCGGCAAGCCCGTAAAACCTGCATATAGTCGCTGTCATCCGCACGCCGACCGGGTTATTTATCAGGGCTCAATCAATCCCATCCTGGTCGAGTACGGAAGTCGCCATGAGCAATGTTCAGATCGGTTTGCTGGTGCTGTTCGGCATCAGTGCGTTCGGTTTTGTCACCCTGTCCATCGACCTGTGGCGCGCCCGCCGGCCGGGCAAGGGTAAATGACCGGGCCCGTCGCAGGCCCGGTCCGTGGCTCACTGTTCCTTGAGCGGTAGCCAGATTTCCAGCACGCCCTGGCCGGTGTCGGGGTTGAAGTCGGCGCTGTAGCGTTCGAATTCCGGCGCATCGGCGGCTTCGCGCCCGGACTGCGGCAGCCAGGTTTTCCAGATGTACTGGAAGGTCTGCGACAGGCTCGCCAGCGGCCCCTGGTGCTCGAACACCGCGTAGTGCTGCGGCGGCACCTCGACCCAGCGGTACAGCTCGGGCAGGTCGTCGAGCTTGCTGATCTCGACCCCGGCGATGTATTCGAAGCCGCCTTTGCCGTCGGGGTTGCAGCAGAGGCCGTAGGTCACCTCCCCCACCTGGCCGGGTATCTTGCCGAGATGGGGAATGAAGCCTTCCCAGAGTTCAGGAATGCGCTGCGTCGTCTCGGGAGTGAAACGCCCGCCAAGACCGGCGATCAGCAGAAAGCGCCCCTTCTCGAAACGCGGCACCGGCCCGCTGACCTGTTTTTGCTCATCCATGATGCGACTCCTGCCTGAAAAATGGGTTCGGCAGGGAGTATAGAGGCCAAACCCGAATCGCCTGCATCAGAGCGCGGGAAGTTCCGCGACCGCCGCGCCGACAATGAACTCCTGATAACCGGACAGGATCACGTAGACCGCGAAATAGCAGAAGATCGCCGCAGATGCCATGTAGGAGTAACGCAACAACTTGTCCCCCAGCAGCTTGCCGCCCTGGGTCGCGGCAAAGCACAGGCCCACAACCCAGGCCAGCCCGGCGCAGAAGAAACCGCTGAGGAACAGCCCGGAGCTGAGCAGGTCGCCGCCACCGGAACGGGCAATCAGGGTCCCGCCCACCGCGGCGAACCAGAGGATCGCGCTGGGGGACGACATGGCCAGGAAAATACCGCGGAAAAACTCCTTGCGCGGCGAACCGTTGTCGACCTCGCCGGTCTCGGCCAACACCGCGCTGTGGTGGATCGCCGAATAGATCATCTTCGCCGCGAAATACACCAGCAGCGCCGACCCGCCGATCCACAACACCCAGCGCACCGCCTCGTACTGCAGCAGCACGGTCATGCCGGCCAGCGCCAGCACCGCGTAGACCAGGTCACCGACACAGGTGCCCAGGCCCAGGCAGAAACCCTGGAAGTAGCCACGCTGCATGGCCAGGGTAATCATCGCGATATTGGCCACGCCTATGTCCAGGCACAGCGAAAGGCTCAGCAGAAAGCCGCTGGTAAACTCCATCATTCATCCTGTTCGATGCGGTTGTTCGAGTGGGGGGGTATTTAACGCGGGCGGGCCCGGCAAACACAATGCGCAGGCTGCGAATCCCGCCACGACGATGCAAATCCCTGTCCAGGCAGCGCCGCTGCCGGCGAAAAAATAGTTGTCGCCCCCCTCTGGACAGCCTGGCGCCACAGCCCTTATCGTCTGCCCCCAGGCCACCGCAGTGGCCGACGTCGCTCGGACGGTTCCGGGCGCTCACGTACTCGAGGCAACAATGGCCGAACAAGGTTCGCCGCGCCGCTTTGCGCGCATAGATCGACTCCCCCCCTACGTATTCAATATCACTGCCGAGCTGAAGATGGCTGCGCGTCGGCGCGGCGAAGACATCATCGACTTGAGCATGGGTAACCCCGACGGTGCGACTCCGCCGCACATCGTCGAGAAACTGGTCACCGTCGCCCAGCGCGAAGACACCCACGGCTACTCCACCTCCAAGGGTATCCCGCGTCTGCGCCGGGCCATTTCGCGCTGGTACAAGGATCGCTACGAGGTCGATATCGACCCGGAAAGCGAAGCCATCGTCACCATCGGTTCCAAGGAAGGCCTGGCGCACCTGATGCTCGCCACCCTGGACCAGGGCGACACCGTGCTGGTGCCCAACCCGAGCTACCCGATCCATATCTACGGCGCGGTGATCGCCGGCGCCCAGGTGCGTTCGGTGCCGCTGGTGCCGGGCGTGGACTTCTTCGACGAGCTGGAACGGGCCATCCGCGGCTCGATCCCGAAACCGAAGATGATGATCCTCGGCTTCCCCTCCAACCCGACCGCGCAGTGCGTCGAGCTGGACTTCTTCGAACGGGTGATCGCCCTGGCCAAGCAGTACGACGTGCTGGTGATCCACGACCTGGCCTACGCCGACATCGTCTACGACGGCTGGAAAGCCCCGTCGATCATGCAGGTGCCGGGCGCCAAGGACATCGCGGTGGAGTTCTTCACCCTGTCCAAGAGCTACAACATGGCCGGCTGGCGCATCGGCTTCATGGTCGGTAACCCGGAGCTGGTCAGCGCCCTGGCGCGGATCAAGAGCTACCACGACTACGGCACCTTCACCCCGCTGCAGGTGGCGGCCATCGCTGCGCTGGAAGGCGACCAGCAGTGCGTGAAAGACATCGCCGAGCAGTACCGCCAGCGCCGCAATGTGCTGGTCAAGGGCCTGCATGAACTGGGCTGGATGGTCGAGAATCCCAAGGCTTCGATGTACGTCTGGGCGAAGATTCCCGAGGCCTACGCGCACCTGGGCTCGCTGGAGTTCGCCAAGAAGCTGCTGGCCGAGGCCAAGGTCTGCGTCTCGCCAGGGGTGGGTTTCGGCGAGTACGGCGACGACCATGTGCGTTTCGCCCTGATCGAAAACCAGGACCGCATCCGCCAGGCCGTGCGTGGTATCCGCGGCATGTTCCGCGCCGATGGCCTGGTGCAGAAAGGCTGATACCCACCGACAAACAAGCAGGCACAAAAAAACCGCATCGCTGCGGTTTTTTTGTGCCTGTCTGCCGACCCCGTAGCCGCTGCCGCAGGCTGCGATAAGGACCGAAGGGCCTTCAGCGATTGCAAGATCGCTACGGCCGTGCCGGCCGATCGCAGCCTTCGGCAGCGGCTACAGGGCTCGGCTTACACCACCAGCGACAGCAGCAGGATAAAGATCAGGCCCACCACCGAGAGGATGGTTTCCATCGCGGTCCAGGTCTTGAAGGTTTCCGCCACGGTCATGTTGAAGTACTGCTTCACCAGCCAGAAACCGGCGTCGTTGACGTGGGACAGGATCAGCGAACCGGCACCGGTGGCCAGCACCAGCAGCTCACGGTTGACCCCGGGAATCATACCGACCACCGGTACCACGATGCCCGCGCCAGTGATGGTCGCCACGGTTGCCGAACCGGTGGCGATGCGAATCACCGCCGCCACCAGCCACGCCAGGAGGATCGGCGAGATCTGTGCGTTGACCGCCATATGGCCGATCACGTCACCCACGCCGCTGGTCACCAGCATCTGCTTGAAGCCACCGCCGGCACCGATGATCAGGATGATCGCCGCGGTCGGCGCCAGGCTGGCGTCGAGCAACTTGAGGATCTGCTTGGAGCCGATGCCCTGGCGCGAACCGAAGGTGTAGAGCGACAGCAGCAAAGCCAGCAGCAGCGCGCTGATCGGGTGACCGATCATGTCCATCCAGATGCGGAAGAAGTGCCCGTCCGGGAAGGCCACGTCGGCGAAGGTCTTGAGCAGCATCAGGAACACCGGCAGCAGCACGGTCAGCAGGGTCACGCTGAAGCTCGGCAGGTTGGCCGAGGTGTTTTCGCGTGCCAGCTGGTCGACCAGTTCCTGGGACGGATGACCCGGGATGTGCTTGGCGATGAAGGTGCCGTAGATCGGACCGGCGATGATCGCGGTCGGCAGGGCAACGATCAGGCCGTAGAGAATGGTCTTGCCGATGTCGGCGCCGAACACGCCGATGGCCAGCAGCGGGCCCGGATGCGGCGGCACCAGGCCGTGCACCGCGGACAGGCCGGCCAGCAGCGGGATGCCGATCTTGATGATCGACACGCCGGTACGCCGGGCGACGATGAACACCAGCGGGATCAGCAGCACGAAGCCGATCTCGAAGAACAGCGGGATGCCCACCAGGAAGGCGGCGAACATCATCGCCCACTGCACCCGCTCCTTGCCGAACGAGCGGATCAGGGTCTGGGCGATCTGATCCGCGCCACCGGATTCGGCCATCATTTTGCCGAGCATGGTGCCCAGCGCGAGGATGATCCCGACGAAACCGAGTACACCACCGAAGCCGTCCTGGAACGCCTTGATGATCTTGTCCACCGGCATGCCCGAAGTCAGGCCGAGGAAACCCGCGGCGATGGTCAGGGCGATGAAGGGATGCAGCTTGAATCGGGTGATCAGTACGATCAGCCCGATAATGGTGACCACTGCGTCTACCAGCAGATAGGTCTCTTGGGACATGCCAAACATGGGGTTGCCTCCGGTTTGTTGTTTTTATTCAAGCGTTAAAAACGTGAGCCGAGTGGGATAGCGCTATCTGTGTGAACCGAAGCTTATCGGGATGAATCCAGCCCGTGCTCCAGCCACCAGCCATGGGCCTGTTCGGCCAGCCGGTCAACGCTGTGGATGGTGGCGTCCAATGCCAGGGTCAGGGGTTCGCCCACGGGAGATTCGAGGGTGGCGAACTGACTGTCGATCAGGGTCGAAGGCATGAAATGCCCCGGACGGTGGGCCACGCGATCGGCGGCCACCTGTGGTGTCAATTGCAGGAAAACGAAGCCCAGGCCGGGCGTGGCGCTGCGCAGGCGGTCGCGGTACTTGCGCTTGAGCGCCGAGCAGGTCAGCACCGGACGCTGTCCGGCGGCCAGGGCACGACGCAACTCGTCGCACAGGCTGTCGAGCCAGCCGGCACGGTCGTCGTCGTTCAGGGGAATACCGGCACTCATCTTGGCGATATTGGCGGCAGGGTGGAACGTATCGCCTTCAATGGCCGTGGCGCCGCTGCGCTGGCACAGCGCTTCACTGACGCTGGACTTGCCGCAGCCGGCAACGCCCATGATGACCAGGGCGGTGATGGGTTGACTCATGTAACACCTCAGCGCGCAGACAGCGCTACCTTCGCTCTTGAAAATGCTAGTGCAAAAATAGTTTCTGCCGACGCCTTCTTGTCATTTTTGTGGGTTGCCGCGTATATAGGCCGCGAAACCAAAGAGTGCGGGTCAGGCCGACCGCGCTCACGCATTGCAGCTGTTTCGAGACAGCGCTACCTTAGTGACTTGAATTTTGTTTGGCAAGCCGTCTGATGACCTCCTCCAAGAACGATAAAAATACCCGCACCACGGGGCGCCCTACCCTCAACGAAGTCGCGCGCCTGGCCGGCGTCAGCCCGATCACCGCCTCGCGAGCGCTGCGCGGCATCGACACGGTGGCCACCGAACTGGTGGAAAAGGTGCGCAAGGCCGCCAGCGAACTCAACTACGTGGTCAACCCCGCCGCGCGCGCCCTGGCCTCGGCCCAGAGCCATTCAGTGGTGGTGCTGGTGCCGTCGCTGTCCAACCTGCTGTTCATCGACACCCTGGAAGCCATTCATCAGGTTCTGCGGCCCAAGGGCTTCGAAGTGCTGATCGGCAACTTCCACTATTCCCCCGACGAAGAAGAAAACCTGCTGCGCAACTACATGGCCTACCAGCCACGCGGTTTGCTGCTGACCGGCTTCGACCGGACCGAAAGTGCCCGACGGATGGTCGAAGCCAGCAACGTCCCCTGCGTCTACATGATGGACCTCAACCCCGAGGCCGGCCTGAACTGCGTGGGCTTCTCCCAGCACAACGCCGGGGAAACCGCCGCCGAGCACCTGATCTCCCGCGGCCGCAAGCGCCTGGCCTACATCGGCGCCCAGCTCGACCAGCGCACCCTGATGCGCGGCGAAGGTTTCCGCCGTGGCCTGGAGAAAGCCGGCCTGTACGACCCGAAACTGGAAGTCCTCACCCCGCGCCCGTCGTCGGTGGGCCTGGGTGGTGAACTCTTCCTGCAACTGCTGCACAGCCACCCGGACGTCGACGCAATCTTCTTCGGCAACGACGACCTGGCCCACGGCGCCCTGCTGGAAGCCATGCGCTGCGGCATCAGGATCCCCGAGCAAGTGGCGGTGATGGGCTTCAACGACCTGCCCGCCTCCGCGCACATGGTGCCGCGCCTGAGCAGCATCAGCACCCCGCGCGAAGCCATCGGCCGCCGCGCCGCGGAGCAGCTGCTGACCCTGATGGCCGGTAACAGCGTGGCCAAGCCGGTGGTGGACATGGGCTTCGAATTGAAGGTGCGCGAGAGCACCTGAGCCGCGTTCAGGAACGCAGGCTCAGGGCGCTGAGCAGCACACCGAAGCCCACCAGCAGAACGCCGAACAGCTGGTCGATACGCCGCTTGTAAGCCATGAGCCGGGCCCGGATGCCCGGCGTCGAGAAGAACAGCGCCACCGCCACGAACCACAGCACATGGGCCAGGACAATGATCGCGCCATAGCCGATCCGCACACCCGGCGCGGTCCCCGGCTGCATCACCTGCATGAACAGGCTGACCACAAAAATCATGGTCTTGGGGTTCAGCGCATTGGTCAAAAAGCCGGTGCGCAGCGCCGTCCATGCCGAAACCCGCGGCGTATCCATCGCCACCTCCTCCTCGACTGCGCGAGTACGCAGCATCCGGATACCGAGATAAACCAGGTACAGCGCCCCGGCGATCTTTAACGCGCCGAACAACAGCAGCGACTCCTTGACCAGCAGGCCGACGCCAAACAGCGTGTAGCCGATATGCAGCATCACCCCGAGCCCGATCCCCAGTGCCGTGAACACCCCATGCCGACGCGACAGCACCAGGCTGTTGCGCGTGACCATGGCAAAATCCGGCCCCGGGCTCAGCACCGCCAGCACAGTGATGGTGATTACCACTAACAGTTCAGTCATTTTCAAACGCCTTCGCTATAGAATCCGGCCCATACTTTATGAGCACGAACCCTCACAGAGCGAACGATGAAAACTGACATTTTCGGTGATAAAAAATCACAGACAATCAATCGCCGCCTGCCGCCCCTGAGCGCCCTGCGCTGTTTCGAGGCCGCCGCTCGCCTGGAGAGCTTCACCCGCGCCGGCGAAGCCCTGCACCTGACCCACGGCGCCATCAGCCGTGCCGTGCGCGCCCTGGAAGAAGACCTCGGCACGCGGTTGTTCGAGCGTCGCAGCCACCGGGTATTTCTCACCGAGGCCGGCCGCGAATTGCTGCACAGCGTGGAGCATGCCTTCGACCTGATCGACGCCGCCGCACGCAAACTGCGAACGCCGGACAAGGCCGCGACCCTGGTGCTGTCCTGCGAACCGACCCTGCTGATGCGCTGGCTGATTCCCCGGATCCCGGCATTCTTCGCCGCTCATCCGGATATCCCCCTGCAACTGGTGGCCGGCGGCGGGCCCTTCGCTTTTGCTCAAGGCATCGACCTGGCAATCCGCCGCAACGACTTTCCCTGGCCGCCGCACACCCATGCGCAGTGGCTGTTCGATGAAGCCATCGGCCCGGTATGCCGCCCGGAACAGGCCGCCCACTGGGCACGCAATGCAGCAGGCACGGCCCAGTTATCGAGCACTGCGCCGCGCCTGCACAGTGCGACCCGGGCGCAGGCCTGGGAGCAATGGTTGACCCTCAAGGGAATGGAACAGGCGCCGGGCAAGGAGCAGGTCTTCGAGCATTTCTACTTCAGCCTGCAAGCAGCAGTCGCCGGGTTGGGACTGGCGATCGCGCCCTGGCAACTGGTGCGCGACGACCTGGAGTCGGGCCTGCTGGTCGCGCCTTTCGGCTTTATCGCCGACGGCAGCGCTTACTACCTGTTGTCACCCGAGACGATCGAACCCAACTCAGCCGTCGCCCGCTTGCTCGAATGGCTGCGCCACCAGGCGCTGCCGGGCAGCGAGCCGCACGACGCCACCCGCCCAGGCACATGAGCGGAAGCTCCTACAGCCTCATCTCTGCATGAGCCTCCGAGGTCAGTGCCGGATCCTGCCCACCCAACAACTGCACAAACGCCTGAGCAGCCTTTTGCAGGGGCTGGTTCTTCAGCCAGACCGCGTGTACCGGCAGCAGCAGGCCGTTGTCGATGTTCTTGAAGGTCAGGCGCTTGAGCCTTCCGGCCTTGAGCAAGGGGGCGATCACCGACTGCGGGAAGTTGCCCCAGCCGATACCGGACTCGACCATATCCAGGGCCATGGCCAGGCTGTCGGTGCGCCAGTAGGACTCGGCGATCAGCGGCCGGGTGTCGCGGATCGGCAGGTCGCGGCTGGCAACCACCACCTGGCGGACGTTGACCAGCTCTTCCAGATAGAGGGTGGCGTCCGGCGCCTCGGGTAACGGATGGCGCGCGGAAATGCAGGCGATCATCCGTTCGCTGCCGACGTACTGGAAATACTCCAGCACGTTCAGGCTGAGCCCGGCGAAAGCCACGCCGACCGCGATCCGGCCAGTGTGCAGCAGCTGCAACACATCGTCCTGGGGCGCGCTAAGCACCTCGATGTCGAGCAACGGATGGCGCTCGGCGATCAGCTTGATCGCCGCCAGCACCCGGGACTTGTCGATGTCCTCGACTACACCGATGGACAGCCGGCTTTCCAACCCCAGGGACAACTCCACTGCATGCACCTGCAGCTGCTTGAGCTGCTCGGCGATCAGCCGCGCGTGGGGCGCCAGGGCGTTGGCCATGGCGGTGGGCACCGGCTCGCGATGGCTGCGATCGAACAAGGGATAACCCAGCTCCGCCTCGAGGTTGGCGATACCCATGCTCACCGCCGACGGCACCTTGCCCAGGGCCCGCGCCGCCGCGGAAAACGAACCGCGCTCGAGCACGGCGAGAAACAACTGGATGCTGTCGCTGGAGAAATTCATGGGGACGCCTGTCTAGGATGCCGATCTATCAGAAAACCTGAAAGCTTCTGACTTTTTCTGTCAGGCATATTGAAGCTATCTTGCGCCGCATTCGCCAGCCATTCCTGTAAAAGGAGCGGCCCGGGCCAACGAACGCGGAGGAAAAAGCATGCAAGGCATCAAGCGCAAACTGGTTTACGTGTCACTGTTCGAGGTGTTCGGCATGACTTTCTCGGCCCTGGGCCTGGCCTTGCTGTCCGGCACCTCGCCGAGCAGCACCGGTCCGCTGGCGGTGGTGATCACCAGCATCGCGGTGACCTGGAACTTCATCTACACCAGCCTGTTCGAGCGCTGGGAAAGCCGCCAGGTCTCGCGGACCCGCACGGTCAAGCGGCGGATCGCCCACGCCGTGGGTTTCCAACTGACGTTGATCCTGTTCCTGATTCCGTTGATCGCCTGGTGGATGCACATCAGCCTGGTGCAGGCCTTCCTGCTGGACCTGGCGCTGATCCTGTTCATTCCTTGCTACACCTTCGTCTTCAACTGGCTGTTCGACCGGATCTTCGGCCTGCCGGCGTCGGCGCTGCCGGACCCGGCCTGAGCATCCCGGCGCAAATCGGCATCGCCGAGAGTCGGCGACGCTGTTAGATTTCCAGGGCCCTCCACCCGCCAAGGAAAGCTCCCATGGGAACCCTGAGAATTCTCGGTAAAGCCTCGTCGATCAACGTCAGAAAAGTGCTGTGGACCTGCGAAGAGCTGGGCCTGTCCTACGAACGCGAGGATTGGGGCAGCGGCTTCCAGTCGACCCACACGCCGGACTTTCTCAAGCTCAACCCCAACGCCCAGGTGCCGGTGCTGATCGATGACGCCGGCGCGCTCTGGGAATCCAACAGCATCTGTCGTTACCTGACCAGCAAGGTCGCCGGGCAACGACTGCTGCCCGGCGAGCCCCGGGCCCGGGCACTGGTGGAGCAATGGATGGACTGGCAGGCCACGGAACTCAACCCCGCGTGGAGCTACGCCTTCGTCGCCCTGGTCCGGCAGAACCCGGACTTTCAGGACCCGCAGCGGATCGCCGTCGGCATTCGCGGCTGGAACGCCAAGATGGCCCTGCTCGAACAGCAACTGGCAAGCACCGGGGCCTATGTGCTCGGCGAGCAGTTCAGCCTGGCCGATATCGTCCTCGGGCTGTCGGTGCATCGCTGGATGATGACGCCCATGGAGCGCCCCGACTTCCCCGCCGTCGCCGCCTACTACCAACGCCTCAGCGAGCGTCCGGCCTTCCTGCTGCATGGACGCAATGGCATTCCCTGAATCGTCTTTTTCTTCTGTAGGAGCGAGGCTTGCCCGCGATAAGGCCGTCCCAGACACCACCCAACTCGATCCCTGAACCGGTGTTGCGATTACGGGCGCTTTCGCGGGCAAGCCTCGCTCCTACAGACGCTGGATGCCGCTTCGGTTGATGCAGCGGCATAAACCAGCAAAATGTAACGAAATACGACAATAAATCAGCGCATGGCCCATCTTCCGGGCCGGCATTCACAATCATTGATTTCCGTTAGCCAGCTAAGATTCCTCTTCATCGAAACCTGGAATCCCGCCCATGTCGTCCCTCGCCCCCACTATCGCTACCGATGGCCTCGACCCGCTCCGCGCCGCCGATATCTCCGCCCGCATCGATCGCCTGCCCGCCGTCGCCACGGTCTGGCGCCTGGTGGCGCTGCTGTCCATTGGCGGTTTCTTCGAGCTGTATGACCTGTTCCAGACTGCCTATATCAGCCCCGGCCTGATCCGCGACGGGATCTTCGCCACCGGCAGCCAGGGTGTGTTCGGTTTCTCCGACCAGGCGGCCTTCGCCTCGGCGACCTTTCTCGGCCTGTTCCTCGGCGCCAGCCTGCTGAGCCCGATCGCCGACCGCTTCGGGCGCCGGGCGATCTTCACCTTCGCCCTGATCTGGTACACCGTGGCCACGGTGCTGATGGGCGTGCAGACCACGGCCCTGGGGATCATCGGCATGCGCTTTCTGGTGGGTATCGGCCTGGGCATCGAGCTGGTGACCATCGACGCCTACCTCTCTGAACTGGTGCCCAAGCACATGCGCAGTTCGGCCTTCGCCTTTGCCTTTTTCGTGCAGTTTCTTTCGGTGCCGGCGGTGGCGCTGATGTCCTGGTGGCTGGTGCCGCAAGACCCGTTCGGCATCGCCGGCTGGCGCTGGGTGGTGCTGGCCAGCGCGGTGTTCGCGCTGTTTATCTGGTGGTTGCGTTCACGCCTGCCGGAGTCGCCGCGCTGGCTGGCCCAGCATGGGCGCTTCGCCGAGGCCGAGCGGATCATGGACGGCATCGAGGCACGCTGCGCCAAGGACCATGGCAAGCCGCTGGACACCCCGCAGCCCGAGGCCCTCGGCGTCCAGGGTTCGGGGCGCTTCGCCGATATCTGGCAACCGCCCTATCGGCGCCGGGCGCTGATGCTGATCGTGTTCCATGTGTTCCAGGCCATCGGCTTCTTCGGTTTCGGCAACTGGCTGCCGGCGCTGCTCTCGGGCCAGGGCGTGAGCGTCACCCACAGCCTGATGTACGCCTTCATCATCACCCTCGCCTATCCACTGGGGCCGCTGCTGTTCGTCAAGTTCGCCAACCGCTTCGAGAACAAGTGGCAGATCGTCGGCTCGGCCCTTGGCGCCATGACCTTCGGCACCCTGTTCGCCTGGCAGAGCACGGCCCTGGGGCTGATCGTCTGCGGGGTGATGATCACCTTCTGCAACGCCTGGCTGAGCTTCAGTTACCACTCCTATCAAAGCGAGTTGTTCCCCACCAATATCCGCGCCCGGGCGGTAGGTTTCTGCTATTCGTTCAGCCGCCTGTCGACGGTGTTCAGCAGCCTGTTGATCGGCTTTTTCCTCGACCGCTTCGGTACGCCCGGGGTCCTGGCGTTCATCGTCAGCAGCATGCTGATCGTGATGTTCACCATCGGCCGTTTCGGCCCGCGTACCCGCAACCTGGCCCTGGAGAATATCGCCCACCGTTGACCGGTCGCCGCTGGCCGCAAGCGGCAAGGCTTGTCCGCCGCGTGCCGCCAGCCTTGCCGGGCAACCGGCGCAGAGCCCCAATGCAGAGCCCTGTTCCAGGGCCCTGCAGAGCGCTCCAGCACGGCGGCATGCAACTTGCTGCTCAGCCTGCGATAGCCCTTACACACAGGTACCCAATCATGTTGGTCAGTGCCCAGAAAACCTCGGCGATCCAGCCCACCCAGCGGTCCGACATGGACCCGAGCACCGCGGCCGCCAGCGCGCTGTACAGCGGTTTGATGCAGAACGTGCAGAACGCGGCAAGCTTCCAGACATCCCAGGCCGTGCAGCAGGCCAGCAACACGGTCAACGACAATGTCGCGGCGGCCTTCGCCAAGACCCGCGTGCTGCTCCAGGCCACCCCGCCGACCGCCAGCACCGCGCAGGCCAATAGCGCGACCCAGAGCTCGGCCCTGGACGAGTTCAAGGACTACATGAGCAAGTCCCCCGAGCAGCGTATGCGCGACCGCATCCTCGAGGAGATGGGCATTACCGAGGAAGACCTGAAAAACATGCCACCGGAGAAACAGCAGGCGGTGGCTCAGGAAATTGCCCAGCGGGTCCAGGACAAGCTGAAGCTGGCGCAAGTCGAGAAGGACGCCAGCGGCGTCGATAAGCAAGTCACCGACAAGTTCCTCGCGGCGCTTTAAAAACGGCCAGTCGAAACAGGGTTCCCCATGGGAACCCTTTTTCATGGGTCGGCTTGAGCGGCTGCGCTCAGCCCTGGGCCAGCATGTCGAGCAAGGCCCGCAGCGTCGGCGACGGCTCGCTGCCCTCGGCCAGCACCAGGGCAAAGGTGCGCGGGATCGGCACGTCCAACGGCAGTACGCACAACCCGTGGCGTTGCTCCGGCAAGGTCATCTGCGGCACCAGCGTCACCCCCACCTGCTCGCGAACCAGGGTAAAGGCGCTGCTCCACTCCCGCACCTCGACCCGCACATCCGCCAGCTCCAGGCCGGCATCCGCCGCCAGGCTGCGGGCATTCACCGAACAGCCGCCGGTGGCCAGTACGAAGGGTTGGCTTAGCAGTTCCTGCAAGGTCACCCCCTGCTCCTGAGCGCGGCGCGCCAGGGCATGCCCAGCCGGCAGCACCGCCACCCAGGCATCGCGCCCCAGCAGGCCGACGCTGCGCTCGGGCGCAGGATTGAGCAGCACCCCGACATCGATCAATCGCGCTTCGAGCAAGGCCTCGACCTCGTCGTCGCTGACCTCCAGCGCCACCACCTGGATACCCGGATACAACTGCTTGAAGCGCCGTAGCAGCGGCGGCAGGAAAGTCGCCAGCACCATGGGGAAACTCGCCAGGCGAATGGTGCCGCGCTGGATGTCCCGGCAGGCGTCCGCGGTGTCGCGGATGTTCTGCAACGCCGCGAGCATCAGCCGCGCCTGCTCGACCACCTGTTCGCCGACGGCGGTGGGCAGGGTCTGGCGGTTCTCCCGGGTGAACAGCTGCACGCCCAGGTTGTCTTCGAGCAGCGCCAGGGCCTGGCTGGCGCCGGACTGGGTCATGCCGACCCGCTCGGCGGCACGGGTGATGTTGCCGGTATCCGCCACGGCCACCAGCATGCGCCAGTGCATCAGGTTCATCATGGCAGTAGCTGTCCTTATGGGATTTTTCTGAAAGATTAATTTTACTGAGAACAGCGCGGACTATGACACTGATCTCCCCCCTTTGGAGAGCCCTCGATGAACCTGTATTTCTCGCCCAACGCCTGCTCGCTGGCCCCGCATATCGTGCTGCGCGAACTGGCCCTGCCGTTCAACCTGGTGCGGGTCGACAACCGCAACAAGACCACGGCCGACGGCGCCGACTTCCTGGCGATCAATCCCAAGGGGTATGTGGCAGCGCTGGAACTGGAGGACGGCCAGGTGCTGACCGAAGGACCGGCGATCCTGCAATACCTGGCCGACCTCAAGCCGCAAGCAGGCCTGGCGCCGGCCAACGGCAGCTGGCAACGGGTGCGGCTGCAGGAGATGCTCAACTTCGTCTCCAGCGAGATCCATGGCGGCCTCGGCTGGCTGTTCAACCCCGAGTTTCCCGAAGCGACCCAGGCGCTGATCCGACAAAAACTGTTCAAGCGCCTGGCGCTGCTGGACCGCACGCTGCAACAGCACAGCTACCTGCTGGGCGAATCCTTCGGTGTCGCCGACGCCTACCTGTTCACCGTGCTGCGCTGGACCGTCGGCTTTGCCATCGACCTGGAACAGTGGCCGGCGCTGGCGCGCTTCCAGGCCCGCATCGCCCAGCGCGAAGCGGTGCAAGCGGCGCTGGCGGCCGAAGCGGCGTAAGGATCGAAGCAGAGATGCCGCAGCAACCTCTGCCTTATCCCGCTCGCAGCAATCCCGATAGGATCGCGACGAGTAAAAACAGGATGGTCCTGGCAAATCTTGATGCTCCCGGTGCAGGTTGAGAGGCAACAGCCAGGTGGGCCATTCGGTGCGGGCGGTGAAGGTCTGGCGCAGGGTGTCGATTTGTTCGCGATGCAGCGGATCGAAGTAATGGGCCATGGCGCTACTCAGGACAGGGGCTGGCCGAAGGGCGAACCTTCGGCGTCTTGCTGTTCTGTGCAACGAGAAGGGGAAACTTGCAGATCGATGGGTTATTTACTTGGAAGCAAAAACCAGGAAGCCCGCGGGGCGGGCTTCCTGGGAGGGTCAATGACCGAAAATATTGTGTTCGGTCTTCTTGGCTTTCTTGTCCGCACGCTTTTCATCGGCGGTCCGGCTGGGTTTTTTCTTCGCCGTCTTTTTGGCATTCATACCTTTGGACATGATGCACACTCCACTCGCAGGGGATCGTTCATCAGGTATACACCTATCCCGAGCGCTCCGTACTTTTATAATCCACCGCCCCGGCCCACCTGCGAAATCCCATGCCCGACACCGAATACCTGCTGCTTGCCGACACCCTGCGACCGCTGCTGAACAAGTTCTATCGCGCCCACAATTCGCCGATGCGCGCCGCCGGCGAAGGGCAATCCTGGGTGGCGAAACGCGGAGCGATCATTGCCGGGCTGAGCCTCACGCCCATAGCTCAGGGCCACTGGCTGACCGGGCTGTTCGTCGACCCGGCCCGTCGCGGCCAGGGCATTGCCGCAATGCTGGTCGAACGGGCACGCGCGCAGCTGCCGGGGCCGCTGTGGCTGTTCTGTCACCCGGACCTGCAAGCCCTGTACGAACGCATGGGCTTTGCCACGGCCCCCGCCCTGCCTCAGACCCTGGCGGATCGCCTGGAGCGTTATCGCAGGAGCAAGAGCCTGATCGCCATGGGCATAGATCCTTTGGTTAGGTCGACCAGCGATAATGTGTGATCGCGGGCCCTGGAGCGCGTGCTAGCCTCGGCGGCAAATCGGCCTCCATCAGGATGATCCATGAAACCGACGCTTCTGGCTGTCTCCCTCAGTGCCCTGCTGCTACCCGTATTCACCCATGCCGCCGACGCCGCGGTCTCGCCCCAGCAATACGCCAAGGTCCTGGCCGGCGACTGGCGAGCGCCGCAGAACAGTGCCCGCGACCGTTACCGCCATCCGCAGCAGACCCTGCAGTTCTTCGGCCTCAAGGCCGACCAGAAGTTGATCGAGATCACTCCCGGTGGCGGCTGGTACAGCGAGCTCCTCGCGCCACTGCTCAAGGACCACGGGCAGTACATCGCCGCCCTCCAGGCCCCGTCCAGCGGCGAGTATTTCCAGAAATCGGCGGACAGCCTGAAGCAGAAATTCAGCGCCGACCCGGCCCGCTATGCCAAGGCCCGGTTCGTCGAGTTCGACCCCAAGGCACCGGTGCTCGGTCCGGCCGGTTCGGCTGACGCCGTGCTGACCTTTCGCAACGTGCATAACTGGGTGCTGGCCGACACCGCGCCGGCGATGTTCCAGGCGTTCTTCAAGGTGCTGAAACCGGGGGGCGTGCTGGGCGTGGTGGATCATCGCGCCAAGGACGGCGCCTCCCTGGAAGACATCAAGCACAGCGGCTACCTGACCACTGCCTACGTGGTGAAGCTGGCAACCGACGCCGGGTTTGCGCTGGAGGGGCAAAGCGAGATCAACGCCAACCCGCAAGACACCAAGGACTACGCCCAAGGCGTCTGGACCCTGCCGCCAGCGCTCAAGCTGGGGAACGAGGACAAGGCCAAGTACCTGGCGATCGGCGAGTCGGACCGGATGACGCTGCGCTTTGTGAAACCGGCGAAATAACCGCGCGGATCGCAGCCTGCGGACAGGCTGCGATCCTTATCCTTCAATCGTCGGCGTGGGGATCGAGGTCGGGGAACATCACCTCGGTAAAACCGAACTTGCTGAAGTCGCTGATCCGCGACGGGTACAGGCGGCCGATCAGGTGATCGCATTCATGCTGCACCACCCGCGCATGGAAACCCGAGGCGATCCGGACGATCGGCTCGCCCTTGGGGTCGACGCCTTCGTAGCGAATGTGCTGATAGCGCTCGACCGCGCCCCGCAGCCCCGGCACCGACAGGCAGCCTTCCCAGCCC
Source organism: Pseudomonas sp. B3G-3 (assembly GCF_028640915.1). NCBI lineage: Bacteria > Pseudomonadati > Pseudomonadota > Gammaproteobacteria > Pseudomonadales > Pseudomonadaceae > Pseudomonas > Pseudomonas sp. B3G-3. The sequence continues at coordinate 142,489 of NZ_JAQZAB010000116.1, read as the reverse complement.
TCTTCCAGCACCGGGCTCAAGGGCGTGATCAGCGGGTTGATCAGGATGGTCTGCGGCACGGCCTCGGCTTGCGGGTAACGCTCGCTGTGCTCGAAACCGAAGATCACCAGTTGCAGGTCGACGCCGATCTGCGGCGCGGCCAGGCCGACCCCGCCGACGCTTTCCATGGTCTGGAACATGTCATCGATCAGTTGCCACAGCTCGGGGCTGTCGAACATCTCGGGCGGCACCGGTGGCGCGATGCGCAGCAGGCGCTCGTCGCCCATTTTGAGGATTTCACGGATCATGATCAGACTTCGTCAGTGGTCGGCTTGAGCGAGTGGTCCCGGCCCAGTCCCGATACGTGTTGTTTGGGTTCGTCGTGCTCGCCGGGAACCCTTTCTCCAGGGTTCTTGCCGTCGGACGACATGTGCTCGATCGCCGCATTCATCTCGGCCCCCAGCAACAGCACCGCCGAGGAAATATAGAAGTACAGCAGCAGGACGATGATCGCCCCGATACTGCCATACATGGCGTTGTAGTTGGCAAAGGTCTTCACGTAGAACGCGAAGCCCAACGAGGCGATGATCCACACCACCACCGCCAGCACCGAGCCTGGGGTGATGAAGCGGAACTCCTGCTTCACGTCGGGCATCACGTAGTAGATCAGCGCCACGGCGACCATCATCAGGATCACGATCACCGGCCAGCGCAGGATGGTCCAGACGGTGACGATGAAGTCTTCCAGGCCGACCTGCGCGGCGATCCAGCCCATCACCTGCGGCCCGAGCACCATCAAGGCCGCGGCCGCCAGGAGCATGCCGGCGATGCCGATGGTGTAGAAAATCGACAGCGGAAAACGTTTCCACAACGGGCGCTTCTCGACCACGTCATAAGCGGCGTTCATCGCGCTCATCATCAGCCGCACGCCGGCCGAGGCGGTATACAGGGCAATCACAATACCCACCGACAGCAGGCCGCCCTTGGACTGCTGCAACTGGTCGATCACCGGGTTGACCTGCTCCAGCGCCTGGGGCGGCAACACCAGTTCCGATTGCAGGCGCAACCAGGAGAAGAAGTCCGGCAGGTGCAGGAAACCGATCAAGGCGATCAGGAACAGAATGAAGGGGAACAACGAAAACAGCATCTGATAGGCCAGTGCCGAAGCATAGGTCGACATTTCATCGTCGATGAACTCAGTGACCGTGCGCACCAGCACACGATGCAGGGGCAGGCCTTTCAAATTCGGCAAGAACATAGCGTCTCCTTTCGCCGCAAGCATTCAGGGTCGGTGGCGACTCAGGGGCCGTTTTGTACAACAAACTAGCCTAGTTTGGCGATTTTGAACCGTTTCGTCTCATTTGGTGCCATGGCCGATGTAAAAACGGCCATCCGCGGATGGCCGTCGTGGTGCAGTGCGAGCCGGTGGATCAGGCCTTGTCGATGGTCTTTTTCAGCGCATCCTTGGCCTTGCCGAGGGCTTGCTGCGCTTCACCTTTCTTTTCCTGAATCTTGCCTTCGGTTTCCAACCGATCGTTATCGGTCGCTTTGCCGACACCTTGCTTGATATTGCCAACGGCCTCGTTGGCCAGGCCTTTTGCCTTGTCCGCTGTGCTGCCCATGGTATTTCTCCGTAGAACAATCGAGGGTTTGGGGTCCTGCCCTGAGGTTGACCCGAGGCCGTCGCGCGGAGTTTCAATTATTTTCAGCGGGGTATTTCATCGCCTTATTTGCCCGCCGCACGCAGGTTGCGCTTTATGTTTGGCGACCAACCCACGAGAATGCGCAACGTATTCAGGCGCTGCGCTGAAGATCCAATCCCGTAGGAATGTTATGAAACTCGATAAAAAGCTGGCCATCGCCCGCCGGAACCAGGAACTGGGCGGTGCGGTGCTGGGCGTCAACAACTGCCACTTCGCGGAACTGAGCCGCAGCCGGAATATCTGGTGGTTCGATCTGCCGGTCAGCCGCCTGGCCATCGGGCAGTACGAATGGGTCCACCTGCTGCTGTACACCCCGAACACCGACCAGTTGCTGCACCTGAAGGTGCCGACGGTGTTCCTGCGGGAAAAGCTCGAAGGCCTGGTGGTCCGCAACGCCGGCAAGCGCAAGGCGGCCCTGAGCCTGGAGCTGAGCGCCGACAAGGACTCCTTCCTCAAGGACGTACGCCCCGCCGGCACCGGCGTGAACTTCGCGCAGTTCCAGCAGTGATCCACCTGTAGCCGCTGCCGCGGGCTGCGCAAGGTCCGCAGGACCTCCCGCGCCGGCAAAAACGACGCCCTCTGCGAGGTCGATCGCAGCCTTCGGCAGCGGCTACACAAGCGCCCAACAAAAAGCCCCGCGAATGCGGGGCTTTTTGTTGGCCTGGCGTTTTACTTCTTCACGCCCAGCTTCTTCAGCTCTTCGTCGCGCAGTTCGCGACGCAGGATCTTGCCGACGTTGGTGGTCGGCAGCGCATCGCGGAACTCGACGGCCTTGGGCACCTTGTAGCCGGTGACGTTGGCGCGCATGTGCTCCATCACCTGTTCCTTGGTCAGGGTCACGCCCGGCTTGGCGACGATGAAGATCTTGATCGACTCGCCCGACTTCTCGTCCGGCACGCCGATCGCCGCGCACTGCAACACGCCTGGCAGGGCCGTCAGCACGTCTTCCAGCTCGTTCGGATACACATTGAAGCCGGAGACCAGGATCATGTCTTTCTTGCGATCGACAATGCGGATATAGCCATCGGGCTGGATCAACGCGATATCGCCGGTCTTCAGCCAGCCGTCGCTCATCACTTCATCGGTAGCGTCCTGGCGCTGCCAGTAGCCCTTCATCACCTGCGGGCCCTTGACGCACAGCTCGCCGACTTCGCCCAGGGGCAGCTCGTTGCCGGCATCGTCGACGATCCGGCACAGGGTCGACGGCACCGGGATGCCGATGGTGCCGATCTGGATATTCTGGCCCGGGTTGACGGTGGCCACCGGACTGGTCTCGGTCATGCCGTAACCTTCGCAGATCGGGCAACCGGTCACCTCCTTCCACCGCTCGGCCGCCGCCAGTTGCAGCGCCATGCCGCCGGACAGGGTGACTTTCAGCGCCGAGAAATCCAGCTTGCGGAAGGCTTCGTTGTTGCACAGGGCGACGAACAGGGTGTTGAGGCCGACGAAGCCGCTGAACTTCCACTTCGACAGTTCCTTGACCATCGCCGGCAGGTCGCGCGGGTTGCTGATCAGGATGTTGTGGTTGCCGCTCAGCATCATCGCCATGCAATGAAAGGTGAAGGCATAGATGTGGTACAGCGGCAGCGGGGTGATCAGGATCTCGCAACCCTCATTGAGGTTGGAGGCCATCAGCGCCCGGCATTGCAGCATGTTCGCCACCAGGTTGCGGTGGGTCAGCATCGCACCCTTGGCCACGCCGGTGGTGCCGCCGGTGTATTGCAGCACGGCGACATCGCTGCTGGCCGGGTTGGCGTCCTTGACCGGCTGGCCATGGCCCTGGCTCAGCACATCGTTGAACTTGACGGCCTTGGGCAGGTGATAGGCCGGCACCATCTTCTTCACGTACTTGATGACGCTGTTGATCAGCAAGCGCTTGAGCGGTGGCAGCAGGTCCGCCACTTCGGTGACGATCACATGCTTGACGCTGGTCTTGGGCACCACGGCTTCGGCCAGGTGCGCCATGTTGGCCAGGCACACCAGGGCCTTGGCGCCGGAGTCGTTGAACTGGTGTTCCATTTCCCGCGCGGTGTACAGCGGGTTGGTGTTGACCACGATCAGGCCGGCGCGGATGGCGCCGAATACTGCGACCGGGTACTGCAGGACGTTGGGCAGTTGCACGGCGATTCGATCGCCGGGTTGCAAATCGGTATGCTGTTGCAGGTACGCGGCAAAAGCACCGGACAGTTCGTACAGCTCACCGTAGGTGAGTGTCTTGCCGAGGTTGCTAAAGGCCGGTTTGTCGGCAAAACGTTGGCAGGACTGCTTCAACACCGCCTGAATATTCGGATACTCGTCTGGATTGATATCGGCAGCAATCCCAGCTGGGTACTTATCCTTCCAAAAGTCTTGGATCATGGAAGCCCACTCCTCAGCAACGCGAATTCGTCAGCGCACTTGATGCGATTATTATTTGTGTGTGTTTTTTATTGATGTCTATTGTTGGTGAGTCTGGCTGTCTACATAGGCCGAGAAGTCACAAAGCGCGCCGAGAGTAGCAGCTTTGCCAAAGGCCGCCTAGAGCCAAAATCGGCCTAAACAGTCACTTTAGTGACTCAAGAATATTCAATAGTCATTTTTAGAGTAAAAATTCTATACAACCATATAGGGCTCTGGAACGGGCTTTTGCGGCCCCCAAAAAGCATCGCGAGCAAGCTTCGCTCCTACAGAAACCCTGGGTTCCGGTAAAAGCGAGGCTTGCTCGCGATGGTCGCGCCCTGGCGCGGGACTGTTACATCCGGTGAAACATCAGGCGATGTCGCGCAGCTCCCGACGCAGGATCTTGCCTACCGGCGTCATCGGCAACGACTCACGCAACACGATGTGCTTCGGCACCTTGTAGCCGGTGAAGTTTTCCTTGCAGTAGGCCTTCAGCTCTTCGAGGCTGACCCCCGACTCGCGGGCCACCACGAACAGCTTCACCGCCTCCCCCGAACGCTCGTCCGGCACACCGATCACCGCGCAGTTGGCGACTTTCGGATGGGCCATCACCACGTCCTCGATTTCGTTGGGGTACACGTTGAAACCCGAGACGATGATCATGTCCTTCTTGCGATCGACGATGCGCACGAAGCCATCCGGATCGATCACCGCAATATCGCCGGACTTGAACCAGCCATCGGCATCCAGCACCTCCTCAGTGGCCTCCGGCTTCTGCCAGTAGCCCTTCATGATCTGCGGCCCCTTGATGCACAGCTCGCCGCGCTCGCCCAACGGCTGCTCGACGCCCTGGTCATCGATGACCTTGAGGGTCGTGCCCGGCACCGGCAGTCCCACGGTGCCCAGGCGCGACTGGTCACCGTAAGGGTTGGTGCAGGCCACGGGCGAGGTTTCGGTCAGGCCGTAGCCTTCGGTGATGCGGCAGCCGGTCAACTGCGCCCAGCGCTCGGCGGTGGCCTTGACCAGCGCCGTGCCCCCGGAGTTGGTGAGCTTGAGATTGGAGAAGTCGAGGGTCTTGAACTCGGGATGATCCATCAGCGCCATGAACAGCGTGTTCAGCCCCAGCAGCGCCGAGAAGCGCCACTTCTTCAGCTCCTTGATGAAACCGCCGATGTCCCGCGGGTTGGTGATCAGCACGTTGTGGTTGCCGGTGACCATCATGCACATGCAGTTCGCGGTGAAGGCATAGATGTGGTACAGCGGCAGCGGCGCGATCATCACCTCCTGGCCCTCGCGCAGCAGCGGATGACCGTCCGGCCCCAGTTGCCCGAGGCAGGCACGGGCCTGCTGCATGTTGGCCACCAGGTTGCCGTGGGTCAGCATCGCGCCCTTGGCCAGCCCCGTGGTGCCGCCGGTGTATTGCAGCACGGCGACGTCGTCCAGGCGGGCGTTCAAAGACTTGATCGGCTGGCCACGGCCCAGGCGCAGCGCGCTCTTGAAGGACACGGCCTGGGGCAAGCGATAGGCCGGCACCATCTTCTTGACCTTGTCGACCAGGGTATTGACCAGCCAGCCCTTGGCGGACGGCATCAGGTCGCCCATCTTCGCCTCGATCAGGAACTGGATGTCGGTCTCGGGCAGAACCTCCTCGACCTTCTGCCCGAACAGGTTCATGTACACCAGGGCCCGCGCCCCGGAATCCTTGAACTGGTGGCGCATTTCCCGGGTGGTGTACAGCGGGTTGGTGTTGACCACGATCAGCCCGGCGCGCAGGGCGCCGAACACGGCGATCGGGTAATGCAGGACGTTGGGCATCTGCACCGCGATGCGATCGCCCGGCACCAGGTCGGTGCTGCTCTGCAGATAACCGGCAAAGGCCGCGCTGTAGCGCTCCAGCTCGGCGTAGGTCAGGGTCACGCCCATGTTGCTGAAGGCCGGGCGGTCGGCGAATTTCTTGCAGGAACGCTCGAACACCTCGATCACCGACTTATAGGCACCCAGGTCGATATCGACGGGCACTCCGGCCGGGCGTTTGTCATTCCAGAAATCAGGCTGCATTGTTCTTGTCCTCTTTACCTGAGCTGTCCGGGCCGCTTCTCTGACGCTACGAAAGGCGGGGCTCTGCGGACGTTAGCAGCTATGGCGAATAGGGCAAATACGGGCGGCGGCGTCATTGACAACGTGAATCTTGCCGCCATGGCGCGCGCAGATCGGACGGGGCCGCGACGATGAGCTATACAATGCAACGACCCCGTGCAAAGGAATCGCCATGATCCACCACTCTTTCTGGCTGACCGCGAGCGACCACAGCCAGCTCTACGTGAACCAGTGGCTCCCAGCGGCCCCGCTCAAGGCCGTGATCCTGCTGGCCCACGGCATGGCCGAACACAGCGGGCGCTACGCCAGGCTGGCAGAGGCGCTGTGCAATGAAGGCTACGGCGTCTATGCGCTGGACCTGCGCGGCCACGGCAAGACCGCCGAGCACGGGGTACTCGGGCACTTCGCCGACGATGACGGCTGGTGCAAGGTGGTCGGCGACCTGGCCAGCCTCAACCAGCACATCGGCCAGCAGCACCCGGGAACCCCGATCGTGCTGCTGGGCCACAGCATGGGCAGCTACATCGCCCAGGCCTACCTGCTGCACCACAGCGCCAGCCTGTACGGGGCCATCCTCAGCGGCTCGAATTTCCAGCCGGTGGCGCTGTACCGCGCCGCCCGCCAGATCGCCCGCTTCGAACGCTGGCGCCAGGGCGCCCTGGGCCGCAGCGCGTTGATCGAATGGCTGTCCTTCGGCTCGTTCAACAAAGCCTTCAAGCCCAACCGCACGGCCTTCGACTGGCTCAGTCGCGACCCCGACGAAGTCGACAAATACGCCCAGGACCCGCTCTGCGGCTTTCGCTGCAGCAATCAGCTGTGGATCGACCTGCTGGGCGGCCTGCAGCAAATCAGCAAGGCCTCCAACCTGGCCCAGATCGATCCGGGCCTGCCATTGCTGATACTGGGCGGAGAATGTGATCCGGTGAGCAATGGCATACGTCTGAAGGATCTGGCCGGTGCTTTGCGCGAGGCCGGCAGCCAGTGCCTGCAGCTCAATATCTACCCGCAGGCGCGGCACGAACTATTCAATGAAAGCAACCGCGACGAAGTGACGGCCGATGTACTGGCCTGGCTCGACCAGGCCCTGCAGCATCGCCGACCGCCGAAGACTGAATGACCCTGTTTCCAATCAATACGCCAATCAACGCTCAGCACAGGACTTGAGAGAGATGACCCAAGTTACCAACACCCCGTACGAAGCCCTCGAAGTCGGCCAGACCGCCAGCTACAGCAAGCACGTGGAAGAGCGTGACATCCAGCTGTTCGCCGCCATGTCCGGCGACCACAACCCGGTGCACCTGGACGCCGAATTCGCTGCCGCCAGCATGTTCAAGGAGCGTATCGCCCACGGCATGTTCAGCGGTGCGCTGATCAGCGCCGCGGTGGCCTGCGAGCTGCCTGGGCCGGGCACCATCTATATCGGCCAGAAGATGAGCTTCCAGAAGCCGGTGAAGATCGGCGACACCCTGACCGTGCGCCTGGAAATCCTCGAAAAACTGCCGAAGTTCCGTGTGCGTATCGCCACCCGCGTGTTCAACCAGCGCGATGAGCTGGTGGTGGACGGCGAAGCCGAAATCCTCGCCCCGCGCAAACAACAGACCGTTACCCTGCCGACCTTGCCGGCCATCAATATCGGCTAAGCCGCCCTGTAGCCGCTGGCGCAGCCTGCGATCGATTGCGTAGCAATCGCAAAATCAGCCACTGCGTTTCCCGGGCAGATCCGGGACTCGAGGCTTGCGATTGCTACGTCGGAGTGCCGCCCAAACCGATCGCAGCCTCGCAGGCTCGGCAGCGGCTACAGGCGGGATTAGCGACTCCCCTCCTCCACCTGCACGCTCGCCGTCATCCCGGCGCTCAGGTTGACGCCTTCGGGCACCTTGTCGAGCCTGATGCGCACCGGAATCCGCTGCGCCAGGCGCACCCAGTTGAACGTCGGCTCCACCTCGGCCAGCAATTGCCCGTCCGGCGTGGCATTGCGGTCGGTGATGCCGCGGCTGATGCTTTCCACATGCCCCTGCAAGGCTTCCCCAGCGCTCATCAGCCACACCTTGACCGGGTCGCCGACCTTGATCCGCGGCAGTTTGGTTTCCTCGAAATAGGCCTGCACGTAGAAGGTCGAATCGTCGATCAGCGCCATCACCGATTGCCCGGCATTCACATAGTTGCCTTCGGCCAGGCGCAGGTTGGTGATGTGCCCGCTGCGCGGCGCGCGGACCTGGCTGCGCGCCAGGTTGAGTTCGGCGACCTTGGCGTCGGCCTGGGCCTGGCGCAGCTCGCCACGGGCCACCCCGGCATTGATCTGCGCGTTTTCCCGCAGTTCGGCGCTGATCGCCTGCGGGCCGAGGCTGGCCCGGCGGCTGGCTTCGCGCTCTTTCAGGTTGAGTTGCTGCTGGCGGGTCTGCACCACTGCCTGGGCCTTTTCCAGCGCCGCCTCGAAGCGATCGCGGTCGATGCTCAGCAACAGGTCGCCGGCCTTCACCGCCTGGTTGTCATGAGCCTTGAGCTCACGCACCCAGCCCGAGACGTCGGGGGCGACTATCACCACGTCGGCGCGAATCCGCGCATCCCGGGTCCAGGGCGTGAGCATGTAGTACTGCCACAGGTGAAAGCCGGCAAACAGCGCCGCCGCCACCAGGCACAGGGTAAAAGCGATACGTACGGAAGCACGCATGAACAACTCCTTATAAAGGTCCGAGTACGACAGTGACCAACGTCAGGACACAGACGTACAAGGCCACATCGAACAGTGCTTCGTGCCAGATCCAGCGTCCCAGCGGCGTTGCGCGCAACAGCATGCGCAGCACCCCGGTCAGCACCAGCGCCAGCACCACATAAATCAGAAACGGGCTGAGCAATACTCCGCCCAGCGACCACTCACGCAGCCCCATGGTTTTCCTCCTGCTGCCGGCACCAGGTGCGCCAGCTCTTCTGCAACTGCACCACCGCGCCCTGGGCCAGCTTCAATGCATCGCTGGGCGGTTGGCTGTCCAGGGCCTCGAGCAAGGCGGTGCTGGCGTCGGCCAGCGCGTCGCCGCGACCGGCCCCCGGCCCGCGCTCCAGCACCTGCTCCAGATACTCGAAATAACGTCGCTGCGAAGCATCCGCGGGCACCTGGGCCACCGCCAGGCTCAAGCGCAGGTGCATCAGTTCGTCGCCGATATCCAGGCCCAGCAGGCCATCGTCCCAGCGGCTGCGCGCCTGCTCCGGCAATTCCGGGTAGTGCCGCGCCAGTTGCAGCAGGCGATCGGCCATGCGCCCACCGAACCAGCTTTCCGCGCCGCGCAGGTTGCGCCGGGTCAGGCGCACCAGATCCTGCAGGGTCGCCGCCAACAGGCGCCGCCCATGCCAGGCCGGGTCGCGCAGGATCAGCAGCTGGAACGCCAGCACCGCGGCGCCCACGCCGAGCACCATCGCCTGGGCGCTGTTGAGGAAGTTCGCGACGTCGAACGTCATCTGGTTCTGCGGCGAAATCAGCACCACGAAGTGCAGGCAGAACGAGGTGGCCGTGGCGCCGATCTGGGGTTTGGCCATGCCCAGCGCGCCGAAAAACAGCGGCACGCCCATGGCCATCGCCAGCAAGGCAAAACTGCTCCACTGCGGCAGCAGGATCTGCCCGACCACGAAGGCCACCGGGATCGCCAGGAAGATGCCGCGCATGAAACTCATGCCGATCTGCGCACCGTTTTCCCGACTGGCGAACAGGCCGCACACCACACAGGTCAGCAGCATCGCCCCCGAGGCCGCCGGCCAGGCGGTGGCCAGCCAGAAGCAGGCCACAGTGAGGAAGGCCAGGGCACTACGCGCGCCAAACAACAGCGCCAGCGACAGATCGCGATGGGGGCTCAGGGTCGCCGGCTGCTCGACCGGCGCCGTGCCCTCCTCCACCGCCTGCAGCGCCGCGCCGGCGGCCAGGGCGGTATCCAGCAACAGGGTGAAGCGGGCCAGGCAATAGCTTTGCGCCGAGCTGATGGCCGCGTCGTGGGAAGCGTCCAGCAACTGCGGCCGCAACGCCTGCAAGGTCGGCTTGTCCATGGCCGCCAGGGCCTGCTGCACCTGTTCCATCCAGGGTGCCAGCTGGTCCGCCTCGGCCTGGTCCAATTGTTTCCATTGCCGGCGCACCGAACGGGAGATCCGCAGCAGCATCAGCAGCTTCTGGCTCAAGGCGCTGATCGCCCGCGCCCGTTGCCGGCCCAGCGGGCCTTCGAACCAGGCATGTTCGCGCTGCGAGTCCACGGCGACAATGCGCCCGAGGATTTCCAGCAGCCCCTTGCGCGCCAGGGCATCACCGGCCAGGGTCGCCCGCGCCGCCTGCATGCCGCTTTGCCAGGCGCTGCGCGCCTGGGCGGTCAACTGCCGCTCGACCCGCATCGGCCAGAGCAAGGCACTGCTGGCGGTGGCGCAGATAATGCCCAGGGAAATTTCCGTACAACGCGCCACGGCCTGGTCGAATATCGACAACGGGTGGGAGATCGCCGGCAAGGCAATGATCGCCACGGTGTAGCCGGCCAGCACGAACGAATAGGACCAGGCGCTGCGCAGCAGGGTCGAACTGGCGGTGCACAGCCCCAGCCACAGCGCCAGGGCCAGCAGGAACAGCCAGGGCGTCTGGGCGAACAGCCCCATGAACAGCACCGACATGCAGGTGCCCACCAACGTCCCCACCAGCCGTGCCATGCCCTTTTGCAGGACCATCCCGGACAGCGGCTGGGCAACGATGATCGCCGTCATCAGCGCCCAGGACGGCTGCTGCAGCCCCCAGCGCATGGCCAGCCACAGCGCCAGGCCGGCGCCGAGCACGGTCTTGATCGCGAACTGCACGGCCGGGAGATTGGGGGCGAACAGCGCCTGCAAAGTGATACGCACGGAAAGAACCCTGGGAAGGACAAAACAACGATAGATGTACTGAAGCGAGAAATGACACCCGCAAATTATTAGCTAGCTAACTATCAGTCGTCCAGTATTAATTTTCAGGCATAAAAAAACGCCAGACAGGCTGGCGTTTTTGACAGGTTTGACCCGTTATGAACGGGCACGGGCCTGGTTGCGCAGGGCTTTGACCTGATCGTGGTTGCGCTGTACGCCATGGTACTGACGCTCCACCAGGTCGCGGATGCCGACCAGGTTGTGTTTGCTGATTTTCTCCAGCGCGTTTTTGTAGGCTTTCAGCGCATGGTCTTCACCGCGCTCGGCCTCGTTGAGCACCGCTTCTTCATCCTTGCCGGTCACCAGGGACTTGAGGTCGACCCAACGGCGGTGCAGGTCGCCACTGACGCTGGTGGAGGTTTCCGGATCGCCGCCCAACGAACGCACGCTGGCCTGCAATTCGGCCGCAGCGGTGGCGCAATCGGCGGAGCGCTTGACGAACAGCGCTTTCAACTCAGGATGCTTGATGTCTTCTGCGCAGGTCTTGAACCCCTCCTGACCGTCCTTACTGGTTTCGATCAGATCGTTGAGGATCGAAATCGCTTCTTTGTTGATGCCAGTCATTTTCCATTCCTTCCAGGTTGAGGGAGTTGTGATAGGTGTTGCACCCTGCGTGCCAGCCCTGGAATGAAAATTTTTCCATTACTTTTCAAAAAGTTAAGTTTTTTACCGCTTTCTGTATCCGCGTTATTTGCATGATCTGTCATTTGGCCTGCATGCAGAATGCCTGTATTTTCCAAGGTGTTCGTCACCTCTACAGACAGCCGCCATGAATCCCGAAAAACTTGAACTTCTGGTCACCCGCGAAATGCCCTACGGCAAGTACAAGGGCCGCATCCTCGCCGACCTGCCCGGCCCCTACCTGAACTGGTTCGCCCGCGAAGGTTTTCCCCACGGCGAGCTGGGCGGCCTGTTGGCATTGATGCAGGAAATCGATCACAACGGTCTTTCCGATCTACTGGACCCGCTGCGCGCCAAACACGGCAAACCCAAACCCCGTCATTAAGAAGCCCGCCATGCCCAGCAATGCCCAACTCGCCCGCGACGAAGATTACTGGCTGACCATTGCCCAGCGCTATGACGTCGAACCCGGGCCGATCAACCTGGAAAACGGCTATTTCGGGCGCATGAGCCGCGCCGTGGTCGAGGAATACCAGCGCCAGATCGACTTCGTGAACCGCAGCAACTCGGTGCATGTGCGCCAGCATTTCGAACAGATCGGCAATTTGCAGATTCGACAGCAACTGGCCGAACTGCTCGGCGTCGACCGCCAAGCCGTCGCCCTCACCCGCAGTGCTTCAGAGGCATTGCAGTCGCTGATCCGCAACTACAACCGCCTGCAGCCGGGCGACCAGGTGCTGTTCAGCGACCTGGAATACGACAGCGTCAAGGGCGCCATGCGCTGGCTGGCGCGCCATCGCGGGGTCGAGGTCATCGAAATCGAGCATGCCCACCCGGCGAGTTTCGACAGCCTGCTGGCCAGCTACCGCGAGGCCTTCGAGCGCTACCCAAGGCTGAAGCTGATGGCCCTGACCCACGTCACCCACCGCACCGGGCTGGTGCTGCCAGTCCAGGCCATTGCCCTGGAGGCCCGCGAACGGGGAATCGACGTCATCCTCGACGGCGCCCACGCCCTGGCCCAGGTCGATTTCCAGCTCAGCGAACTCGGCGTGGCGTTCGCCGGCTACAACCTGCAGAAATGGATTGGCGCACCGCTGAGCCTGGGGTTTGTCTACATCGACCCGCAACGCCTGGCCGATATCGACCCGGACATGGGCGAGCAACGTTATGCCCTGGACGATATCCGCTCACGGGCGCCTTATGGCACGCCGAACATCCCGGCCTGGCTGACCTTGCCCCGGATGTTCGAGGAACACCGCAGCATGGGCGGCTCGGCCCTCAAGGGCGCGCGCCTGAATTACCTGCGCGACCTGTGGGTGAGCCAGGTGCGCGAGCTGCCCGGGATTGAAGTCATGACCCCGGACGATCCACGGCTGTATTGCGGCATCACCTCGTTTCGCTTCACCCGCCAGCCGGACCAGCAGGCGATGGCCGAACGGCTGCTCAAGGAATACAACCTGTTCACCGTGGCGCGCAGCGGTTCGCGTTGCGGACCCTGTATCCGCGTGACTCCGGGCTTTACCACGCCAGCCTCGGATATCCAGCTGCTGGTCGAGGCGCTGGTGCAGTTGGGTTGAGATCTTTCGTACGTCCTCATGTAGGAGCGCAGCTTGCGCGCGATGAGGGTGGAACAGGCAACGCGATTGAATGGCCGCTACGCGGATCGCGAGCAAGCTTCGCTCCTACAGAAGACCCGGCAATAGCCGGCCAGCTTTTCTCCAGGCAAAAAAAAACGGTGCACCGACCAAGCGCACCGTAAAGCCGTAGAACACACCAACGAATCTTTGAAAAAAGCAGGAAACCTGTCAGTCCAGCAGCGCCAGGGCCTCGGCCGTGCACTCCTGGATCCGCGCCCAGTCGCCGTTCTTGATCCACTCGGGATCGAGCATCCAGCTACCGCCAACGCACATCACGTTCTTCAACGCCATGTAGCTCTTGATATTGGCCGGGCCGACACCGCCGGTCGGGCAGAACTTCACCTCGCCGAACGGGCCGCCCAGGGCCTTGATCGCGGCCACGCCGCCACTGACTTCCGCCGGGAACAGCTTGAAGCGGCGATAGCCCAGGCTGTAACCCTCCATGATCCCGGAGGCATTGCTGATCCCCGGCAACAGCGGGATCGGGCTGGCGACGCTGGCTTCCAGCAGGTCACGGGTAATGCCCGGGGTGACGATGAACTGCGAACCGGCGGCTTCGGCGGCGGCCAGCATCTGCCGATCGAGCACGGTGCCGGCGCCGGTCACCAACTCCGGACGCTGCTCGCGCAGGATCTGGATGGCCTTGAGGCCGAACTGCGAACGCAGGGTCACTTCCAGAGCGGTCAGGCCACCGGCGGCCAGGGCGTCGGCCAGGGGCAGCACGTCCTGTTCGCGGGCGATGGTGATCACCGGCAGAATCCGCGCCTTGGCGCAGAGGCTGTCGATCAGGGCAACTTTGTCCGCCATGGAAACGGTCGGTTGTGGGATTGTCATAGCGGCTGATCCTTGGCTCATGGGCACCAGTAAATCTCTAACGGAGGTTGCAGGAAGGCACGAATCGGCATCGCGGCGACATCGTCACCGGCCAGTGCGGCACTCAGGGTGGTCAATTTGGATTGACCGGAAATCGACAGCACGCTGTACGTGGCCGAAGCCAGCAAGGCGCGGCTCATGCTCAGGCGCTGATGCGGCACGCTCGGCGCCAGCATCGGCCAGCAGCGACGCTGACCGTCGGCCTGCAGGGCTTCGGCCAGGTTCGGGCTGTTGGGGAACAGGGAGGCGGTATGACCGTCATCGCCCATGCCCAGCACCAGCGCGTCGATGGCCGACAACTCGGCCAGCAGACGATCGGCTTGCTCCGCGGCCTGTTCGAGGTTCGCCGCGGCGTTGTACAGGCTGAGGAACTTCGCCTGGGCCGCCGGGCCCTGCAGCAAGTAGCGCTTGAGCAGGCCGGCGTTGCTGTCGGCATGCTCCACCGGTACCCAGCGCTCGTCCGCCAGGGTGACCAGGACCTTGGACCAGTCCAGGTGCTGCTTGGCCAGGTGCTGGAAAAACGCCACCGGGCTGCGCCCGCCGGACACCACCAGCGTGGCTTCGCCGCGAACCTGGATCGCCTGGCTCAGTTGCCCGGCCACCTTCAGCGCCAGGCCTTCGGCCAGCAGCATCGGGCTGCGGAACTCGTGGGCGTGTACGCCCGCGGGCAGTTTCAATTTAGATATCGCCATACCATGACCTCCCGTCCCGCGTGATCAGTGCGATGGAGCTCATCGGCCCCCACGACCCGGCCGCATACGGCTTGGGCGCATCGCCGGATTTCTTCCACCCGGCGATCAGCTGGTCACACCACTTCCACGCGGCTTCGATTTCATCTTTGCGGACAAACAGGTTCTGATTGCCACGCATCACTTCCAGCAACAACCGCTCGTAGGCATCGGGGATCCGCGCGCTGCGATAGGTGTCGGAAAAATTCAGCTGCAACGGACCGCTGCGCAGTTGCATGCCCTTGTCCAGGCCTTGTTCCTTGGTCATCACCCGCAGGGAGATACCTTCGTCCGGCTGCAGGCGGATGATCAGCTTGTTGCTGATCTGCAGGCGCTGCTCGGGGGCGAAGATGTAGTGCGACGGCTCCTTGAAGTGGATGACGATCTGCGACAGCTTCTGCGGCATGCGCTTGCCGGTGCGCAGGTAGAACGGCACCCCGGCCCAGCGCCAGTTGCGGATGTCGGCCCGCAGGGCGACGAAGGTCTCGGTATCGCTCTGGGTGTTGGAATTCTCTTCCTCCAGGTACCCCGGCACGGCCTTGCCTTCGCTGTGCCCGGCGATGTACTGGCCACGCACCACCTGGGTGGTCAGGCCTTCCGGGCTGATCGGCGCCAGGGCCTTGAGCACCTTGACCTTCTCGTCACGGATGCTGTCGGCCGAGAGGTCGGCGGGCGGGTCCATGGCAATCAGGCAGAGCAGTTGCAGCAGGTGGTTCTGGATCATGTCCCGCAGTTGGCCGGCCTTGTCGAAGTAACCCCAGCGGCCTTCGATCCCGACCTTCTCGGCCACGGTGATTTCCACATGGGAGATGTAGTTCTGGTTCCACTGGGTCTCGAACAGGCTGTTGGCGAAACGCAGGGCTATCAGGTTCTGCACCGTCTCCTTGCCCAGGTAGTGGTCGATGCGATAGATGCGGTTCTCCGGGAAGAACTGCGCCACCGCGTCGTTGACCTTGCGCGACGAGTCCAGGTCCGAACCGATGGGCTTTTCCAGCACCACGCGGGTGTTTTCGGCCAGCCCGGCCTTCGACAGGTTCTCGCAGATCGCCCCGTACACCGCCGCCGGCGTGGCGAAATAGGCGATCAGGCGTTGCTCGCGCCCGGCCAGCTCGGCCAGGGCCAGGTAATCCTCGGCCTTGAGGAAGTCGACGTGCAGGTAGGTCAGGCGCGCCAGGAAGCGCTCCAGCACTGCCGCGTCGATCTCCTTGGCACCTACATACTTGCGCAATTGCGCTTCAATGAAAGACAGGTGCTGCTGATCGCTGCCCGGCTCGCGGGCCAGGGCCAGAATGCGCGTGTCGTCATGCAGCAGGCCGGCGCCATCGAGCTGGTAGAGGGCAGGAAACAATTTGCGAAGCGCCAGATCGCCCAGCGCGCCGAACAAGGCGAAGGTGCACGGTTCAACCGTTATCGAAGGCATGATGTTTGTTCTTTTATCAAGTTAAGCTACAAATACCTTTTTTCAAGGCATCACTCAAGGGAAAATGTAGTAATAACCACAACATTTTAGCAAAATACAGATTCGAAGTGGTGGTCCGTCGGAGCCATCAGTAGGATAGGCCACCGCCAAAGACCGGTTAAGACCGGCTTCCTTTGCATTGCCGAACCAGGAAAACCCTAATGGACCGCGTGCGAAATCTTCTGGAACAGATCCAGAATCGCCTTGAAGAATTGAACAAGGCGGAACGTAAAGTCGCCGAAGTCATCCTGCTCAACCCACAGCAGGCGACCCGCTTCAGTATTGCCGCCCTCGCCCAGGCCGCTTCGGTCAGCGAGCCGACGGTCAACCGTTTCTGCCGCTCGTTCGGTGTCAGCGGCTACCCCGAACTCAAGCTGCAACTGGCCCAGAGCCTGGCCAGCGGCGCGGCCTACGTCAGCCGCGCAGTGGAAGCCGACGACAACCCCGAAGCCTACACCCAGAAAATCTTCGGCAGCGCCATCGCCTCGCTGGACAGCGCCTGCCAGGCCCTGGACCCGAACCTGATCAGCCGTGCCGTCGACCTGTTGATCCAGGCCCGGCAGATCCACTTCTTCGGTCTCGGCGCCTCGGCCCCGGTGGCCCTCGATGCCCAGCACAAGTTCTTCCGCTTCAACCTGGCGGTGACCGCCCACGCCGATGTACTGATGCAGCGGATGATCGCCTCGGTGGCCCACACCGGCGAGCTGTTCGTGATCATCTCCTACACCGGGCGCACCCGCGAGCTGGTGGAAGTGGCGCGCATCGCCCGGGAAAACGGCGCCTCGGTACTCGGCCTGACCGCCGCCGGCTCGCCGCTGGCCAAGGCCAGCACCCTGAGCCTGAACATCCCGCTGCCGGAAGACACCGACATCTACATGCCGATGACCTCGCGGATCATCCAGCTCACCGTGCTCGACGTCCTCGCCACCGGCATGACCCTGCGCCGCGGCGTGGACTTCCAGCCGCACCTGCGCAAGATCAAGGAAAGCCTCAACGCCAGCCGCTATCCGGTGGGCGACGAGTACAACTGAGTTTCGCGAAACCCGGCGCCAGCCCCTTCGGCCTTATCACGGGCAATCGAGCGTCGACCGGCCGCTCCTACAGAACACATTGACTTGTAGGAGCGAGGCTTGCCCGCGATGACGGCACCAGCCACACCGCCAACCCGCCACTACGCCCCCGCCCGCGCCTGCAGACTCAGGTGCGCCCGCTCCCCCGGCGCCAGGCACAGGCTGTCGGTGCCCCCCGCCGCCGCTTCGACGCAGACGAACCCGGACACCTCGCTCCAGCTCACCCCCAGCAACGGCCGGCTGCCCGGATGCCAGACCACGGTGTCGGCGGTATCGCCAGTATCGATGCGCAATTCGCGCTGCCAGGCGTGATCCTTGAGCTGCAATTCGCCCTCGTGCTGGAACACCCGCTGACAGCCACCATCGACCCGCAGCTCGCCTGTTTGCCGGCACGCCTGGCGGCTCAACTGGTCGTAACCCTCGGCGCCGTCGAGCCCAGACAGCGCTACCTCGCCGACGTCGCCAATACGCCAGTAGGCGTGCAAAGCCTGGCTCAGCTGGCACGGCAGGCTGTCCTGGTGCTCGGTGCTCAGGCGCAGGTCCATGCTTTCGCCCAGGTGCGCGTGCAGGTCGACCTGCCAGTCGCACAGCTGCAACTGCCAGTGCAGGTACACGCCCTCGTCATCGCTGCGGCTGTCGAGCAGCTTCCAGTCGATCAGCCGGGCCCAGCCATGGGATGGCCAGGCGTTTTCGCTCGGGTGACGGCCGTACCAGGGCCAGCACACCGGCACCCCGCCACGGATCGCCCCGACCTGCGGCCACTTCGCCGCACACCACAGCCAGGGCTTCTGCCCGGTCGGCTGGAAATGCAGGAGCTGCGCGCCCTGGCGACTGAACACCGCCTGGCACAGCGGATGGTCGATCACCAGCACGTCGCGCATCTGATAGCGCTCCCACGCGAAGATCGGGCGCTCGCGCAAGGATTTGAAAAAGCGTTGTAGCGGATGCTCATGCATGGGCCACGGTCCTGAAGATCATTGCTGTACCGATATTCATCATTGATGCGCAAAACCCCGTAGCCGCTGCCGCAGGCTGCGATAAGGCCGCAGGCCTTCAGCGATCTTGAGGACGCTACGGCCGTCCCGGCCGATCGCAGCCTGCGGTAGCGGCTACAGGGAACGGGTTCGTCCCCAAAAAAAAGCGGATAGCCTGGGCCATCCGCAAAAATGCGCACATTGAGGAGGAGCTTATCGCAACAGCGTTAGAACACCGACTGAATTTTCAGGCCGGCCACCAGGGCGTTGTCGACTTCATCCACACCGCCTGGATGGGTGATGTACTGCAGGTTGGGACGCACGGTCAGCCAGTTGGTGACATGGAAGCCGTAGTTGATTTCGTAGTTGTACTCAGTCTCGCGGATCGGCGAGAACAGCGGATCGTCGTAGTTGCTGACGCCGTTGGTGTCATTGAGCAACTGGGCGTTTTTCTTCACGTCGTCGTTGACATGGATACGGGCGAAACCGATGCCGACGTCATCCTTGGGACGTGCGTCGAACGGGCCCTTGTACACCAGCATCAGCGACTGGTAGTTGTCGATGAAGTTGGTGTCCTTGTCGTGGAACGTGGCGTTGGCCGCGATGTTCAGACCGCGGGTCGCATCGCCGTTGTGAGTGGTGAGCTGCTGCTGCCCGACGAACCAGTAGCCGTGCTTGCTGCTGTGCACGCGATAGCTGTCACGGGTGACGGCGGCGTCCTGGCCATTGACGTCCTCGCGCACGTCGCTGGCATCGGCCGTGCTCTTGTAGTAACCGACGCGGTATTCGCCCGGCAGGTTGTTGACCTTCGGCGACCAGACCAGCTCGACCGGCAGCACGGTGCCCTTGGTACCGCTGCCGCTGAGCTTGAAGCCGTTGCCGTGCTCCAGTTGCGACGGGTTCTGGTTGTACGCGCCGATCTGCGCATACAGCTCAGGCGTGATGTGGTACTTCACCCGCAGTGCCGCCTGGCTGACCGGCCAGTTGTACCAGATGTTGGTCGCCCAGTTGCCCACCTGGGAGCCGCAGAACGCCAGGTTCTGGAAGTCGCAGGGGAAGGTGTTGAAGTCTTCGCCTTCGCCGAAGTAACCGGCCTTGACGTCGAGCTTGCCGTCGAGGAACTGGTGCTGGATCCACAGTTGGGTCAGACGCACCATGTGGCCACGGCCGTAGACTTCCTGGGAGGAGCTCAAGGTGCCGGCACGCGGGTCGCCGATACGGTCGTTGGAGATGTTCTGGCCGTTACGGTTGGTCAGCTGGATCTTCGCCTGGGTGTTATCCCAGCCCCAGAGCTTTTCCAGGTCCAGCGCCACGCCCAGGCCGAACTGGTCGCTGTAGCGCCCGGTCTTGTCGTCGTTGTAGCCGCCATGCAGGTTGGCGCCCATTTCGCCAACGTAATCGGCCTTGATGTCGATCCCTTTCTCGAGCAGTTTGGTCCGCTCGCCACCCCAGTCACCGGTCATCCATTTCGAATCGGCGCTGAACGCTTCGTCAGCGTGCGCGCTACCGGCCAGGGTCATTGCCGCAATCGCTGACAACTGGCAGATCAAGCGTGCATTGGTGCTCTTCTTTTTCATCCCTACATCCTCGTCTTTATTGTTATTAACTGTTTTTCTCTAACGCGGTTTACACCTGATGCGACGGATGACAGGCCATCCGCCGCGCATTCGGTACGTCCCTGCTCCAATAACGCCGGCTTCAACGCCCCTTGAACTGCGCCACGTTGCTGGCATGGGCTTCGGTCTGCGCAGGGGCCGCAACACCCAGGCGCTCGCCACTCTTGGCATCGAACAGCAGAACCTTGGCCGGATCGAATTGCAGGGTCAGGGTTTCGCCGACCTGCGGCGCCACATCCGGCGCCAGGCGGCAGCAGACCTTGGTGCCGTTGAGGTTGACGAACACCAGGGTGTCGGGGCCGGTCGGCTCGGTGACCTGGACCTCGGCGCGCAGGGTCGGCAGGCCGTTGCCCTCGCCGTTCGCCAGGCCGATCTGCTCCGGACGGATGCCGAGGATCACTTCCCGGTCTTCCAGGCCGGCGTCCTGCATGCCCAGGGGCAGCTCGCAACGGGCCTGGCCGCTGTCCAGCAGGGCCAGCAGGCGGCCGTCCTTGCGTTGCAGGCGCAGGGGGATGAAGTTCATCGGCGGCGAACCGATGAAGCTGGCCACGAACAGGTTGGCCGGGTCGTTGTAGATCTGTTTCGGAGTGCCGAACTGCTGGATGATGCCGTCCTTCATCACCGCCACCTTGTCGCCCAGGGTCATGGCTTCGATCTGGTCGTGGGTGACGTAGACCGTGGTGGTTTTCAGGCGCTGGTGCATCAGTTTCATTTCGGTGCGCATCTCGACCCGCAGCTTGGCGTCGAGGTTGGACAGCGGTTCGTCGAACAGGTAGATCTTCGGCCGCCGCGCCAGGGCCCGGCCCATGGCCACGCGCTGTTGCTGGCCGCCGGACAGTTGGCCGGGCTTGCGGCTGAGCAGGTGTTCGATCTGCAGCAGCTTGGCCACCCGCGCCACTTCCTCGTCGATCTCGGCGGCCGGCATCTTGCGGATCTTCAGGCCGAAGGCGATGTTGTCGCGCACGCTCATGGTCGGGTACAGCGCGTAGGACTGGAACACCATGGCGATGTCGCGGTCTTTCGGGCTCATGCCGCTGATGTCGGCGTCGTCCACCAGGATCGCCCCGCCGCTGATGTTTTCCAGGCCGGCGATGCAGTTCATCAGGGTGGATTTACCGCAGCCCGAAGGTCCCACGAGAATCAGGAACTCACCGTCATCGATCTTCAGTTCGATGTTCTTCAGGGTATCCGGCAGGCCAGTACCGTAGGTCTTGTTGACGTTGCGTAATTCGAGAGTTGCCATCTTTTACCCCTTGACCGCGCCGGACGTCAGCCCACGCAGGAAATACTTGCCAGCGAATATGTAGACCAGCAGTGTCGGCAGCCCGGCGATCATCGCCGCCGCCATATCAACGTTGTATTCCTTGGTCCCGGTGCTGGTGTTGACCAGGTTGTTCAAGGCCACGGTGATCGGTTGCACATCGCCGCTGGCGAACACCACGCCGAACAGGAAATCGTTCCAGATCTGGGTGAACTGCCAGATCAGGCAGACCATGATGATCGGCACCGACATCGGCAGCAGGATCTTGCCGAAGATAGTGAAGAAGCCTGCGCCGTCCAGGCGCGCGGCCTTGACCAGGGCGTCCGGGATGCTCACGTAGTAGTTGCGGAAGAACAAAGTGGTGAACGCCAGACCATAGACCACGTGCACCAGCACCAGGCCGCTGGTGGTGTTGGCCAGGCCGAACTTGCCGAGGGTGAAGGACGCCGGCAGCAGCACGGTCTGGAACGGCAGGAAGCAGCCGAACAACAGCAGGCCGAAGAACAGCTGCGAACCGCGAAAGCGCCACATCGACAGTACGTAGCCGTTCATGGCGCCGACGAAGGTCGAGATGATCACCGCCGGCACGGTGATCTTCACCGAGTTCCAGAAGTAGCCGCCCACGGTGTCCCAGGCCTTGATCCAGCCGATGCCGTCGATCACGGCCGGCCAGCTCAGCAGGTTGCCGGTGCGGATGTCTTCCGGGGTCTTGAAGCTGGTCAGCAGCATCACCACCAGCGGCACCAGGTACACCGCCGCTGCCAGCAGCAGGGTGGCGTAGATGGCGATGCGGCTGAAGTTCAGCGCAGGTTTTCCGAGCTGGTTAGTCATGGCGTTTGCCTCGCAGTTCGGAGTACAGGTACGGCACCAGGATGGTCAGCACGGCGCCCAGCATCAGCATGGCGCTGGCCGAACCTATGCCCATCTGGCCACGGCTGAAGGTGAAGGAGTACATGAACATCGCCGGTAGGTCGGACGAGTAGCCAGGGCCGCCGGCGGTCATTGCCGCCACCAGGTCGAAGCTCTTGATCGCGATGTGCGCGAGGATCATGAAGGCGCTGAAGAACACCGGGCGCAGGCTCGGCAGGACGATCTTCAGGTAGATGGTCGGCAGGCTCGCGCCATCGACCTGGGCGGCGCGAATGATCGACTGATCGACGCCACGCAAGCCGGCGAGAAACATCGCCATGACAAAGCCGGAGGCCTGCCACACGGCGGCGATCACCAGGCAGTACACCACGCGATCCTGATCCACCAGCCAGTCCAGGCGGAAGCCTTCCCAGCCCCAGTCACGCAGCATCTTGTCCAGGCCCAGGCCAGGGTTGAGCAGCCATTTCCAGGCGGTGCCGGTGACGATCATCGACAGCGCCATCGGGTACAGGTAGACGGTGCGGATAAAGCCTTCCTTGCGGATGCGCTGGTCCAGCAGCACCGCCAGGAATACGCCCAGCACCAGGCTGATGCCGATGAACATGCCGCCGAACAGCGCCAGGTTCTTGCTCGCCACCCACCAGCGGTCGTTGTCCATCAGGCGCATGTATTGCTGCAGGCCGACCCACTTGTAGCTCGGCATGAAGCTGGAATTGGTGAAGGACAGAATGAACGTCCAGATGATGTAACCATAAAAACCGACCAGGACGATCAGCATGCTTGGCGCCAGGACCAACTTGGGGAGCCAGCGCTGCAGCGCGTCGAACGGTGAGGCTTTGCTGAAAACCGCCACAGAGCTCATCGGGATAATCCAGTTGAAGAAATGAAGGCCGAAGCGATCCCCTCTTGTGTAGGAGCGAGCTTGCTCGCGATGACTGCGGGACATTCAACATGGATGCCGACAGACCGATCGCTATCGCGAGCAAGCTCGCTCCTACAGGGGGAAAGCGCCGTCAGATAAATCGCCGCAAGCAGGCTTGCGGCGTTCGGAGTTACTGGGCGGCCTTGACGGCCGATGCCAGCTGCGCACTGGCCTTGGCCGGGTCCGCGTCCTTGTCGTTCATGAAGTTGGTCACCACATCGAAGATCGCGCCCTGCACGGCCAGGGAGGTGGCCATGTTGTGCGCCATGCTCGGTTGCAGGCCGCCGGTCTTGTCGTCAGCCAGGAAGTCCTTGGCCGCCGCCTGGGCGCAGGAGTCGAAGCCTTGCGCGGCCATGTCGTTGAGCATGTCGGTGCGCACCGGGATCGAACCCTTGTTGATGCTGAAGACCTTCTGGAAGTCCTTGCCCAGGGCGACCTTGGCCAGGTCCTGCTGCGCGGCGATATCGCCCTTGCGATCGGCCTTGAGCTTGAACACCGCCAGGGAGTCGATGTTGTAGGTGAAGGCCTTGTCGGTGCCCGGGAAGGCCACGCACTGGTAGTCCTTGCCGGCGACTTTCTTCGCCGCGGTCCACTCGCTCTTGGCCCAGTCGCCCATCATCTGCATGCCGGCCTTGCCGTTGATGACGTCGGCGGCGGCGATGTTCCAGTCACGCCCGGCGCGGTTCTGATCCATGTAGCTGGTGACTTTCTTCAGCTCGGTGAAGGCCTTGGCCATCTCCGGGCCAGCGAGGGTCTTCTGGTCCAGGTCGACCAGGGCTTTCTTGTAGCCATCGGCGCCCATGACCGAGAGCACCACGTCTTCGAACACGGTGCTGTCCTGCCATGGCTGGCCGCCGTGGGCCAGGGCGATGAAGCCGGCGGCCTTGAGCTTGTCACCGGCGGCATAGAATTCTTCGAGGGTGGTCGGGGCCTTGTCGATCCCGGCCTTCTTGAAGACTTCCGGGTTGATCCACAGCCAGTTGACGCGGTGGATGTTCACCGGCACGGCAACATAGTCACCTTCGTACTTCACGGTGTCGGAGACTTTCTTGGAGAGCAGGCCGTCCCAGTTTTCCGACTTGGCCACGTCTTTCAGGGCGTCGGTGCTGAGCAGGCCGGTGCTGCCCCACTCCTGGATGTCCGGACCCTTGATCTGGGCAACGCCCGGCGGGTTGCCGGAAACGGCGCGGCTTTTCAGCACGGTCATGGCTGTGGCACCGCCACCGCCGGCGACTGCGCCGTCTTTCCAGGTGAAGCCGTCTTTTTCGACCTGGGCCTTGAGCACATCGACCGCCGCTTTTTCACCGCCGGACGTCCACCAATGGACGACTTCCACGGAGCCTTTGGCGTCGGCGGCAACGGAAACGAGAGGGAATGCACTGAGGGGAAACAACGAGGCAACGGAAATGACAGCAGCTAGACGAGAAATCGCATTCATCTGAGGTGTACCTTTCTTGTTGTTATGCATGCAAGTCTGGTGCTTGCGCTGCATAGGATTCTAAACAGGGGGCCTACCCGCGCAGGTAACGAAGGGATGCGCGAATGTCACCACATGGTTACACAGCCTGCAGTCTAGACACTTCGGCCAGCGCCGATGCCATGCTCGGCGCCAAAGGCAGGCGCGGAATCAGCACCGCCTGCCAGGCGTGATACAGGTCCGGCTTGCCGGCCCAGATCTCGGCGCTGGGCCTGTTGTTGCTGTCCAGCTCGTGGTGCCAGCTGCCGTGCAGCGGGTCGATGAAGTGCTCGGCGGTGAATTCCCAGAAGCGCCGATACCAGGTTTCGTACTGCGCTTCCCCGGTGCGTTGCAGCAAGGCGCTGGCCGCCGCCGCGGCCTCGGCGTGGGTCCAGTGCAGGCGCTGGCGCACCACGGGGCGCTGCTGCCAGTCCAGGGTGTAGACAATGCCCGGCGCGCCATCGACGTCCCAGGCGTCACGGCAGGCGGTTTCGAACAGTTTCTGGGCATCCAGCAGCAGCCAGCCGGGGCTGAGCATGCCGGCCTGGCAACGCGCGGCTTCGAGGTGCAGCAGCAGGCGAGCCCACTCGAAAGCGTGCCCGGGGGTGGTGCCATAGGGGCGGAAACCGTCGGCCGGATGCTCCTGGTTGTAATCCGGCAGCGGCTGCCACTGACGGTCGAAATGCTCGATGACCCGGTAATCGCCAGCGGCGGCATGCTGATGGATGACCCGCTCGACAATGTGCAGGGCGCGGTTGAGCCAGCGCGGGTCCTGGGTGACATCGGCCAGGGCGAGGAACGCCTCGGTGGCGTGCATGTTGCTGTTGGCGCCGCGATAGGCCTCCTCGCCGCTCCAGTCGCGGTTGAAGGACTCGCGCATCGCGCCCTCCTCCTCGCTCCAGAAATGCCTTTCGATGACCCGGATCGCCTCCGCCAGCAAGGCCTCGGCGCCGGGGCGCGCGGCCACCACCGCGGAACTCGCCGCCAGGGCGACGAAGGCATGCAGGTAGGCGGCCTTGCCGCTGTTGCCGTCGGCATGCCCGGGAGTGGCGAACCAGCCGCCGCACTCGCCATCGCGCAGCGCGCCGTTGAGCGCGGCAATGCCGTGGTCCACCAACGCGGCGTAGCCGGGAATGCCCTGGATATGGGCCATGGCGAAACTGTGGGTCATGCGCGCGGTGTTCATGGTGCCGGCCCGGGCATCGCTCGGCAGGCGCCCGCGTTCGTCCAGGTCGCCGAAGCCGTCGGGCAGTCGGGCCGCGCGGGCGAAACCCAGCAGGCGCTGGCCTTCGGCGGCCAGCCATTGATGATGGGCAGGAGCGTTCAGCCAGCTGCTGAACGTCAGGGGAATAGGGTTCATGGCGGACCTGTTGTTGTTTTTATCAGGGACTTGAGTCTAAACAACGGGTTCGCGCGGGCAGGTAACGAAGGTCACAGGAAATGTCACCAAGCCGTGACAAAACTCCCTGTAGCCGCTGCCGCAAGCTGCGCTCGAGACCGCAGGGCTCGCAAAACTGGCGCCTCGGTCATACAGCCAAGCGCGGCATGAAATTTTACGACCGCTACGCGGCCGATCGCAGGCTTCGCCAGCGGCTACAGGGGCATCAATCCATGGAACGCGGCAGGTACAGGGTCACGCGCAAACCGCCTTCGCGCAGGTTCTGCAGGCTCACCTCGCCGCCATGGCTGTGGGCGATGTTGCGCGCGATGCCCAGGCCCAGGCCGTAGCCTTGCTGCTGGCCGGACAGGCGAAAGTGCGGCTCGAACACCTGCTCCAGGCGCTGTTCTGGCACGC
Organism: Pseudomonas sp. B3G-3; assembly: GCF_028640915.1. Classification (NCBI taxonomy): domain Bacteria; kingdom Pseudomonadati; phylum Pseudomonadota; class Gammaproteobacteria; order Pseudomonadales; family Pseudomonadaceae; genus Pseudomonas; species Pseudomonas sp. B3G-3. The sequence continues at coordinate 116,126 of NZ_JAQZAB010000116.1, read as the reverse complement.
CCGGGCCTTCGTCGTCGACATGCAGGATGAACGCGTTGGCATCGTCGTCGATGTGCAGGTGGGCGTTCTGCCCGTACTTCAGCGCGTTGTCGATCAGGTTGCCCATGCAGCGCTTGAGCGCCAGGGGCTTGCCCGGATACGGCGCCAGCGCCCGCCCCTGCTGGGTCACGCGGCCGTTGCCATTGGGCGCCAGGTAAGGCTCCACCAGGCAGTCGAGCACCTGGTTGAGGTCCACCGGCTCGATGTTCTCGTGGATGTCGGTGTCCTTGACGCACTGCAGCGCGCCCTTGACCAGCAGCTCCAGCTCATCCAGGTCGCGGCCGAACTTGCTTTGCAACTGCTCGTCTTCCAGCAGTTCGACCCGCAGCCGCAGGCGGGTGATGGGCGTGCGCAGGTCGTGGGAAATCGCACTGAACAGCTGGCTGCGCTCGGTCAGGTAACGGCTGATGCGCTCGCGCATGGCATTGAAGGCCCGGCCGACCTCCACCACTTCGCTGCCGCCGCCTTCGGCCACCGGCTGCACATCGGCGCCCAGTGACATGTCCCGCGCGGCCCGCGCCAGGCGCTTGAGTGGCCGGCTCTGCCAATGCACCAGCAGGCCGATGAACAGCAGCAGGAAACCGCTGGTGAGCACGATGAACCACACCTGCTGCGCCGGCAGCCCCTGTTCTTCGAGGCTGGTGTAGGGCTCGGGCAACAACGAGGCGATGTACAACCATTCGCCCGGCGCCATCTGGATCTGGGTGACCAGCACCGGCGGGTTCACCGGCTCCAGGGTCAGGGCGTAGTGGGCCCAGGAACGCGGCAACTCATCGAGCTTCAGGCCGCCGTTGAAAATCCGCAGGTCCTCGGGGCTGACGAAGGTCACCGAGATATAGGCGTCGTTGCCCAGGGACTGGCGCAGCACTTCGTCCACCGCCTTGAGCACCGCCTGCTTGCGCGGCGTGATAGGCAGCACTTCCATGCCCAGCGGCTTGTCGTTGAGGGTCACGACAAAACGGGTGCCGCCCATGCTGCGCAATTGGTCGAGCACCAGCGGCCGGTACGCCACCGGCAGCGAACGAAAGTAGCTGACGCTGGCGGTCATCGAATGGGCCAGGCTGCGGGCGCTGGTGACCAGGCCTTCGAGCTGGGTGGCGCGCAGCTGGGAAACCCAGATCACGCTGGACAAGGTCTGCGCGAACAACACCGCCAGCAGCGTCAGCAGCAACATCCGGCCCAGCAGCGAACGCGGCACCGGCACCCGCGCCAGCAGCTTGCGCGGCCACTCAGTGAGCATTGCCGGCAACCACATTGGCTGCCAATTGGTAACCGCTGCCGCGCACGGTGCGGATCAGCCGCGGCGGCTTTTCGGTGTCGCGCAGGCGTTGGCGCAGGCGGCTGACCGCCATGTCGACGATGCGGTCCAGGGGCATCAGTTCGCGCCCGCGGGTGGCATTGCCGATGGTGTCGCGGTCGAGGATTTCCTGGGGGTGATCGAGGAACAGCTTGAGCAGGGCGAAGTCGGCGCCGGAGAGGATCACTTCCTCGCCATCGTTGTGGAACAGCCGGTGGCTGACCATGTCCAGGCGCCACTCGTCGAAGCACAGCACCTCGCCGCCGGCCCGTTCCTGGCCGAACTGCGCGCGGCGCAACAGGGCCTTGATCCGCGCCTGCAATTCGCGGGGGCTGAAGGGTTTGCCCAGGTAGTCGTCGGCACCCAGTTCCAGGCCGATGACCCGGTCGGCTTCGTCGGAGCTGGCGGTGAGCATGATGATCGGCACCTGGCCGACCCGCGGGTGCTGGCGGATCCAGCGGCACAGGCTGAAACCGTCTTCGTCCGGCAGCATCACATCCAGAATCACCAGGTCGCTCGGCGCCTCGTTCAGCGCCTGGCGAAAACCGGCGCCGTTGGGCGTGCTGCGGACCTGGAAGCCGGCGCGACTGAGGTAGGTCTCCAGCAGCTCGCGGATTTCCTGATCGTCATCAACCAACAAGATCGACTTACTGACTGAACTCACGCGGGCCGTCCTTTGTTGTTATGAATGGAGCGGGATTATGCCTCATGGATCGGTTCCGTAGCCGCTGCCGAGCCTGCGAGGCTGCGATCGAGGACGAAGTCCTCGCAAAACCTGAACACAGGGTTTGCCAGAAAGAAACGGGGGGCCCGGTTTACGTCCGCTTCGCGGCCGGTCGCNGCCTCGCTCGCTCGGCAGCGGCTACAGAAGCAGCGTACCAACACGAAACCCGAGCGAAGCCTGCTTGCGACAAGCCCCATACGTTCGATCAGGCAAACGCCTGCTCGAGCGCCACCCCGGCGCCGGTCAGGCCCGAGTACGGCGCCGTCACCAGCCATACCGGAATGCCCTTGAAGTAATCGCTCATGCAGCCCTTGTCGGCAAAACAACGGGCGAAACCGCTTTCGACGAAAAAGTCGGCGAACCGCGGGATTACCCCGCCGACGATGTACACGCCACCGCGCCCGCCGGTGGTCAGCACGTTGTTGCCCGCCACCCGGCCCAGCCAGCAGCAGAACTGCTCGAGCACTTCCAGGGCGATGGGGTCGCCAGCCAGGCCCGCGGCGGTGATGGCTTCCGGGGTATCGAGCACCGGCTCATGCCCGTCCACCGCGCAGATCGCCCGGTACAACCGGGGCAAACCGCCGCCGCTGAGCGCGGTCTCGGCGCTGACATGGCCGATCTCACTGTAAATGTGCTGCCACAACTGGGTTTCCCGCGGGCTGCTCAACGGCAGGTCGACATGCCCGCCCTCGCCCGGCAAGGCGGCCCAGCGGCCTTCGCCCAGGTCCAGCAGCGTGCCGACGCCCAGGCCGGTACCCGGCCCGATCACTACCGCCGGGCGCAGCGGCTCGGGAGTGCCTTCGCAGACCACCCGGAACTCGCCCGGTTGCAGGCGGGTCATGCCCAGGGCCATGGCCGAGAAGTCATTGACCAGCAGCAGCTCATCGACCTGCAGGGTCTGGCAGAAGGCCTTGCGGCTCAGGCGCCAGTGGTTGTTGGTAAAACGAAATTCGTCGCCGCCGACCGGGCCGGCCACCGACAGGCACACCGCGCCGATCGAACCCGGCGCCAGGCCGAGGCCGCCCAGGTATACGCCGATGGCTTCTTCCGGGCTGGCGTGGTCCGCCGTCGCCAGCACCTGGATCGACTCCAGGCGCTGGTCTTTCCACAACGCAAAACGCGCATTGGTTCCACCAATGTCACCGACCAGCGCTAACTTCACTTAAGGTTCTCCAGGGCAGAGGTAAAGGCGCTGGCGCCCTGCTCCGCCGAGCTGAAGGCCATGCGCATGAAACCGAACAATTCGCGGCCGCTGCCGACGTTGTTACCCAGCAGGCCCTTGGCCGGCTCGCGGGCGGCGAATTCATCGGCGTCTACCTTAAGCTCCAGCGTGCCCTTTACGCCATCCACGCGAATGATGTCGCCGTCGCGCACCCGCGCCAGCGCACCGCCGACCTGGGCTTCCGGGCTGACGTGGATCGCCGCCGGGATCTTGCCCGAGGCCCCGGACATGCGCCCGTCGGTGACCAGCGCGACCTTGAAGCCACGGTCCTGCAGCACGCCGAGGAACGGCGTCATCTTGTGCAGTTCCGGCATGCCGTTGGAGCGCGGGCCCTGGAAGCGCATCACCGCCACGAAGTCTTTCTCCAGCTCGCCAGCCTTGAACGCATCGGCCAGGTCCTGCTGGTCCTGGAACACCACCGCCGGCGCTTCGACGATCTGGTGCTGCAGCGCCACGGCGGAGACTTTCATCACCCCCCGACCGAGGTTGCCTTCCATCACCCGCAGGCCACCTTCCGGCGAGAATGCGCGAGCCACCGGACGCAGGATGTTTTCGTCGAGGCTTTCGATCGGGCCGTCGCGCCACACCAGCTTGCCGTTGTCCAGGAACGGTTCCTGGGTGTAGCGGCTCAGGCCACGGCCGGCCACGGTGTTGACGTCTTCGTGGAGCAGGCCGGCTTCCAGCAGTTCGCGAATCAGGAACGCCATGCCGCCCGCCGCCTGGAAGTGGTTGATGTCGGCCTTGCCGTTCGGATAGACGTGGGACAGGGTCGGCACCACCTCGGAGAGGTCGGCCATATCCTGCCAGGTCAGCTGGATGCCCGCGGCCTGGGCAATCGCCGGCATGTGCAGGGTGTGGTTGGTCGAACCGCCGGTGGCGTGCAGGGCAACGATGGAGTTGACCAGCGAACGCTCGTCGACGATCTCGCCGATCGGCGTGAAGTTGCCGCTCTGCTTGGTCAGGCGAGTGACCTGCTGCGCCGCCTCATGGGTCAGGGCGTCGCGCAGTGGCGTATAGGGGTTGACGAAGGACGCGCCCGGCAAGTGCAGGCCCATGACTTCCATCAGCAGCTGGTTGGTGTTGGCGGTGCCGTAGAAGGTGCAGGTACCCGGGCTGTGGTAGGACTTCATCTCCGATTCCAACAGCTCTTCGCGGGTCGCCTTGCCTTCGGCGTAACGCTGGCGCACGTCGGCCTTTTCCTTGTTGGAAATGCCCGACGGCATCGGCCCGCCCGGGACGAAGATGGTCGGCAGGTGGCCGAAGCGCAACGCGCCCATCATCAGGCCCGGGACGATCTTGTCGCAGATGCCGAGCATCAGCGCGGCGTCGAACATGTTGTGGGACAAGGCCACCGCGGTGGACAGCGCGATCACCTCGCGGCTCGGCAGGCTCAGCTCCATGCCGGCCTCGCCCTGGGTCACGCCATCGCACATGGCGGGGGTGCCGCCGGCGAACTGGCCGACCGAACCCATCTCGCGCAGGGCCTTCTTGATCTGTTCGGGAAAGTGCTCGTACGGCTGGTGCGCCGAGAGCATGTCGTTATATGACGAAACAATCGCCACGTTGGCGGCATTCATCATGCGCAGGCTGTGCTTGTCTTCCGAGCCGCAGCCGGCAACGCCGTGGGCGAAGTTCGCACACTGCAGCTTGCCCCGTTGCGGGCCATCGCTGGCGGCGCCGCGGATCAGGGCGAGGTAAGCCTCGCGAGTGGCGCGACTGCGGGCGACAAGCCGTTCGGTGACCTCAAGAACGCGGGGATGCATGTGTAGAACTCCAGGCTAACGGATGTGGCGACCTGTTTGTCTATGCTGATCAAAACGCCCGCGGCACAGGGGATGGCAGAGGGTTTCTTGACCATTTGGACCAGTTGATTCAGGTCACTCGTTGTAGATAAAACAAAATATTGCCACCAAAAAGGCTTGTTTTCTATTTTTTTGCGAATAATCTTGTAATTCCAACAACAAAACTACGGCAGGCGCTTTTCTAATGACTCTACGAATCGCAATCAATGGTTTTGGCCGTATCGGCCGTAACGTCCTGCGCGCACTTTATACCCAAGGCTATCGCCAGGATCTGCAGATCGTCGCCATCAACGATCTGGGTGATAGTTCGATCAATGCCCACCTGCTCAAATACGACACCGTCCACGGCACTTTCGATGCCGACGTGCAGCACGATCAGGAAAGCCTGACCGTCAACGGCGACCGGATCGCCGTCAGCGCCATCCGCAATCCGGCCGAACTGCCCTGGGCCGCCGAGAAGATCGACGTCGCATTCGAATGCACCGGTCTGTTCACCGACCGTGCCAAGGCCGCCGCCCATCTCAGCGCCGGCGCCCGCAAAGTGATCATTTCCGCCCCGGCCAAAGGCGCCGACGCCACCGTGGTGTATGGCGTGAACCACGACATTCTGCGCCAGTCGCACCAGATCATTTCCAACGCTTCGTGCACCACCAACTGCCTGGCGCCAGTGGCCCAGGTGCTGAACCGCGAGCTGGGCATCGAAAGCGGGCTGATGACCACCATCCACGCCTACACCAACGACCAGAACCTGACCGACGTCTACCACAGCGATCCGTACCGCGCCCGTTCGGCCACCCAGAACATGATCCCGAGCAAGACCGGCGCGGCCGAAGCCGTGGGCCTGGTGCTGCCGGAACTGGCGGGCAAGCTGACCGGCATGGCGGTGCGGGTGCCGGTGATCAACGTATCGCTGGTGGACCTGACCGTGCAGCTCAAGCGCAACACCACTGCCGAGGAGGTCAACGCCCTGCTCAAGAGCGCCAGCCAGCACTCGAAGATCCTGGGCTACAACAGCCTGCCGCTGGTCTCCAGCGACTTCAACCACAACCCGCTGTCGTCGATCTTCGACGCCAATCACACCAAGGTCAGCGGCGGCAAGCTGCTCAAGGTACTGGCCTGGTACGACAACGAGTGGGGCTTCTCCAACCGCATGCTGGATAACTGCCTGGCCCTGTGCAGCGCCGAGTAAGCCCACGGCCTGCGACGCGGGAGCTGCCGCAGGCTGCGATCTTTTGATCTTCACATTCGAGGTTCAAGCGCGCAAAGATCGCAGCCTCGGCAGCTCCTGCAGATTTCCTCCCTCCAGGAGCCGCCACCGATGATCGGTATCAGCTTCACCCAGGCCAGCATGGCGGCGCGCAAGCGCATCGCCCTGGTGGCCCACGACCACTGCAAGAGTTTCCTCCTGGACTGGGCCGAGCGGCAGAAAGACAAGCTCGCCGAGCACGCTCTGCTGGCCACTGGCACCACCGGCCAGCTGCTGCACCAGCGCCTGGGCCTGCCGGTGGAAAGCATGATCAGCGGCCCCCTGGGCGGCGACCAGCAGCTCGGCGCGCGAATCGCCGAGCAGCGGGTGGACATGCTGGTGTTCTTCTGGGACCCCTTCGAACCCCAGCCCCACGATCCGGACATCAAGGCCCTGCTACGGGTCGCGGCGGTCTGGAACATTCCCGTGGCCTGCAACGAATGCAGCGCCGACTACCTGCTCAGCAGCCCGCTGATGGAGCAGGCGCACAGCTACCGGATTCCGGACTACCCGGCCTACCTCTCAGGGCGTCGATGATTCACTCAGGGCTTGACCGTCGACGTAGATGATAAGCATTATCATCCGCTGAAAAATCAGCCAGGTCCTGTTGTGAGCCAATCCCGCTTCAATCACGTCTTTCTCACCCAGCGCGTTTCGCTGCTGCGCACGCTGGAGCGGATGGTCAACAACCCCAGCACCGCCGAGGACCTGTTGCAGGAAACCTACCTGCGCGTGACCCGGGCCCTGAGCGAACGGGCCATCGACCACCTCGAACCCTTCGTCTTCCAGACCGCCCGCAACCTGGCGCTCGACCACCTGCGCGCGCGCCGCATCCAGGCCCGCACCCTGCTCGAAGACGTGCCGCTGGACGTGGTCGAAAGCGTGGCCGCGCCCCTGAGCAGCGCCGAGGATGCCGCCCATGCCGAACAGTTGCTGGAACGCCTGAACATGAGCCTTGCCCAACTCAGCCCGCGCCAACAGCAGATCTTTATCCTCAGCCGCCTGCACGGCCACAGCTACCTGGAGATCGCCGAGAAGCTCGAGGTCTCCCAGAGCACCGTGCAAAAGGAACTGAAGCTGATCATGGCCATCTGCATCGGCGTCGCCGAGCGCTTGAACGGGCATTGAGGCCCAGCCGGGCGGGCGTCGGCCGCAGCCCTTTGCTACCCTTGACCGCCCTGCGCTCTCCATCTAAAAAACAGCCGTGCACAGACACAGCCGAGGAACACCCGTGACGGACACCCACCGCACCCAGCCGACCGCCCAGGACGGGGAAACATCCACCCCCTGCGCCGCGGATCAAGCCATGGACCAGGCCCTGGACTGGCTGATCCTGCTGGAGAGCCCGAGCCCCGAGCAGGCCCGGCAATTCCACGACTGGCTGAACGCCTCGCCCCTGCACAGCGCAGCCTTCGACAAGGCCCAGGCGATCTGGAACGGTCCGCAAGTGGTGCGCTGCGCGCAAAATCTGGACACCCAAAAAACCAAGGTCAGTGTGCTGTCGCGCCTGCGTCCGCACTGGCGGCCCCTGGCGGTGGCGGCGGTGCTGATCCTCGGCCTGTTCAGTTTCAGTAACCTGCCACTGCGCCTGCAGGCCGACCACCTGACCGTGGTCGGCGAGCGCCAGCGCCTGCAGTTGGAGGACGGCTCGAAAGTCCTGCTCAACACCAATTCGGCCTTCTCCAGCACCATCGACGAGCGCCAGCGCGTGGCTCGCCTGTACCAGGGCGAAGCCTTCTTCGAGATCCCCGCCAGCCGCGGCCAGCCGCTGGAACTCGATGCCGGCCCGGTACGCGCCAGCGTGCGCGACACCGCCTTCGCCGTGCGTTACCTGGACGGCGTGGCCCAGGTGCGGGTACAGCGTGGCGATGTCGACCTGCGCGCCACCCACGACGATGCCCGGGTGCGCCTGTCGGCCGGCGAAAGCATCCGCATCGGCCCCAACGGTTTCGACCGCCCGGCCAAGCTCGACCTCGACAAGGACCTGGCCTGGGTCCAGGGCCGGCTGGTGTTCGAGAACTGCCCGCTGAACCAGGTGCTGGCCGAGTTGCGCCGGTATTACCCGGGCTGGATCGTCAACAACAACGAGCGCCTGGCCGATGTCGCGGTTACCGGTAACTACCGTCTCGACCAGCCGCTGGACGTGGTGCGCTCCCTGGCTCACATCACCTCGGCGCGCCTGCAGGAGTTCCCTGCGCTGGTGATTCTCAACTAGCACGGATTTATTTTTACGCGATCGCTGTCGGTCGTTCGTCTCGTTATAGCCAATGCAATTGATTCGCATTAAACATGCCGAATCAGCACCTATAAAGATTCGTGCGACACGGAGCGCTATCGATGTCCTCTCGCCTCAACAGCCGGTCCTCTTCATCTTCCCGCCAGGCCCGCCTGCAGAACTGCACGCTGTCCCTGCTGACTGCCGCCATCCTGCTGGCCGGGGCCGCGCCGGTCATGGCCGCCACCGCCACCAGCCAACCGGCGCGCAACATGGGCGACTACAGCTTCGCCATCGACCAGCAGCCGCTGGTGTCGGCGCTAAACGCCTTTAGCGCCGTCACCGGTTGGCAGGTCGGCCTGCCGGCGGAACTGGGCGAAGGCATCGCGTCCCCGGGCGTGCGCGGCTCGCTGCCGCCGGAAAAAGCCCTGGACCGCCTGCTGATGGGCACCAACCTGAGCTACCGCAAGCTGGGCGCCAACAACATCGTCCTGGAAAAGCGCGCCAGCGGCAGCGCCCTGACCCTGCAACAGGTGACCATCAGCGCCACGCGCCAGGAGCAGGACGTCAACAGCGTGCCCAGCACCGTGACCGTGCATGACCGCCAGGACCTGGACCGCAACAACGTCAACACCATCAAGCAACTGGTGCGCTACGAGCCGGGCGTTTCGGTCGGCGGCGCCGGCCAGCGTGGCGGTATCAGCGGCTACAACATCCGCGGCATCGACGGCGACCGCATCCTGACCCAGGTCGACGGCGTGGAGATTCCCAACGGCTTCTTCAACGGCCCCTATGCCAAGACCCAGCGCAACTACGTCGACCCGGAAATCATCAAGCGTGTGGAGATCCTCCGCGGCCCGGCGTCGGTGCTGTACGGCAGCAACGCCATCGGCGGCGCGGTCAGCTACTTCACCCTCGACCCGGACGACATCATCAAGCCCGGCAAAGACGTCGGCGCCCGCCTGAAGACCGGCTACAGCTCGGCCGACGACAGCTGGCTGAAATCCGCCACCGTGGCCGGACGCAGCGGCCAGTTCGACGGCCTGCTGCACTTCAGCCAGCGCGACGGCCACGAAACCGACTCCTACGGCAGCAACAACAGCACCGGCCTGGCGCGCACCGCCGCCAACCCGGAAGACGTGCGCACCACCAATGTGCTGGCCAAGGCCGGCTGGAACTATGCCGACGACGCGCGCCTGGGCCTGACCTACGAGAAGTACAAGGACGACCGCGACACCAACCAGAAGAGCGCCGTGGGCGGCCCGTTCAACGCCGGCCAGCCGTTGGGCATGTACCGCTCGCGCACCGGTAACGACACCATCACCCGCGAACGTTTCGGCCTGGACAACCGTTTCGCCCTCGATAGCCTGCTGGCCGACCACGTGAAGTGGAGCCTCAACTACCAGATCGCCAAGACCGACCAGAGCACCCTGGAAAACTACTTCCCGTTCACCCGCAACGTCATGCGCAGCCGCGAAACCCTCTACGAAGAGAAGCAGTGGGTCTTCGACGCCCAGGCCGACAAGGCCTTCGCCATCGGCGAAACCGAGCACCTGCTGACCTACGGCACCACTATCAAGCAGGAAAAGGTCACTGGCTCGCGCAGCGGCAGCGGTACCTGCCTGGCGGTCGGTCGCGGTTGCACGGCGGTCGGCGCCATCAGCCCGTCCGACGTGCTGAAGAAGTCCAGCGACTTCCCGGACCCGACCATCAACACCTACAGCCTGTTCGCCCAGGACCAGATCAGCTGGAACAAGTGGACCTTCCTGCCGGGCCTGCGCTACGACTACACCCAGCTCAAGCCGCACATCACCCAGGAGTTCCTCAACACCGTGGCCGCCGATGGCCAGGGTGAAGTGAGCGACGAGAACAAGACCTGGCACCGGGTATCGCCCAAGTTCGGCCTGACCTACGCCCTGACCGACCAGTACACCTGGTACGGCCAGTACGCCGAAGGTTTCCGCACCCCGACCGCCAAGGCGCTGTACGGCCGCTTCGAGAACACCACCACGGGCTACCGCGTGGCGCCGAACTCGAACCTCAAGCCGGAGAAAAGCCAGAGCTATGAAACCGGCCTGCGCGGCAACTTCGAGTCCGGCAACTTCGACGTGGCGGTGTTCTATAACAAGTACCGCGACTTCATCAACGAAGACGCGGTGACCCCGGGCTACGACGAGCTGACGTTCCAGAGCAACAACATCAAGCACGCCACCATCAAGGGCGTGGAAGTCAAAGGCCGGCTCAACCTCGACACCCTGGGCGCGCCGCAGGGCCTGTACACCCAGGGTTCGGTGGCCTACGCCTACGGTCGCAACAACGACACCGGCGAACCCTTGAACGCGGTCAACCCGCTGACCGGCGTGTTCGGCCTGGGCTACGACCAGGACCACTACGGCGCCCTGCTCAGCTGGACCCTGGTCAAGAAGAAAGACCGCGTCGACAGCAGCAGCTTCAAGACCCCGGATGGCACCAGCAGCCAGTTCAAGACCCCGGGCTACGGCGTGCTCGACCTGACCGGTTTCTACAAGGTCAGCGACGATGTCACCGTCAGCGCCGGCATCTACAACCTGGCCGACAAGAAGTACTGGCTGTGGGACGACGTGCGCGGCTACGACAGCGTCGGCGAAGCCGCGGTGCTCAGCCCGGCCAACCTCGACCGCCTGACCCAGCCGGGTCGCAACTTCGCGGTCAACCTGATCTGGGACATCTGATCCGGTCTACCTCACTGCGCTTTTCGATGGAGCGCAGTGAGGATTTTTTACTGTGCCGCGTCTTCTTGTTCGTCTAGTTAGCAAGTGCTTCTCATTTTCAGCAGCTCTCGTTTTCAGTAGCTCTCATTTTCACTTCCCAAGGACATTGTCATGACCACCCAGGATTCCCCACAGCGCCCGAGCCTGCGCTCCCAGCGCCTGAACCAGATCACCCACGAACCCCATGCCAGGCTCGACGCCCTGGTCAAGGCCCACGCGCCGTTCGAAAGCGCCAGCAGCTTTGCCCGCTTCGTCGTCGCCCAGTACCTGTTCCAATCCGAACTGGTCGCCCTCTACAACGACCCGGCGCTGATCGCCATCATCCCGGACCTGGCAGAGCGTTGCCGTGCCGAAGCGGCCAAGGCCGACCTGGCGGACCTGGAAACCGAAGTCCCGGCCCCGGTGGCGGGCGCGGTGCAGAACCCGAGCAAGGCCGAAGCCCTGGGCTGGCTGTTCGTCTCCGAAGGCTCCAAGCTGGGCGCGGCGTTCCTGATCAAGCGCGCGGTGGGCCTGGGCCTCGGCGAAACCTTCGGTGCCCGGCACCTGGGCGAGCCGGCCGGCGGTCGCGCCGAAGGCTGGAAGTCCTTCACCCGCACCCTCGACGGCCTGGCATTCAGCGCCGAAGAAGAAGCCGCGGCGGAAAAAGGCGCGCTGGATGCCTTCAACCGCTTTACCGTGCTGCTGGAAAAGGCCTACGACACGGCGCCTGAACTGGCCTGATTTTTTTGCCGGCGCGCTCGTTCCTGTATTGAAGGCGTAGACTCACGCCCGTTGCAGGAACGTACGTGCTGGCGCCAGCCGTTTTTCCCATCTTTTGTGGATTGAGCCCCATGCTCGTTACCTCATCATCGAACCCATGACCGGCACAACCCGATCCCCGTCCAAGGCCTCCCGCCTGTTCTTCGGTTGCCTGGCTTACGTCAGCCTGGCCATCGGCCTGATCGCCATCGTCGTGCCCGGCCTGCCGACCACCGAGTTCGTGCTCCTCGCCGCCTGGGCCGCGACCAAAAGCTCGCCACGCCTGAGCGCCTGGATGGAAAACCACCGCCTGTTCGGCCCTATCCTGAGCAACTGGCGCAACGGTCGGATCATCAGCCGCCGGGCCAAGATCAGCGCCACCGTCAGCATGCTGCTGTGCGCCGGCCTGATGCTGAGCCTGCTCACTCATCACTGGACCCTGTACCTGGCGCTGGCCGGCATGGGCCTGGGCAACCTGTGGATCTGGTCGCGCCCGGAAGCCCTGGCCCAGGCCTCCTGATTCCTCGGCCAGAGCAGCCGGCCGACGCTCGGTTGCTCGCGACAGGCCCTGCGGCGAAACCTCCCTCCTCCCTGTTTATGTCAAACACATGACCGCTCGTCGGCTTTTTCTCAGGCAAATGCCGCTCAAGCCGATGTTCCGGGCATGGCGCTGAATGGACTTGGCGACCGGAGTCATCCGACTCACCGCTCACCTCCTATCCATTCGCGAGATCGCCCCATGTTCGACTCTCTGTCCATTCGCCTGAAAATCGTGCTGTTGTCCGGACTCTGCCTGCTCGGCGTGGTGGGCCTGATCGTCGGGATGAACATCTACCAGACCAACCAGAACGATCAACTGGTCAGCAGTTCCAGCTCGCGAATGCTCACCGACAGCGTGCAGAACCTGCTGCAGGCCCGGGCCGCCGAGCAGGCGGTGCGGGTGCAGAAAACCTTTGGCGAGAGCCTGCTGGTGATCACCGCCCTGGCCGACCAGATCAACGACCTGCGGACCATGGCCGGCAAGCGTTCGCTGGACGCCGCGACGCTGCGCGAAGAACTCAACCACAGCCTGAAAACCGCCTTCGAACGCAACACCAAGGTGCTGGGCATCTGGCTCGCCTATGAGCCCAACGCCCTCGACGGCAAGGACAGCGAGTTCGCCAACGACGCCGGCCATGCCTCCAACGAAGCCGGGCGCTTCGCCAGCTACTGGAGCCGTGCCGGCGGCACCGGGCTGAACACGGTGATGGTCGAAGAGGACATGAACAAGACCACCCTGAGCGTCAGCGGCACCCCCTACAACAGCTGGTACACCTGCCCGCGCGACAGCAAGCGCACCTGCCTGCTGGACCCGTACGCCGACACCGTGGGCGGCAAGCTGATGCTGATGACCACCATCTCTCTGCCGCTGATCGTCGACGGCAAAGTCATAGGCGTGGTCGGCGTGGACATCGCCCTGGATGCCCTGCAGGCCGCGGCCGCCGAGTCCCAGAGCGGGCTGTTCGACGGTGCCGGGCACATGCTGATCGTCGCCGGCAGCGGTATCCTCGCCGCCTACAGCAACGATGCGGCCAAGGTCGGCAAGGGCATCGCCGACACCCTCGGCGCCGAAGGCAAGGATGTGCTGCAACTGCTGGCTGGCAATACCCCGAAAATCCTCAAGCAGGGCGACCTGATCCGCGCCGTGTATCCGGTCAGCCCGATCGCCGACGCCCGCCCCTGGGGCGTGGTGATCGACCTGCCGGAGCAGGTGCTGCTGGCCGACACCGTGAAACTCCAGAGCGTGCTCGACGACGCCCAGGCCCAGGGCACCCTGGTGTCCCTGCTGGTGGCGGCGGTCGCCGGCGTGATCGGCCTGCTGCTGATCTGGCTGACCGCCTCCGGCGTGACCCGGCCGATCAACAGCGTCGCGCAGATGCTCAAGGAAATCGCCAGCGGCGACGGCGACCTGACCCAGCGCCTGAAGTACAGCAAGCAAGACGAACTGGGCGAGCTGGTGAGCTGGTTCAACCGCTTCCTCGACAAGCTGCAACCGACCATCGCGCAGATCAAGCAGAGCATCACCGACGCCCGCGGCACCGCCGACCAGTCCTCGGAGATCGCCCGCCAGACCAGCGAAGGCATGCAGGTGCAGTTCCGCGAAATCGACCAGGTGGCCACCGCGTCCAATGAAATGAGCGCCACCGCCCACGACGTCGCCAACAGTGCCTCGAACGCCGCCAACGCCGCCCGTGGCGCCGACCAGTCGGCCAAGGACGGCATGACCATCATCGAGCGCAGCACCCGCGACATCAGCACCCTGGCCGAGGAGGTCAGCAAGGCAGTGGTCGAGGTCGAGGCCCTGGCGGTCAACAGCGAACAGATCGGCTCGGTGCTGGAAGTGATCCGCAGCATCGCCGAACAGACCAACCTGCTGGCCCTCAACGCCGCCATCGAGGCGGCGCGCGCCGGGGAAAGCGGCCGCGGCTTCGCGGTGGTCGCCGACGAAGTGCGCAACCTGGCCAAGCGCACCCAGGATTCGGTGGAAGAAATCCGCGTGGTGATCGAGCGCATCCAGAGCGGCACCCGGGGCGTGGTGGCGACCATGCATTCGAGCCAGGCCCAGGCCCAGAGCAACGCCGGGCAGATCCAGCAAGCGGTGCAGGCCCTGGGCAAGATCAGCGACGCGGTCACGGTGATCAGCGACATGAACCTGCAGATCGCCAGCGCCGCCGAACAGCAGAGCGCGGTGGCCGAAGAGGTCAACCGCAACGTCTCGGCGATCCGCAGCGTGACCGAATCCCTCACCGAGCAGGCCACCGAATCGGCCCAGGTCAGCAGCCAGCTCAACGCCCTGACCACCCAGCAGATGAAGCTGATGGACCAGTTCCGGGTCTGATCCTCGCCTCTGTAGGAGCGAAGCTTGCTCGCGATGAACCGGAGCGCGCCGCATTGAGCCAGTGAGTGCGCGCCATCGTTGACGACCATCGCGAGCAAGCTCGCTCCTACAGATAGTTCTTGCTCCGTCACGGGGCTGCGGCGCTTCACTTTTTTGATTTATGCTGCCCCCTCTCTTGCGGAGGGCCTGCAATGACCGATGTGCTGTCGTCTGTTCAAGCCGCGCTTGGCTTGCCTCTTACCCCGATTGCCTTGACCTCGAGCGGCGCCCTGCCCTCGGCCTTCGCCGTGACCGAACTGGCCAGCGCCAGCATCGCCGCGGCCGGCCAGGCGGCGGCCGGGCTGCTGTTCAGCCAGACCGGGCGCATGCCTGCCCTGAGCGTCGACCGACGCCTGGCCTCCTTCTGGTTCGCCACCTCCCTGCGTCCGCTGGGCTGGAGCGTGCCGCCGCTGTGGGACCCGGTCGCCGGCGACTACGCCACCCAGGACGGCTGGATTCGCCTGCACACCAATGCGCCCCATCATCGCCAGGCGGCCGAACAGGTACTCGGCCGGGTCGCGGACCGGCCGGCCATGGCCGCCAAGGTTGCGCAGTGGAACAAGAGCGACCTGGAGCAGGCGGTGGTCGAGGCAGGTGGCTGCGCCGCCGAAATGCGCAGCTGGGCCCAGTGGCAAGCCCATCCCCAGGGGCAGGCCGTGAATGCCGAGCCCCTGGTGCACTACGTGAAACAAGGTGCAGACGCCGCGCAGCCCTGGCGCGGGTCGCTGTCACGCCCCCTGGCCGGGATCAAGGTGCTGGACCTGACCCGGGTGCTGGCCGGCCCCATCGCCAGCCGCTTTCTGGCCGGGCTGGGCGCCGACGTGCTGCGCATCGACCCGCCGGAGTGGAACGAGCCCGGCGTGGTCCCGGAAGTCACCCTGGGCAAACGCTGCGCCCGCCTGAACCTGCACGACGCCGCCGATCGCCAGGTCTTCGAAAGCCTGCTGGGGGAAGCCGACCTGCTGCTGCACGGCTACCGCGCCGATGCCCTGGAACGCCTCGGCTACGGCGCGGCCGAGCGCCAGCGCCTCGCCCCGGAGCTGATCGATGTGTGCCTGAACGCCTATGGCTGGAGCGGCCCCTGGCAGAACCGCCGTGGCTTCGACAGCCTGGTGCAGATGAGCAGCGGCATTGCCGA
This sequence comes from Pseudomonas sp. B3G-3, assembly GCF_028640915.1. Taxonomy (NCBI): domain Bacteria; kingdom Pseudomonadati; phylum Pseudomonadota; class Gammaproteobacteria; order Pseudomonadales; family Pseudomonadaceae; genus Pseudomonas; species Pseudomonas sp. B3G-3. The sequence goes on along the minus strand of NZ_JAQZAB010000116.1, from coordinate 100,038 downwards.
GGCCGGCCAGCGCTGGCAGCAGGCCGAAAAACCGGTACCGCTGCCGGTGCAGGCCCTGGACCACGCCACCGGCTACCTGATGGCCGCCGCCGCGATCCGCACCCTGAACGAACGACTGAAAACCGGGGCCGTCGGCAGCGCACGGCTGTCGCTGGCGCGGACCGCCAAGCTGTTGATCGAGCACGCCCCTGGCAGCGCCGAGCCCGCCTTGCGCGCCGAAGACCAGGACGACCAGGGATTGCTGGTGGAGCAGACCTCCTGGGGCCCGGCCCATCGCCTGCAAGTGCCCCTGCAGATCAGCGGCACGCCCCTGCAATGGGCCTACCCCGCCAGCGACCTGGGCGCCCATCGCCCGAAATGGTAATGCTCGTAGCCCTGTAGCCCTGTAGCCGCTGCCGAGCCTGCGAGGCTGCGATCGAGGACGTAGTCCTCGCCAAGCCTATGCACGCGGCATAGAGGAAGTAATGCATGGTCTGTTTTACGGCCGCTTCGCAGCCGATCGCAGCCTCGCGGTGCTCGGCAGCGGCTACAGGTGCGGGGGGATTACAAGGCCGTCCACAGGTGCTGCGCCGCGTAACCGCGCCATGGCCGCCAGGCCTCGGCGCGGGCCAGCAGCTGGCTGGCGCTGACCGGCCCGCCTTCGAGTGCCGCCAGGGCATTGAGCAGGCCCACGTCCGCCGCGGGAAAAGCATCCGCTTCGCGGAACTGGCGCAAGGCCACGTAATGCGCAGTCCAGTCGCCAACACCCCATAGCGCCCGCAAGGCGGACAGGCTCTGTTCGAGGCTGGCCTTGGGAGCAAACAGCTGCGGATCGTCGAGCAGCGCCTGCGCCACGCCGGACAGGGTCCGTCCCCGGCTACGCGGCATGCCCAGGCTCGCCAGGTCGGCGCCCGCCATTCGCCCCGGCTCAGGAAACACATGGCTCAACCCCGCCGGCGCCCCCACGCAGCTCAATGGCTGGCCATATTGCGCCACCAGCTTGCCCGCCAGACGGATGGCCGCCACCACCGTGATCTGCTGCCCCAGCACCGCGCGCACCGCCAGCTCGAAGCCGTCCCAGGCGCCGGGCACGCGCAGCCCCGGCCGCGAGGCGATCAAACGGGCCATCAGCGGGTCGGCGGACAGTTGCCGGTGAATCGGCGCCAGGTCGGTGTCCAGGTCCAGCAGGCGGCGGATGCGCGCCACGATCCGCGCATGGGCTTGCGGATCGGGAAAGTCCAGGGTCAGGGCCAGCGTATCGCTGTCGCCCGGGCCCACACTGAACCAGCCGTGCATGCCATCGAGGCTGATGCTGCGCGAATAGCGGTCGCCGCTGACGGTCTCCTGCCCGGCGATGGCCCGCGCCCGGAGAAACGCCAGCATCGCCGGCCAGTCATAGGGCGGCTGGTAAGCGAGCCTCACAGCGACAGCACACCGCTGTACAGGCCATAGGCGGCCAGGCTGGCCCCGGCGACCACACAGGCGAAAATGCCTTTCTCGATACCGGTGAACAAGGGCTCGCCCTGCTCGCGCTTGGCCTTGGCGAACAGGATCACCCCCGGGGCATACAGCAGGGCCGACAGCAGCAGGTACTTGACCCCGCCGGCGTACAACAGCCACACCGCATAACACAGGGCCACGCCACCGATGCACAGGTCTTTCATGCGCTCGGCCGAGGCATGTTCGTAGGTTTCGCCACGGCCACTGAGCAGCACCGCGTAGGCCGCCGACCACAGGTAAGGCACCAGGATCATCGACGAGGCGAGGTAGATCAGGCTGGTGTAGGTCCCGGCGGAGAACAGGGTGATCAGCAAAAACACCTGGATCATGCTGTTGGTCAGCCACAGGGCGTTGACCGGTACGTGGTTGGCGTTTTCCTTTTTCAGGAAGGCCGGCATGGTCCGGTCGCGGGCGGTGGCGAACAGAATTTCGGCACACAGCAGCGCCCACGACAGCAAGGCACCGAGCAGGGAAACCGCCAGGCCGACGCTGATCAGCAACGCCCCCCAGGGGCCGACGATGTGCTCCAGCACCGCCGCCAGGGACGGGTTCTGCAAGGTCGCCAGTTCCGGCTGGCTCATGATGCCCAGGGACAGCACATTGACCAGCACCAGCAGGGCCAGCACCCCGATAAAACCGATCACCGTGGCCCGGCCGACATCCGCGCGCTTCTCGGCCCGGGCCGAATAGACGCTGGCGCCTTCGATGCCGATGAACACGAAGACCGTGACCAGCATCATGTTGCGCACCTGGTCCATCACCCCGCCGAAGTTCGGGTTGCCGCGGCCCCAGATGTCGCGGGTGAAAATGTCCGCCTTGAACGCCACCGCGGCAATCACGATGAACATCACTAGCGGCACGATCTTGGCCACGGTGGTCAGCAGGTTGATGAAGGCCGCTTCCTTGATCCCGCGCAGCACCAGGAAATGCACCGCCCACAGCAAGACCGAGGCGCAGGCGATGGCCACCGGGGTGTTGCCCTGGCCAAACACCGGGAAGAAATAGCCCAGGGTGCTGAACAGCAGCACGAAGTAGCCGACGTTGCCCAGCCAGGCGCTGATCCAGTAGCCCCAGGCGGACGAAAACCCCATGTAGTCGCCGAAGCCGGCCTTGGCGTAGGCGTACACCCCCGAATCGAGTTCAGGCTTGCGGTTGGCCAGGGTCTGGAAGACGAAGGCCAGGGTCAGCATGCCCACGGCGGTGATCGCCCAACCGATGAGGATCGCCCCCGCGTCGGCCCGGGCCGCCATGTTCTGCGGCAAGGAAAAGATCCCGCCGCCAATCATCGAACCCACCACCAGCGCGATCAGGGCGCCGAGTCGCAGTTTTTGCGTGGTTTGTGGCATGCCTACCTCTGCGTGCAGTCCAATTGTCCGACAACCAAACTATATGCAAATAAATTACTTCCACACGCTGGCAACGAACTAAAAGAGTCAATTATTGATCTTTTATGGATCCAATGACATGACTCCGATCAGAACTTACTGAATCTTGGCGAGTTTTATTTTTTGTAAAGACTGAATGCCATCAACCGGCCACCCCCTTTATAACTTTTTTACTAGTTGCGCATTCTTGAAAGCGGACTAGTTTCAATCTGGCATCAATGAGAAGCCCTGTCATCCAGCCTTCCAGGCCTTCAGTAATGGCACTTCCAGGCATCCTGCCGGCGAAAGCAAAGACTGCTTAAGTCATTCATTCACAATGGAATGTAGCGATGACCTGATCTAAGTCAGCTGTTTGTATTACGCGCAGATCTACTCTGACGTCTCTCTTCTCCTGCAATGGAGTCACGCAATGTCTGACACTCCCGGAAAACTACGACTTGGTGCGTTAGTCGCCTTGGTAGTCGGCTCGATGATTGGCGGCGGGATCTTTTCCTTGCCACAAAACATGGCGGCAAGTGCCGATGTAGGCGCTGTTCTTATTGGCTGGGCTATTACCGCTGTCGGTATGTTGACGCTGGCTTTCGTGTTTCAAACCCTGGCCAACCGCAAGCCTGATCTGGACGGCGGTGTCTACGCCTATGCCAAGGCCGGCTTCGGCGACTACATGGGTTTTTCTTCGGCCTGGGGTTACTGGATCAGCGCCTGGCTGGGCAACGTCGGCTACTTCGTGCTGCTGTTCAGCACCCTGGGCTACTTCTTTCCGATCTTCGGTGAGGGCAACACCCCGGCCGCGGTAATCGGCGCCTCGGTCCTGCTGTGGGCCGTGCACTTTCTGGTGCTGCGAGGGATCAAGGAGGCGGCCTTCATCAACCTGGTGACCACGGTCGCCAAAGTGGTGCCGCTGCTGCTGTTCGTGCTGATCGCCCTGTTCGCCTTCAAGCTGGACATCTTCACCGCGGACATCTGGGGCATGAAGAACCCCGACCTGGGCAGCGTGATGAACCAGGTGCGCAACATGATGCTGGTCACCGTCTGGGTGTTCATCGGCATCGAAGGCGCGAGCATCTTCTCCTCCCGCGCGGAAAAACGCTCGGACGTGGGCAAGGCCACCGTGATCGGCTTCATCACCGTGCTGCTGTTCCTGGTGCTGGTGAACGTGCTGTCGCTGGGCATCATGACCCAGCCGGAACTGGCGAAGCTGCAGAACCCGTCGATGGCGGCGGTGCTGGAGCATGTGGTCGGCCACTGGGGCGCGGTGCTGATCAGCGTCGGCCTGATCATCTCGCTGCTGGGGGCGCTGCTGTCGTGGGTGCTGCTGTGCGCGGAGATCATGTTCGCCGCGGCCAAGGACCACACCATGCCGGAATTCCTGCGCAAGGAGAACGCCAACCATGTGCCGGTCAACGCCCTGTGGCTGACCAACGCCATGGTGCAGATTTTCCTGGTCATCACCCTGTTCTCGGCCAGCACCTACCTGTCGCTGATCTACCTCGCCACCTCGATGATCCTGGTGCCCTACCTGTGGTCGGCGGCCTATGCCGTGCTGCTGGCGGTGCGCAGCGAGACCTATGAGGCGGCCCTGGCCGAACGCAAGAAAGACCTGTTGATCGGCTCCATCGCCCTGATCTACGCGATCTGGCTGCTGTACGCCGGCGGGGTCAAGTACCTGCTGCTCTCCGCCCTGCTCTACGCCCCCGGCGCGATCCTGTTCGCCAAGGCCAAGCTGGAGTTGGGCAAACCGATTTTCACCAACGTCGAGAAGCTGATTTTCGCCGCAGTGGTCATAGGCGCCCTGGTGGCCGCCTACGGGCTCTACGACGGCTTCCTGACCCTGTAACCGCACGATTGTTTCTACCTCTGGAGGATCACTGTAATGACCACGGAAAAAGTTAAGTACGGCGTCCATTCCGAAGCCGGCAAACTGCGCAAAGTCATGGTTTGCTCCCCAGGCCTGGCCCATCAGCGGCTGACCCCGAACAACTGCGATGAACTGCTGTTCGATGATGTGATCTGGGTCAACCAGGCCAAGCGCGACCATTTCGACTTCGTCACCAAAATGCGCGAGCGTGGGATCGAAGTCCTGGAAATGCACAACCTGCTGACCGATACGGTGCAGAACCCCGAAGCCCTGAAGTGGATCCTGGATCGCAAGATCACCCCCGACACCGTCGGCGTCGGCCTGACCAACGAAGTGCGCAGCTGGCTCGAAAGCCTGGAGCCGCGCAAGCTGGCCGAGTTCCTGATCGGCGGCGTGGCCGGCGAGGACCTGCCGGAAAGCGAAGGCGCCAGCGTGATCAAGATGTACCGCGACTACCTGGGCCACTCCAGCTTCCTGCTGCCGCCGCTGCCCAACACCCAGTTCACCCGCGACACCACCTGCTGGATCTACGGCGGCGTAACACTCAACCCGATGTACTGGCCGGCCCGTCGCCAGGAAACCCTGCTGGCCAGCGCCATCTACAAGTTCCATCCCGAGTTCACCCACGCCGACTTCGAGATCTGGTACGGCGACCCGGACAAGGATCACGGCCAGGCCACCCTCGAGGGCGGCGACGTCATGCCGATCGGCAATGGCGTGGTGCTGATCGGCATGGGCGAGCGGACTTCGCGCCAGGCCATCGGCCAGCTTGCGCAATCCCTGTTCGCCAAGGGCGCGGTGGAAAAAGTCGTGGTCGCCGGCCTGCCGAAATCCCGCGCGGCGATGCACCTGGACACCGTGTTCAGCTTCTGCGACCGCGACCTGGTCACGGTCTTCCCGGAAGTGGTCAAGGAAATCGTGCCGTTCGTCATCCGCCCCGACACCAGCAAGCCCTATGGCATGGACGTGCGACGGGAGAACAAATCGTTCATCGAGGTGGTGGCCGAATCCCTCAACCTCAAGCAACTGCGCGTGGTGGAGACCGGCGGCAACAGCTTCGCCGCCGAACGCGAACAGTGGGACGACGGCAACAACGTGGTGGCCCTGGAACCGGGCGTGGTCATCGGCTATGACCGCAACACCTACACCAACACCCTGCTGCGCAAGGCCGGGGTGGAAGTGATCACCATCAGCGCCAGCGAACTCGGTCGCGGCCGTGGCGGCGGCCACTGCATGACCTGCCCGATCATCCGCGACCCGATCGATTACTAAGCGCCTCTTATTCCGACATAGCAGCTTGCCGTTGCCCCCACGAAGGGCCTCGGCAAGTGGACGACCGAAATCAAAGGAGATCCATCATGGCTTTCAACATCCACAACCGTAACCTGCTGAGCCTCGAGCACCACACCGCGCGCGAGCTGCGCTACCTGCTCGACCTGTCCCGCGACCTCAAGCGCGCCAAGTACACCGGCACCGAGCAGCAGCACCTCAAGGGCAACAACATCGCCCTGATCTTCGAGAAAACCTCGACCCGTACCCGCTGCGCCTTCGAGGTCGCCGCCTATGACCAGGGCGCCAACGTCACCTACATCGACCCGAACTCGTCGCAGATCGGCCACAAGGAAAGCATGAAGGACACCGCCCGCGTGCTCGGGCGCATGTACGACGCCATCGAGTACCGCGGCTTCAAGCAGGAAATCGTCGAAGAGCTGGCGAAGTTCGCCGGGGTGCCGGTGTTCAACGGCCTGACCGACGAATACCACCCGACCCAGATGATCGCCGACGTGCTGACCATGCGTGAGCACGCCGACAAGCCGATCCACGACATCAGCTACGCCTATCTGGGCGACGCCCGCAACAACATGGGCAACTCGCTGCTGCTGGTGGGCGCCAAGCTCGGCATGGACGTGCGCATCTGCGCGCCCAAAGCCCTGTGGCCCCATGACGACCTGGTCAGCCGCTGCAAGAAGTACGCGGAAGAAAGCGGCGCCCGCATCACCCTGACCGAAGACCCGAAAGCCGCGGTCAAGGGCGTCGACTTCATCCACACCGACGTCTGGGTATCGATGGGCGAGCCGGTGGAAGCCTGGGCCGAACGTATCCAGCAACTGCTGCCGTACCAGGTCAACGCCGAGCTGATGAAGGCCACCGGCAACCCACGGACCAAGTTCATGCACTGCCTGCCGGCGTTCCACAACAGCGATACCAAGGTCGGCAAGCAGATCGCCGAGCAGTATCCGCACCTGGCCAACGGCATCGAAGTGACCGACGACGTGTTCGAGTCGCCGGCCTGCATCGCCTTCGAGCAAGCGGAAAACCGCATGCACACCATCAAGGCGATCCTGGTCTCGACCCTGGCCGACCTGTAACCACGATGACCGGGCCGACCGCCTGGCGGCCGGCCCCTCGACCCGTGGGCGCGCGACTTGCGCCCACGGGATCACCGAATTCTGGAAGGAATGCATTATGCGTATCGTCGTCGCACTGGGCGGCAACGCCCTGCTCCGCCGTGGTGAACCCATGACCGCGGACAATCAACGCGCCAATATCCGGATCGCCACCGAACAGATCGCCAAGATCCATCCCGGCAACCAGCTGGTGATCGCCCACGGCAACGGCCCGCAGGTCGGCCTGCTGTCGCTGCAGGCGGCGGCCTACACCTCGGTGTCACCTTACCCGCTGGACGTGCTCGGCGCCGAAACCGAAGGCATGATCGGCTACATCATCGAACAGGAACTGGGCAACCTGCTGGACTTCGAAGTGCCCTTCGCCACCCTGCTGACCCAGGTCGAGGTCGACGCCAAGGACCCGGCGTTCCAGAACCCGAGCAAGCCCATCGGCCCGGTCTACAGCAAGGAAGAGGCGGAAAAACTGGCCAAGGAAAAAGGCTGGGCCATCGCCCCCGATGGCGACAAGTACCGCCGCGTGGTGGCCAGCCCGAAACCCAAGCGCATCTTTGAAATCCGCCCGATCAAATGGCTGCTGGAAAAGAGCAGTATCGTGATCTGCGCCGGCGGTGGCGGCATTCCGACTATGTACGGCGAGGATGGCAAGCTCAAGGGCATCGAGGCGGTGATCGACAAGGACCTGTGCTCGGCGCTGCTGGCCGAACAGCTGGAGGCCGATCTGCTGGTGATCGCCACCGACGTCAACGCGGCCTTTATCGACTGGGGCAAGCCGTCGCAGAAAGCCATCGCCCAGGCGCACCCGGACGAAATGGAAAAGCTCGGCTTCGCCGCCGGCTCCATGGGACCAAAGGTCCAGGCGGCCTGCGAGTTCGCCCGCCATACTGGAAAAGTCGCAGTGATCGGTTCACTCTCGGACATCGAAGCGATCGTCCAGGGCCAGGCCGGCACGCGCATCAGCACGGCCCAGCCGGGCATCACCTACCGATAAGAGAGACTCAGGGTGCAGGTTCCAGGCCTGCCCCTCTCCCATGCCTTGAAAGGAGAGAACCATGGCCCAGTTCGAACCCGGTCATTTGCACATCGAACGACACGCGCTGAACAAGGACGATGTCAGCTACAACATCTGCATCGACTACGAGGTTGCGCAGGATCCCAAGGAAGGCAAGGGGATGCAGTTCAAGATGCATGGAACGATCCAGGGCAAAGCGGTCGATGAACCCTTCTTCCTGCCCAAGGATCAGGCGTACAACTTCGCCAGCAACGTGACGAAAATCGCCGAGAAGTACGGGATTCCCAAGGCAATGAGCAGCATCGGTTCGGTGCACAAGCACTACGATGCGATGTTCGAGGATGTGCGGGTGCAGTTGAACGTGAAATCCGGGGACCCGGTAAAACCCGAACATCTCGAGTAACCCCAGCCCGCGGGTCGCGGGCTTCCCCTACCCGCTGACTTGTAGGAGCGAGGCTTGCCCGCGATGGTCGTCAAGGATGACGCGAGTAGCCTGATCCGCCGCGGTGTCTTCTAGTTCATCGCGAGCAAGCTTCGCTCCTACAGAAGCCTGTGGCCACGGCGAATTTCACCAATGGCGTCCGCCAAGGCATACTTGCCACCCTCCGTTTTCCAGAACCCTTGTCCGCCCCATGCGCATCCACGTCAGCTTTATCGACCGCGTCGGTATCACCCAGGAAGTCCTGGCCCTGCTCGGTGGGCGCAACCTCAACCTGGATGCGGTGGAGATGGTGCCGCCCAACGTCTACATCGACGCCCCGACGCTCAGCCCACAAGTGCTGGAAGAGCTGCGCGACGCGCTGTTCAGCGTGCGCGGCGTGCAGGCGGTGACGGTGGTCGACATCCTGCCCGGCCAGCGTCGCCACCTGCAGCTCGACGCCCTGCTGGCGGCGATGACCGACCCGGTGCTGGCCCTGGACAGCGCCGGCAAGGTGCTGCTGGCCAACCCGGCGCTGATCGCCCTGTATGGCCGCGAGCCGGCCGGGGAAAGCGTGGCCGAGCTGTTCGACGACCCGGCGCTGCTGGAAACCCTGCTGGAACAGGGCTTTCGCCTGCCCCTGCGGGAAATCACCCTCAACGGCCAGACCCTGCTGCTGGACGCCACGCCGATCACCGACGCCGGCGCGCTGCTGACCCTGTATCAGCCCAATCGCATCGGCGAGCGCCTGTCGGCCCTGCACCACGACCATGCCGAAGGCTTCGATGCCCTGCTCGGCGATTCGCCGGCCATCCGTACCCTCAAGGCCCGCGCCCAGCGCGTCGCCGCGCTGGATGCACCGCTGCTGATCCAGGGCGAAACCGGTACCGGCAAGGAGCTGGTGGCGCGGGCCTGCCACGCCATCAGTGCGCGGCACGGCGCGCCGTTTCTCGCGCTGAACTGCGCCGCCCTGCCGGAAAACCTCGCCGAAAGCGAGCTGTTCGGCTATGCGCCCGGCGCCTTCACCGGCGCCCAGCGCGGCGGCAAGCCGGGACTGATGGAGCTGGCCAACCAGGGCACTGTGTTTCTCGACGAGATCGGCGAAATGTCGCCCTATTTGCAGGCCAAGCTGCTGCGTTTTCTCAATGACGGCAGCTTTCGCCGGGTCGGCGGCGACCGTGAGGTCAAGGTCAATGTGCGGATCCTCAGCGCCACCCACCGCGACCTGGAAAAGATGGTCGCCGAAGGCAGCTTTCGCGAAGACCTGTTCTATCGCCTCAACGTGCTGAATGTGGAAGTGCCGCCCCTGCGCGAGCGCGGCCAGGACATCCTGTTGCTGGCGCGCTATTTCATGCAGCAGGCCTGCGCGCAGATCCAGCGCCCGGTCTGCCGCCTGGCGCCCGGCACCTATCCGGCGCTGCTGGGCAACCGCTGGCCGGGCAACGTGCGCCAGTTGCAGAACGTGATCTTCCGCGCGGCGGCGATCTGCGAAAGCAGCCTGGTGGACATCGGCGACCTGGATATCGCCGGCACCTCGGTGGCGCGCCAGAACGACACCGAAGTCGAAAGCCTGGAACAGGCCGTCGAAGAGTTCGAGAAGGCACTGCTGGAAAGCCTGTACGTCAACTACCCCTCGACCCGCCAGCTGGCCAGCCGCCTGCAGACCTCCCACACCGCCATCGCCCATCGCCTGCGCAAGTACGGCATCCCCAACAAGCCCTGAAAGCCTGACGGCTGTCGCTTCCGCTCTGCTTCTGTAGGAGCGAAGCTTGCTCGCGAAAAATCTCAACGGCGCCGCAGTGCCTGGAGCCCGCGCAGCGCTCTCAGGCTCATCGCGAGCAAGCTTCGCTCCTACAAAGAAACAGTGCGAAAAGCGACCTCCACCTGTACTGAAAGCGCTACAGCGGAACGATATCGCTACAGCCGGTTGTAATCGGCGCTACGCAAGGCTTTGATCCCCATAGGCTTTTCCCTGACGCTCCAGCTGTAGCGATTTCGCTACAGCTGTCAACTTTTGCTTGCCAGGAGAAACTCATAACTTATTGATTTATAACAACTTAAAAACATTGGCCGCATTTTTGCTATGGGCTTATCCATTCAGCTCGGCCTTGCACGAGCATTCAATCGCGTCCACCAGACGAATCTGGCCCCTTGAGGAGTTTCCATGAGCGAGTTGCGTTTTACTGAAGATCACGAATGGCTGCGTACCGAAGCCGATGGCAGCGTTACCGTCGGCATCACGGCTTTCGCGCAAAACGCCCTGGGCGATGTGGTGTTCGTGCAATTGCCGGAATTGCAGGCCTACGACAAGGGCGCCGAAGCCGCCACCGTGGAATCGGTAAAAGCCGCCAGCGGCGTGTACATGCCCCTGGACGGGGAAGTGGTGGAAACCAACCCCGCCCTGGACACCAGCCCCGAGCTGGTCAACGAAGACCCGCTGGGCGAAGGCTGGTTCTTCCGCTTCATTCCCGCGGACGCCGCCGCTGTCGGCCAACTGCTGGATCAGGACGCCTACGACCGCCTGATCAAAGCCAACGCCGACGCCTGAGGAGCCGCCATGACTCAAGTCAACCTGAGCACCGCCAACGAATTCATCGCGCGCCACATCGGCCCGCGCCAGGACGACGAGCAAGCCATGCTCAACAGCCTGGGCTTCGACTCCCTGGAAGCCCTGAGCGCCAGCGTGATCCCCGACAGCATCAAGGGCACCAGCGTCCTCGACCTGCCCGCCGGGCAGAGCGAAGCCGACGCACTGGCCTCGATCAAGGCCATCGCCGCCAAGAACCAGCTGTTCAAGACCTACATCGGCCAGGGCTACTACAACTGCCACACGCCGTCGCCGATCCTGCGCAACCTCCTGGAAAACCCGGCCTGGTACACCGCCTACACCCCGTACCAGCCAGAAATCTCCCAGGGCCGCCTGGAAGCGCTGCTGAACTTCCAGACCCTGATCAGCGACCTCACCGGCCTGCCGATCGCCAACGCCTCCCTGCTCGACGAAGCCACCGCCGCCGCCGAAGCCATGACCTTCTGCAAGCGCCTGAGCAAGAACAAGGGCAGCCACGCCTTCTTCGCCTCCAGCCATTGCCACCCGCAAACCCTCGACGTGCTGCGCACCCGTGCCGAGCCGCTGGGCATCGACGTGGTGGTCGGCGACGAGCGCAAACTGACCGACGTCAGCCCGTTCTTCGGTGCCCTGCTGCAATACCCGGCGAGCAACGGTGACCTGTTCGACTACCGCGAGCTGACCGAGCGCTTCCACGCCGCCAACGCCCTGGTGGCGGTCGCCGCCGACCTGCTGGCATTGACCGTGCTGACCCCGCCGGGCGAATTCGGCGCCGACGTGGCCATCGGCAGCGCCCAGCGCTTCGGCGTGCCACTGGGCTTCGGTGGCCCGCATGCGGCCTACTTCTCCACCAAGGACGCGTTCAAGCGCGACATGCCGGGCCGTCTGGTCGGGGTGTCCGTGGACCGTTTCGGCAAGCCGGCGCTGCGCCTGGCCATGCAGACCCGCGAGCAACATATCCGTCGCGAGAAAGCTACCAGCAACATCTGCACCGCCCAGGTGCTGCTGGCCAACATCGCCAGCATGTACGCCGTGTACCACGGCCCCAAAGGCCTGACCCGGATTGCCCGGCGCATCCACCAGCTGACCGCGATCCTGGCCCAGGGCCTGAGCAAGTTGGGGATCAAGGTCGAGCAGGAAAGCTTCTTCGACACCCTGACCCTGCACACAGGCGCGCGCACCTCGGCGCTGCACGACAAGGCCCGCGCCCAGCGCATCAACCTGCGGGTGATTGACGCCGAGCGCCTGGGTCTGTCCCTCGACGAAACCACCGGCCAGGCCGATGTAGAGGCCCTGTGGAGCCTGCTGGCCGACGGTCAGGCGCTGCCGGATTTCGCCGCGCTGGCCACCACGGTACAGAGCCGTATCCCGGCGCCGCTGGTGCGTCAGTCGGCGATCCTCAGCCACCCGGTGTTCAACCGCTATCACTCGGAAACCGAGCTGATGCGCTACCTGCGCAAGCTGGCGGACAAGGACCTGGCCCTGGACCGCACCATGATCCCGCTGGGCTCGTGCACCATGAAGCTCAACGCCGCCAGCGAAATGATCCCGATCACCTGGGCCGAGTTCGGTGCCCTGCACCCGTTCGCCCCGGCCGAGCAAAGCGCCGGCTACCAGCAACTGACGTCCGAACTGGAAGCCATGCTCTGCGCCGCCACCGGCTACGACGCGGTGTCCCTGCAGCCGAACGCCGGCTCCCAGGGTGAGTACGCAGGCCTCTTGGCCATTCGTGCCTATCACCAGAGCCGTGGCGACGACCGTCGCGACATCTGCCTGATCCCTTCGTCCGCCCACGGCACCAACCCGGCCACCGCCAACATGGCCGGCATGCGCGTGGTGGTTACCGCCTGTGACGCCCGCGGCAACGTCGATATCGAAGACCTGCGGGCCAAGGCCATCGAGCACCGCGAGCACCTCGCCGCGCTGATGATCACCTACCCGTCGACCCACGGCGTGTTCGAGGAAGGCATCCGCGAAATCTGCGGCATCATTCATGACAACGGCGGCCAGGTGTACATCGACGGCGCCAACATGAACGCCATGGTCGGCCTCTGTGCCCCGGGCAAGTTCGGCGGCGACGTGTCGCACCTGAACCTGCACAAGACCTTCTGCATTCCCCACGGCGGTGGCGGCCCGGGCGTCGGCCCGATCGGCGTCAAGTCGCACCTGGCGCCGTTCCTGCCGGGCCACGCGGCCATGGAACGCAAGGAAGGCGCGGTCTGCGCCGCGCCGTTCGGCAGCGCGAGCATCCTGCCGATCACCTGGATGTACATCCGCATGATGGGCGGCGAAGGCCTCAAGCGTGCCTCGCAGCTGGCGATCCTCAATGCCAACTACATCTCCCGTCGCCTGGAAGAGCACTACCCGGTGCTCTACACCGGCAGCAACGGCCTGGTGGCCCACGAGTGCATCCTCGACCTGCGCCCGCTCAAGGACAGCAGCGGCATCAGCGTCGACGACGTCGCCAAGCGCCTGATCGACTTCGGCTTCCACGCCCCGACCATGTCGTTCCCGGTGGCCGGCACCCTGATGATCGAGCCGACCGAAAGCGAATCCAGGGAAGAACTGGACCGCTTCTGCGACGCCATGATCCGCATCCGCGAAGAAATCCGCGCGGTGGAAAACGGCAGCCTGGACAAGGACGACAACCCGCTGAAAAACGCCCCGCACACCGCGGCGGAAATCGTTGGCGAGTGGTCGCACCCCTACAGCCGTGAACAGGCGGTGTACCCGGTGGCCTCGCTGATCGAAGGCAAGTACTGGCCTCCGGTCGGCCGCGTCGACAACGTGTTCGGCGACCGCAACCTGGTGTGCGCCTGCCCGTCGATCGAAAGCTACGCCTAAGGCAGCAACAAGCTAGTAGCCTCAAGCTGCAAGAAAGAGCCGATCGGCTTCTGACTTGCAGCTTGTCGCTTCTGGCTTGTCGCTGCCTCTATAACAAGAAACCGGAGAACCAACATGTCCTTGAGCGTGTTCGACCTGTTCAAGATTGGCATCGGCCCCTCCAGCTCCCACACCGTTGGCCCGATGCGCGCGGCCGCGCGCTTCGTCGAAGGCCTGCGGCGTGACGGGCTGCTGGGCGCCACCACCTGCGTCAAGGTCGAGCTGTACGGCTCGCTCGGCGCCACCGGCAAGGGCCACGGCAGCGACAAGGCCGTGCTCCTGGGCCTGGAAGGTGAACACCCGGATACCGTGAATACCGAAAACATCGCCGCGCGCCTGCAGGAAATACGCAGCAGCGCACGCTTGACCCTGCTCGGCGAACACGTCATCGCGTTCAACGAGAAAGAACACCTGGCCATGATCCGCAAACCCCTGGCCTACCACCCCAACGGCATGATCTTCCGAGCCTTCGATGCCGCCGGGTTGCAGATCCGCAGCCGCGAGTACTACTCGGTGGGCGGCGGCTTCGTGGTCGACGAGGACGCTGCGGGGGCCGACCGTATCGTCGAAGACACCACCAAACTGACCTTCCCCTTCAAGAGCGCCAAGGACTTGCTCGGTCACTGCACCACCTATGGCCTGTCCATCAGCCAGGTGATGCTGACCAACGAAAGCGCCTGGCGACCGGAAGCGGAAACCCGCGCCGGCCTGCTGAAGATCTGGCAAGTGATGCAGGATTGCGTGGATGCCGGCTGCCGCAATGAAGGGATCCTGCCGGGAGGCCTGAAGGTCAAGCGCCGCGCGGCCGCCCTCCACCGCCAGCTGTGCAAACACCCCGAGGCGGCCTTGCGCGATTCCTTGTCGGTGCTGGACTGGGTCAACCTGTATGCCCTGGCGGTCAACGAAGAAAACGCCAACGGCGGGCGCGTCGTCACCGCGCCCACCAATGGCGCCGCCGGCATCATCCCGGCGGTGCTGCACTACTACATGCGCTTCATCCCCGGCGCCAACGAAGACGGGGTGGTGCGTTTCCTGCTGACCGCCGCCGCCATCGGCATTCTCTACAAGGAAAACGCCTCCATCTCCGGCGCCGAAGTCGGCTGCCAGGGCGAGGTCGGCGTGGCCTGCTCGATGGCGGCCGGCGCCCTGTGCGAAGTGCTCGGCGGTACGGTGCAACAAGTGGAAAACGCCGCCGAGATCGGCATGGAACACAACCTCGGCCTGACCTGCGACCCGATCGGCGGCCTGGTGCAGGTGCCCTGCATCGAGCGCAACGCCATGGGTTCGGTCAAGGCGATCAACGCCGTGCGCATGGCCCTGCGGGGTGACGGACAACACTTCGTCTCCCTCGACAAGGTGATCCGCACCATGCGCCAGACCGGCGCCGACATGAAAAGCAAATACAAGGAAACCGCCCGCGGCGGTTTGGCAGTCAACATCATCGAGTGCTGATGCAGGCACACACGCATCTCACGTTTATCCAGGAGCTGAACATGTCCACCGAAACACTGTTGAAGACCCCGCTGCATTCGCTGCACCTCGAACTCGGCGCGCGCATGGTGCCGTTCGCCGGTTACGACATGCCCGTGCAATACCCGCTGGGCGTGATGAAAGAACACCAGCACACCCGCGAGCAGGCCGGCCTGTTCGACGTCTCGCACATGGGCCAGATCCGCCTGAGCGGCGCCAATGCCGCCCAGGCCCTGGAAACCCTGGTGCCGGTGGACATCATCGACCTGCCCGTGGGCATGCAGCGCTATGCCATGTTCACCAATGAAAACGGCGGCATCCTCGACGACCTGATGGTCGCCAACCTGGGCAACGACGAGCTGTTCCTGGTGGTCAACGCCGCCTGCAAGGAGCAGGACCTGGCCCATCTGCGCCAGCACATTGGCCAGGCGTGCAGCATCGAGCCGCTGTTCGAGGAGCGCGCCCTGCTCGCCCTGCAAGGCCCGGCGGCCGTCACCGTGCTGGCGCGCCTGGCGCCGGAAGTGGCGAAGATGACGTTCATGCAATTCACCCGCGTGAAGCTGCTGGGCGTGGACTGTTTTGTCAGCCGTTCGGGCTACACCGGCGAAGACGGTTTCGAAATCTCGGTGCCGGCGGCCGACGCCGAAACCCTGGCCCGCGCCCTGCTGGCCGAACCGGAAGTGGCGGCGATCGGCCTCGGTGCCCGTGACTCGCTGCGCCTGGAAGCCGGCCTGTGCCTGTATGGCCATGACATGAACAGCCAGACCACCCCGATCGAAGCCAGCCTGCTGTGGGCCATCTCCAAGCCACGTCGTGCCGATGGCGCGCGGGCCGGCGGTTTCCCGGGCGCGGAACAGGTGTTCGCCCAACAGCTCAATGGCGTGCAGCGCAAGCGCGTGGGCCTGCTGCCCCAGGAACGCACACCGGTGCGTGAAGGCGCGGAAATCGTCAACGAAGCGGGCGAGGTGATCGGCAGTGTTTGCAGCGGCGGTTTTGGTCCGACCCTGGGCGGTCCGTTGGCCATGGGTTACATCGATAGCGCTTATGTCGCACTCGATACGCCAGTTTGGGCAATTGTTCGTGGGAAAAAGGTGCCAATGCTTGTAAGCAAAATGCCATTCGTTGCACAACGCTACTATCGCGGTTGATCAACTGTTTCTATAAGTAACGCGGTTGCGTTAAAAGTGCACTAATCTGTAACGCAACCGCCATAAAATAGTGCATATTTTCGATATTGAACTTGCCTTATAACAGTTGAAAACAATTGAACAACTCTATCGAATAAGCCCAGACGCCTAGTTCCGGCAAACAGCTGCAAGCTGAGGAAAACCGGGGTTTCGCAGGGCTTGTTTTTTCTCCCATAGTTGGCGTAGAGTTTCCCCACTGTGTTTGCATGGGTCGCTTGGAATCGTGACCTGGGCAGTAGCCAACAAGTTTGCTACAACCCGTTCGACGTCTCTTACTTTCCTGCAACCCAGCCCAGTACTCCTTCATGAGAAAGAGACTGTCATTAATTTTTTAGCGTCAAAGGAAATAAGAAATGTCCCAACGTCAGAGCGGTACCGTCAAGTGGTTTAACGACGAGAAAGGTTTTGGTTTTATCACTCCAGAAAGCGGTCCGGATCTGTTCGTGCATTTCCGCGCTATTCAGGGCAACGGCTTCAAGAGCCTGAAAGAAGGCCAGAAAGTGACCTTCATCGCTGTGCAGGGCCAAAAAGGCATGCAGGCTGACGAAGTTCAAGCCGAAGGCTGATCGTCTGTAACGAAAAAGCCCCTGATGCTGACATCAGGGGCTTTTTTGTGCGCGCAATTCCGTAAAATGGCTTCTTTCTTCGATCGAGAGGCCTGTGATGCCAAAGCACCTGCTAACCCCCCAGGGCGATTTTCCCGCCGCTGGCCTGGGCCGTCGTCTGGCAGCGATGTTCTACGATTTCCTGCTGTGCACCGCACTGCTGATCGTCACGGGCGGCATCTACAAGTTCATCCAGTTGCAGATCCTCGGTGAAACCCGGATGCGCACCCTGACCGAATCCGGCGCCCTGGACGGCGATCCCCTCTACTCGACCGTCCTGCTGTTCGTGCTGTTCGCCTTCTTCGCCAAGTTCTGGACCCACTCCGGCCAGACCCTGGGCATGCAGGTCTGGGGCATTCGCGTGCAGAACGCCGACGGCAGCAGCATCAGCCTGTGGCAGGCCCTCCTGCGCTTCATGGTCTCGATCGCTTCCTGGCTATGCGCCGGGCTGGGTTTCATCTGGGTCCTGGTGGACAAACAGAAGCGCAGCTGGCACGACATCTACTCGTCCAGCCAGATCGTGCGCATCCCCAAACAGAAAAAATAATCCGCCACACAAAAAAACGCCCCGAATGTCGGGGCGTTTTTCTGTGCGCTTGTCGAAGGCGATCAGGCATTGCCCGCCAGCTTCATCCGCGCGGCCTGGGTGAAATCGAGCATGCGCTTGAGCGGGCGAATGGCCTGGGGAATCAGCGCCGGGTCGACGAATATCTCGTTGCTACCCTCACGCAGGCACTGCAAGGTGCGCTCCAGGGTGTTCATGGCCATCCACGGGCAATGGGCGCAGCTGCGGCAAGCCGCGCCGTTACCGGCCGTTGGCGCCTCGATAAACACCTTGTCCGGGCACAGCTGCTGCATCTTGTAGAAGATGCCGCGGTCGGTCGCCACGATCAGCGTCTTGTTCGGCAAACGCTGCGCGGCGGCAATCAGCTGGCTGGTGGAACCCACCGCATCGGCCAGCTCGATCACCGAGGTCGGCGATTCCGGGTGGACCAGAATGGCCGCATCGGGATAGAGCGCCTTCATGTCCTCCAGCTGCTTGGACTTGAACTCTTCATGAACGATGCAGGCACCGTCCCACAGCAGCATATCGGCACCGGTCTGGCGCTGGATGTAGGTGCCCAGATGCTTGTCCGGCCCCCAGATGATGGTTTCGCCGTTATCCATCAGGCTTTCGACGATTTCCAGGGCGCAACTGGAGGTCACCACCCAGTCGGCACGGGCTTTGACCGCTGCCGAGGTGTTGGCGTAGACCACAACGGTGCGCTCCGGATGCTGGTCGCAGAACGCCGAGAACTCTTCCACCGGGCACCCCAGGTCGAGGGAGCAGGTGGCCTCCAGGGTAGGCATCAGCACGCGTTTCTCGGGGTTGAGGATCTTCGCCGTCTCGCCCATGAACCTGACACCGGCGACCACCACGGTCTTGGCCGGGTGAGCGTTGCCGAAACGGGCCATTTCCAGGGAATCGGACACGCAGCCGCCAGTCTCTTCGGCCAGGGCCTGAATCACCGGGTCACAGTAGAAGTGAGCCACCAGCACGGCGTCCTGAGCCTTGAGCTCGGCAGCAATCGCGGCACGGTAATGGGCTTCTTCTGCGGCAGTCAGCGGCTTGGGCTGCTTGGCGTCAAGGTGGGCCTGAACCAGAAGGCGTTCGGAAATGTGCGTCATGATCGCAAGACCTGCGGGCGCTTATGCGCGAAAGTCGAGTATACACCCGGCTCCGGACCCGTTGAGGGTACCGCCGGGAGAGTGAGTATTCATCAGGTAGGTGCAGCGTTGAAACTGCGCAAGGCTACAGAATATCCCCTTGATGTAAAAGATGATTCTGACCTGTGTCACGCCCGTGCCACACGGCTCGACCCAGCACGAAAGCCCACAAATTGCAGCCTCTGCAGAAGCGCCTCAGCGCAAACGGCTCAGTGACGCGCAATGCGCACTCGCACCATTTTTGAGCATTACAGGCAGGCGAGCCTCGACCCGGCGGCGAATCCCCTCGATCGACCAAGCGTTTTTTTACACTTCATAGCAATTTTATCTTTCTGCGCTAACGTCAGTTACAGAAACAGCTAACTGCTGGTTGGTTGCAGCAACACTTGGCGGGCTCTGGTTCAGATGACGGAGAAATGATCCCTGCTGACCGGCCCTTGCGGTTTTCCCAGCCCAAACAAGGAAGCAGTGCATGAACAGTGATTATGTACAGGTGCTCAGGAGAGTGGCGTGGACATTGATGATCGCTGGCCTCCCCACCGGGATGGCCATGGCGGCATCAAATAACTGCGCTGGATTGCAGCCACTGCCGTCGACGGTGGAAGTGGGAGAGGGTCAGCAGACGATAATGCACTCCCCCGTTGCCATTACCCGGTTGGCCGTGGGCGACCCGAAAATTGCCGATGTGTATCTCAATGGGCGGGATTCATACCTGCTGACGGGCATTGCGCCCGGCGCCACCAGCCTGATGGTCTGGACAGCCTGCGACAAGGAACCTCGCCAGAGCATGGTGTTCGTCCAGGGCAAGGGCCCTCATTCGATGGTCAGTTCGCTACTGCCCCCCTCCGAAGACCCGTCTCTGGCCAGCCAGGTGCAGACCGATATCCGCTTTGTCGAAGTCAGCCGCACCAAGCTGAAAGAGGCCGGCACCTCGATCTTCGGCAAGAGCGGTAACTTCCTGTTCAGCTCCCCGGGCACGGTCCCGTTGGTGACGGTGACGCCCGGCAATATCGGTGGCCTCGCACCGAGAATACCGCTCAACAACGGCCAGTTTAATATTGGCTTTGGTGGCGGTAACGTCCTTGGGCTGATCAACGCCCTGGAAGGCAGTGGGTTTGCCTACACCCTGGCGCGTCCGAGCCTGGTGGCGCTGAGCGGACAGAGCGCGAGCTTCCTGGCCGGTGGTGAAGTGCCGATCCCGGTCCCCAGCAGCGGCAGCGACAGTATTACCATCCAGTACAAGGAATTCGGTATTCGCCTGACCCTGACCCCCACAATCGTCGGAAATGACCGCATCGCCTTGAAGGTTGCCCCGGAAGTCAGCGAACTGGACTTCAACAACGGGATTACCGTCAACGGCATCTCGGTGCCAGCCCTGGTTGTGCGTCGCACCGACACCAGCATCTCCCTGGCCGACGGTGAGAGCTTCGTGATCAGCGGCCTGATCAGCACCACCAATACCACGGCCGTGAGCAAGTTCCCCGGCCTGGGAGAGATTCCGATCCTGGGCGCATTTTTCCGTGATTCTTCGATCAGGCGCGAAGAGAAGGAACTGCTGATGATCGTCACCCCGCATCTGGTGCAACCGCTGGCGGTCAACGCCAAGCTGCCGGTACTGCCTGGCGAGCCACTGCGCAACTACGACCCGAACTGGTTCCGTCTGTACTTCCTGGAAAACGGCAATTATGACCAGGCCGCCAGCGGGCTTTCGCAATGAACCAGGGTTCTGGCTCGTCGCTGGCCACGCTCAGGCTCGATGACACCGGACTCGGCAAGTCCGGTGTTGGCCATTCCTCGACAATCGGATTGTTCCAGGAGCGAAAAATGAAAGTAGTCATTGCTGCGTTGGGGCTGCTCATGCTCAGCGGCTGCGCCACGAACGGCAGCAGTGCCTGGTCGAAGCAGGCATGCAGCAAACTGGATTCGGATCAGGAACTGTCGCTGAGCCTGGCCGACGACATGATCGGCGAAGGCAAGCTGCACGCCGGCCTGGCCAATCTGCAACGCCTGCCGGAAGACCTGCCGCAGGTCCGCATGCGCAAGGCCAAGGTCTATCGCCAGCTCGGCCAGAGCGATGCCGAACCGCTGTACCGCAGCCTGCTCAGCACCTGCCTGGCCGCCGAAGGCGAGCATGGCCTGGGTCAACTGGCAGCGTCACGCCACGATAACGCTCTGGCCCTGGAACATCTGAAACGCGCGGCGCGCCTGTCCCCCACCGACGAGAAGATCCGCAACGATCTGGGGGTGGTCTACCTCAACCAGGGGGATACCAGGCAAGCCCGCTTTGAGTTCCTCACGGCCATGGAGCTGAAACAGGACGATCAGTTGGCAACCCTCAACCTGGTGACCTTGCTGATTTATCAAGGCAACTGGAAACAGGCCTCGGACCTGGTCAATCGTGCCGGCCTGAAGCCCGAACAAGTCACCAACGCCAAGGAGCGGGCCGAAAAACTCAGGAACGCGGTGAAGAAGTCAGCTAACGGTCAGGCAGTCAGTGCTACGGATTCGTCGCCATCAAGTGTCAATCAACCAATAACGCAGAGGTAGTGATGAAATACCAAACGCTCAGCTGCCTGGGACTCTTGCTTCTTCCGCTGGTGACCCAGGCTATCGAACCCGGCCCGGCCTCCCTGTCACAACAGCCGACCGAAACCTGGCTGCTGCTGCAGAGTCGAAACCAGGTCAAGTCGCCCATTCCTCAGAACGCCTCGCCCAGCGAACGGGAACTGACCCTGCAGCGCTGGCTGGACAACTACAAACACCCGATCCCCGAGTACTACAAGGAGTACGTAGGTTCGGGTAGTTCGGGTGGTTCAAAGTGACAATGAATCGCGATGGCGTTCAGTTCAGAGGGGGCAATGCCATCCATGCCGATGGCCCTTGCCCCTCCCCTCTTTCATAACTTCCCGAATACTTTGAAGACGCCGATGATCGCCGGTCCTATGGCGACCAGAAAGAAGCTTGGCCACAGGCAGAAGATCAGCGGAAACACCAGTTTGGTGCCGATTTTCGCGGCTTTCTCTTCGGCCTGCTGAGTGCGCCGGTCACGAAACTCCTCGGCATAGATACGCAGGGTCGTCCCCACGCTGGTCCCGAAGCGAATACTCTGCGCCAACAGGCTCACCAACCCGCGAATGTCCTCCAGCCCGGTACGCTCGGCCAGATGCTTGAGCGCTTCGGTACTGGGAATCCCGGCGCGGATCTCGGAGTTGACCAGTGCCAGCTCCATGGCCAGCTCAGGCTGGCTGACCGCTATCTCTTCCGACACCCGCTCGATCGCCTGGGGCAAGGCAAGGCCTGATTCCACGCAGACCACCATCAAGTCCAGCGCATCCGGAAAGGCGACGAGCAAACGGGTCATCCGCGCGTTCCTGCGGCTGTCGACATAGATGGCCGGTACCAGCCAGCCCACCCCCAGCGCCAGGATCACCAGCCCCATCCCCAGCAGCAGCGATACCTTCGGTATCAGCGGCAGCGCCATGACCGCCAGCGCCACCAATACCAATGGCGTCAACAGGCGCACCGCCCAGTACATCTGGACAGCGGCCGGGGAACGAAAGCCCGCATGGGTCAGCAAGGTCCGGGTCGCCGAGGTCTGCTCCTGCTCACCGGAGACAAAACGCTGGCCGACCTGCTCCAGCATCAATTGCAGGTTGCTCGGCGCCCCCTGCCGGTGACCATCGCCACCATGGCCGCGCTTGATCAGCAGCAGACGACGGTGCACCGGGTCCTGCAGCCCCTGCACCAGCAACACCAGGGTGGCCACGGCCAGCACCACGCTCAGGCCGATGGCTGCGGCAAAGACCATGCGCGCCAGTTGTTCATTACCGACCAGACGATTGATCAGGCTCAGTAGATACTCCATGACCTCACCCCCTACGAGTGATTGTGTTCACACCTGAATCCGGATGATCTTGCGTATCCAGAGGATTCCCAGCAGCATCGCCACAAACGCGCCAAGCACCATCTTCTGTCCCAGCGGCTCATTGATGAGCAGAGGCAGATAGGTCGGGCTCGAAATCACAATCCCCGCCGCCAGTACAAAAGGCATCGCCACCAGGATCCAGCCTGACATGCGCCCTTCGGCCGAGAGCGTCTTGACCTTGCGCTGAAAGCGGAAGCGGCCGCGAATCAAGCTGCTCAAACGATCCAGCACCTCCGTCAGGTTGCCACCCGTCTCGCGGTGGATCAGCACAGTGGTCACCAGCATCATCACGGTCATGCTCGGCATGCGCTCCAGCAGGCCAAGCATGGCCCGACGCACATCGTTGCCGTAGTTGATGTCGGCAAAGGTCAGGCCGAACTCGTGGGCAACCGGCCCCTTGTGCTCGTCGGCCACCAATTGCAGGGTTTCATTGAACGGATGTCCAGCACGCAGCGCCCGGCACATGGCATCCAGTGCATCCGGCAGCTGCTCCTCGAACAGGGCAAAGCGTTTGTTGCGGTCCCGGGAGATCTTCAACACCGGCAGCCAGAAGGCCACAGCCGCCGCCGGGAGCGCCACCCACCACAGTTGCGTGAACAGCCACAGCAGCATACCCGCCGCCAGCATCAGGACCAGGCTGAGCATCAGCACCCGATAGGCGCGGTATTCGTGTCCGGCCTGCTCGATCATCTGCGCCAGGGCCTCCATCGCCGGCAACTGCTCCAGGCGCGCCTCCAGCGGGGACAGGCGACGCAGGTATTTCTGGCGCAGTACCGACTGCATGTTCTCCAGGTTACTGGCCCGCTCCAGCAGGTCGAGGCGGCTGCGAATACGCTTGCGCACCTTGCCGGCCTCGCCGAACACCGGCACCGCCACGCTCTGGCTGAGCAGGAATATGGCGGTGAACACCATGCCGAGAAACGCCAGGATAAATTCACTGGGGACTTGATTCATGACTAGCCCTCCATCCAGTCTGGCCGGAACAGGCTGAGCGGCAGCTCGATGCCCCGTTTGGCCAGCACATCGCGAAATGCCGGAACCATGCCGGTGGGGCGGAACTCGCCCAGTACCTCGCCTTTCTCGCCCAGGCCACTGCGCACGAAAGCGAAGATCTCGGTCATGGTGATGATTTCCCCTTCCATGCCGTTGATTTCCTGCACGCTGACCAGCCGCCGCGTACCGTCTTCCTGCCGCTCCAGCTGGATGACCACGCCGATGGCCGAAGCGATCTGCTGACGCATGGCCTTGATCGGAAAGGTCGCCCCCGTCATCGACACCATGTTCTCGATCCGTCCCAGGGCATCGCGGGCGGTGTTGGCGTGGATGGTGGTCAGCGAGCCGTCGTGGCCGGTATTCATCGCCGTCAACATGTCCAGCGCCTCGGCGCCACGCACCTCACCGATCACGATGCGGTCCGGCCGCATACGCAGGCTGTTGCGCACCAGCTCCCGCTGGCCCACCTCGCCACGGCCCTCGATGTTCGACGGCCGGGTTTCCAGGCGCACCACATGGGGCTGCTGCAGTTGCAGCTCGGCCGAGTCCTCGATGGTCACGATCCGCTCGTTGTGCGGAATGAAACTGGACAACACGTTGAGCATGGTGGTCTTGCCACTGCCGGTCCCTCCGGAGATCAGGACATTCAACCGGCCGCGGACAATGGCCTTGAGCATCAGGGCGATGCTCGGGGTCAGGGTGCCCATCTGCACCAGGCTCTCGGTGTTGAGCAAATCCACGGCGAAGCGGCGGATCGACATGCTCGGTCCGTCGATGGCCAGCGGTGGAATGATGGCGTTGACCCGCGAGCCGTCCTTCAGGCGAGCGTCCACCAGCGGCGAGGACTCATCGATGCGCCGCCCCAGGCTGGAAACGATGCGATCGATGATATTCAGCAGGTGCTGGTCGTCGCGAAAACGCACATCCGTTCGTTGCAGCTTGCCGAAGCGCTCGACATACACCGAGGCATGACCGTTGACCAGGATGTCGGACACACTGGCGTCATTCAGCAGCGGCTCCAGAGGCCCGAGGCCGAGCACCTCGTCGGCGATCTGCTTGAGGATCAACTGGCGGCTGCTGGCATTGACCGGCGCCGAATGCTCATCGAGCAAGCGCTGGCAGATGTCGCGGATCTGCCGCCCGGCCTCGGCCGGCTCCAGGGAGTCGAGGAGCGACAGGTCCATGACCTTGAGCAACTGCTGGTAGATCTTTTCCCGCCACTCGGCCTCCATCGAGCCGAGCTTGGTCCTGGTTTCATAGAGCAGGTCCGGCACACTGGCCTCCCAGGCCATGAGCACGCTGGCGCACTCTTTACTGTCGAGGGACGCGTCCTGCGCCTCTGCCGGTGCCTGTTTGCCGGGTTGCTGACGCAGGCGATTACGAAAGTCGCTGAGCATGGCCTAGCCTCCGAACAGACGATTGAAGGTACGTTTGAACAAACTCTTCTCGGCGACCTCGATTCCGATCAGGTTCTGGGTCAGCTCGCGCAGGGCCAGGGTCACAACCGAACGTGGAGCGTGCAGCTCAAGCGGCACACCAGTGTTCTGACTCTCGCTGACCACCGCATAGTCATTGGGCAGGGTTTGCGGGTTCGGGCAACGCAGGGCATCGGCAATATCCTTGAGGCTCACCGGCGAGGTCTTGTTGTAGCGGTTGACCACCACCTGTATCCGGTTGCTCTGCACGTTCAGGTCGTCGCGCAGGATGCGGGTCAGGCGGGTGCCGTCCTTCAGGTGGCTCAGGCTCTGCTGCAACACGACGTAGATGCGATCGGCCTGTTCGAGCGTGACGCCGGTGAGGTGATCGATCTGCCGCGGCAGATCCACCACCACCCAGTCGTAGGTCCCACGGGCCAGGCGCAACAGTTTTTCCAGCTGATCCAGGTGCACATCCTGCGTCAGGCACAGCTCCCCGGTACGCCCGCCCAGTACATGCAAGGTCGGGCTGAAGTGGTTGCAATAGCCACGCAAGGCGATGCTGTCCAGGGACTCGACCTGCTTCAGCACATCCACATGGCTGTGGGTAGGCACCACATCCAGGCAATGCGCCACGCTGCCGAACTGCAGGTCCAGGTCCAGCAGCAGGGTCCTGCCACCGCGGGTGGCAAGCTGATGCGCCAGGTTGCAAGCGAGCATCGAGGCTCCCGAACCGCCCTTGGCATTCATCACCGCAATCACCTTGCCACCGATCCCCAGCTCCGCATTGGCCTCCATGAGCATACGGCCGATGGCCGCCTGCAACTCTTCTGCCGCGACTGGCTCGGGGAGAAAGTCCCGGGCGCCGGCCTGCATTGCCAGGCGCATGCCCTCGCGCTCATCCAGCGGGCCGCAGACCAGGAGCGGTGGCCGTTCCTTGAGCGGATGCTGCAACAAGGCCGCCAGCTCTTCACGCCACAGATGGCTGACGCGCAACAGCAGGAAGTCGGGCATCTGCTCCAGCCCATACAGCGGATCGGTATGCCCGTTGCTCACCAGGCGAGTGCTGACCTGCAGATTCGGCAGCCCCTGGCTCAACGCTTTCAGATGATTCAAGGTCGTCGCGTCGCGCCCACTGATCAGCAGGCGTTTGCCTTGCTTTTCAGTAGCAGCAGCGACGACGGGCGCTTCTCGGGTGCTCAACATGGTGTGATCTCCGGTGTGACTGCTGCCTGGGGCTGCCGACCGAGGCTTTCACGTGGCACGGTCGACCTGAATACCGGTAGAACAAACACCCCGTTGAACCCAGGAATCAGCAGATTGAAACTGAAATTGGATACCTGTAGCTGGACATACCGAATGGCGACAAAGCCGTTGCTGCCGCTCAGATCGTTGGGGTTGGCGACTACCGCGCCATTGGCGTCCAGATAAACCAGGTTCAGGTTGGCGGACGTCAGGTTATTGAGCAGGCTGCTCGGACCGCTGTCGGTGGAAGCGTTGAACATCGCCCGACGCAGAATCACCGGATCGGCGATATCGCACACCGCCGCCAGGCGGGCGCCGCGACGCACGGTTTCATTCAGGGCATTGACCGTGAAGTACAGCCGGCCCATTTCCAGTACACCGAACAACACGGTGAACAGCACCAGGCTGGTGATCGCGAACTCGACGGTGTACAGCCCCCGCATACCTTTGACGTTCATCACAAGGCCCTCATGACGACAGTGGAAGTCAAGGCCAGGCCCAGCGGCACGTTGCTGCCATACAAGACGGGCAAGGCACTGCCGATCACCGGCACATAGGTGTAGGTAATGCTGACCTGGACATGCTCGGCCCCCACCGCGGTGACCGTGACATTCGCCGGCGTCAGCCCCGACACCACCGCCGGGTAGCCATTGGGGTTGGCGGGCACGCCATAGACAGCGACGTTCTTGGCCTGGGCCTGCAGCGTGCCGCTCAGGTCGAGCTTGCCGAGGGTGGCGTTCCACGCCTTGTCAGCGACATAACGCCCGGCGTCGCGACTGGCCTGCATCAGGCTGTTGTACTGGAACAACATGCGGCCGAACTCGGCGAAGGTCAGCATCAGCAACAGCAGCAGCGGCAGCGTCAACACCAGCTCCACCATCGCCAACCCGCCCTGGTTGCGCGGCGACCTGAATCCTGTGCGTCCCATAAAGCCTCCTAAGAGTCGGTACTTGGCGTCTGGCTGTTGTCGATATAGGTCTTGTACAGCTGGATGATCTGCGGCCCGGTGGTATTGGCCGGGTTGGGACCAGGCACGTTGTCGCCTTCGCACACACTCTGGAACTGACCGAATATCTGCGACTCATTGCCCTGTTGCGATGCAGGCTGCAGGACGAAGTAGCAACCGAAACCCAGCACCGGTATCGACGACGCCCCGTCGTTCTTGCCCGAACAGTCACCGATCACGATCTTGATGATCCGCCGTTCGAACGCCCCGCCGTTCTGGCAGCCACCGCCGCTACCGGCAACGCAGCTGGCGGAGTCCTGGACCCAGTCGTGGTAGTCGTACAAGGCGCTGCCGGCCGCGGACAAATTGCCGCTGCTCGAGGTAACCGCCTGATTGTTGTACTGGATCTGCTTGAGCGCATCGTCGTAAGTGAACGACTTCTGGTTGACCGTGATCACCATGTCCGGTGGATAGTCCGCCGCCTTGAGACCGCCGGAATATTGGTTGAAGCGCGTATTGAGGCCCTGCGAGGCAGGCCCGACGGTGTTCCCCGGCTTGGTCTGGACATTCGAACCGACGCTGTTGCACTGGCTGATACCGCCTGCCAGCCCCTGCCTGACCGTGCTGCCGCCCGAGCCGAAATCGAGCAGCTGGAAGTTGCCGGGGCCAATCGGCGAGCTGTTGCCTGCGGCGGTTTTCAACACCTGCGGATCGCCGAACTGGAACCCCCAGAACATCCCGGTGGACGGGTTGTTTTTCGTTGGATCGCCGCACACCATCAGTGGCGTGAGGTCGCAAGGGCTGGCGGGGCTTGGCCCGGCGGTAGCGACCGCGCTCACGAACTTGTTACCGACGCCATTGCCCAGGGTCTGAAAGACGCCCCAGAAGAATCCGGCCAGGGAATAGTTGGTGACCGTCACCCGCACATAGCTCGCATTGGCCGGCCCGGGGAAAGAGAAAGGTCCATAGACAGTGGACGCCAATTCCACCGTGGCAAAACCGCCGACATTGTTGTCGATGGCGGCAGCCAGTTCCTGGTTGCCGCTGGCACTGGCATTCAGGGTCAGGGTATTGAGCGCAGCGGTCTGCGTCAGGCTCGCGGCCCCTGTCGTGCCCATGACCGTGCTGAGCGTCTTGGCACCGCTCAGCGCCGCCGCATCCACCGCATTCTGCAGGCGGGACTTGTTCACCAGCATATGGCCGCCATCCAGCGCCAGGGCCCCCATTAGCAGCATCGCGGCCAGGGCAATCACTACCAGTACAAGCATTGCGCCGCGCTGCTGCCGAGGAAATGCACTCAATGGCTGTTGGATACGCGCACTCATCATCAAGCCCTCATTGTTCGTCTATGTCGTACCCGATCATTTACAGCTGGGACTTCACAACGTTGACCTCGATCCCGCGGATCACCGTGATCCCGCTATCGCCGCTGGCACGACGCCGGACAATCGGCCGCACCACGGGAGGGGCAGGCACTTCCTGGATCATCGCGACCGGCTCGACCATCGCCGGTTGCTTCTGGTTGTCCAGCGGGTTGCGCAGAGCCAGTTGCAGCTTGCCGGCCGCCATCCCCTTGACCAATTCCTCGGCCTGCTGGGGGGTCATTTCCAGGGTCACGGCGCGCACGACCACCGGTTGGGTCTTGTCGGTACTGGCCGTCTGGTCCACCGCCAGCACCCGCAGGTCTTCCAGGATGGTCTTGGATTCGGCGTCGCCGGTATTGCCGGTCTGCCGGGTAGCCAGCACATCGACCCGGTTACCCGGCAACAGGAACCCACCCACGCCGACCACGTCGTCCACCCGGACCGAGATCGCACGCTTGGTGGGCTCAATCAGCGACGCCAGGGTGCTGCCGCCCAGGTGTTCGGCCAGGCGCGCACCACGCAGGATGTCGCCGCGCAGCATGGAGAAGGTGGCGATCTTGCCCACGACCTTCTCGGTCGCGTCGAAAGCATCTTCGGGCACGGTCTCCTTGGGCATGCGGACCAGCGCGACCTGCTGTGGCTCGACCATTTGCCCGAAAGCGATTTCCACGGTCGCCACCACCACGTTCTGCTGGTTGTCGTCGGGGGTGGCATTGAGCCTTGCATTGAGCCAGGTGTTGGCCATCCATGCGGCGCCCAGGCCCAGGACCACGGACAAGGCCACCAGAGTGAAAGTACGAGAACTCATGTCGAAATCTCCTTACTCAAAGAAAATCGAGCTGGACGAAGTAGCTGTGCCAGGCCCATTCCAGTTCCAGGGTTGACAGTGGTCCGCTGGCGCCCACATAACGCTGGCGATCGAGCGCCATGCTCAAGAGATCCCGTGGGTGGCAAGGCACCAGCGGCATGTTTTCAGCGCCATAGAGCTCATCCAGGACGTAGCGCAACAGCAGCGGGTCGTATTGGATGTTCAGGCGCTCTGTCTCTTGAATCCAGATACGTTCGTACTCCTCGGGCTTGAGGTAGCCGAACTGCAGCTTGTAGCCAATGCGCCGCAGGAACGCCTCGTCGGCCAGTTCCAACGGGTTCAGGTTGGTGGAAAACACCAGGATCAGGTCGAACGGCAACTCGCAGTGTCGGCCGCCGCCGAGGTTGAGGAAGTCGCGCTTCTCCTCCATCGGTACGATCCAGCGGTTGAGCAACTCCGCGGGTGCCATGCGCTGGCGTCCCATGTCGTCGATGACGAACAGGCCATTGCTGGCCTTGAGCTGCAACGGCGCCTGGTACTGGCGAGTGAAGGGGTCGTAGCGGATATCCAGCTGTTCCATGGTCAGCTCGCCGCCAGTGATGATGATCGGCCGTTCGCAGCACAGGAGCCGGCGGTCGATCCCTTCGTTGAGCATCAGGCTGTTCTGCGGATCGCCGACATCCAGGCGTCGGTGTACCTGGGGGTCGTAGATCTCGATCACCGCGTCGTTGATCGCAATTGCATGGGGCACCCAGACGGACTCGGAAAACAGCCGGATCAACCGGCTGCTGACATAGGTCTTGCCCGTCCCCGCCGGCCCGTAAATCATGATGGCGCGCCCGGAATTCAGGGCCACGCCCAACTGATCGAGCATGTTCTGCGCCAGCACCATGGAGCCGAAGGACGCCTGCATGTCCCGGGCACTGATACGGCCATGGTGAATGGTCTGTACCTTGAGCAGCGAGCGGTAGGCGCTCACCGGAAAGGGCGCCGCGCCGATATAGCCACTGCGCGACAAGGCATCGCGGGCAGCATTGCGGCCGCGCTCGGTCAGCCCGTAGCGCAAGCCCTGGCCACCGGCCTGGCCAAGGATCTCGACCCGATGATCCTGGCGCAGGAAGGTCAGGACCTCTTCAACCACCGCCCCCGTCAGCGCCAGGCGCTCTACCAGTCGGGGCATGTCCAGTACGCCCGCATCGTGCAGATGCTTGCAGACCAGGTCTCCGAGGAAATTGTCCGCCAGCCCGGTCTCGAGGATCGTGCGTGGCTGTGGAGCCAGTCGCTGCACTGCTTCCCGGTCATTGCCGGTCGGACGGCTGTTACTGATGGCGTACATAATGTTCTCCTGAGCTACTGGCCAAGGGGCAACCAGAGAAAGCTGGCCAATGTGCCGAGCAGGATCGCAACCGAATAGGGAAAGGGTTTGCCGGCCACTTCATCATCCGCCGGCGGAAAATAGGCCTTGGCTCTCACCATCTGCCAGTAGCGCCCCATGGTCTGTTGAACCTGACCACGTACCAACACAATCAGTACCCCGCACGCGCCGCCGGCAATCAGGCTGAAAAACGCAGCCCAGAGGGCGTGCTGCGGAGTGAGAAAGGTGCCAACCATGGCCATGAGCTTGACGTCGCCGGCTGCCATCCCGCCAAAGGCGTACAGGGGAAGAAAAACGACAAAACCGATCGACATGCCCAGCAGTCCATAACCAAACCCGATGACGCCTGAGGAATAGACCTGGCCGGCCATCCCCAGTCCCAGCCCCAACAGCACCAAGAGGTTGGGAATACGGTGGCGACGAAGATCGCTCACCACCGCAATCCCCAGCAGTCCCAGCATCAATGCAACAACGAACAATTGCTCTTTGCCCATGACTGCAGCCCTCGGTGGAAATTGGTGTTAGCAGACTTGACCCTGGACTGCGCATCCCAGGCTGGTGATGGCAGTGGCCACGTTGCCGCCCAAAGTGATAAATGCGGCAACAGCGCCCAAAGTGATCAGGCCACCGGCCACGGCATATTCCACAATGGTCAGGCCGTCTTCGTCTTTGGCGAACTTGATAACCAAAGTCTTGATCGATTGCAGATTCATTTTCCCACCTCACTCAAGTGTTTTTATGTAAGAGCAGCACTCTCGTACTGCCTGGTTGAACATTAGTCAGGGGAACATTGGAAGGGTTAGGAGTTTTTTGCTGATCGTTAGGACTTTATTGCTGTTGTTGAAAGATGCAAAAAAACACCAGGAACAGCACATCCCCAAGGAACAGGTGGCTTATCTAAGGAAGGAATAATTGAAGAGCCGCCTTGAAACAATCTCGCCCTCGACGCGAGACCGGCCGAAGCCACAGCCGACAAAGACAAAAGCCCCGGCCATGTTTGTTGCAAAAAAACCATAGTGCGAAACGAAGTAACCCAGGGTTTTCATATCAGGATTTGATCTTCACGCGAGCAATACAGCGACGATACTCCAGAAGCTGCAAAGAGAATTTGCAGGCCGCTGCAGAGCGATGGAGCCGTGCTCGGCCAAAGGATCACTCGCGACTTGATCTCGCTCGAGACCAAGACTGGAGCCATCCATCATGTACTGTGCGCTGACTGCACATACCGATTGCGGAGGCTCCATCTGTCCAGGCGAGAGTAGACAGAAAAGGTGGGAAAACACACATGGACCACAGGTACGGCCTCAGCCCGAGGGAAACCGCTCATCGCAGCCAGACCCGAGAAGTCTGGCTGCGTACGAGCAACAAGCAACTCCAGCCCAGGACCGAGGATTCGGCACAACGGCTGTCGTTAGCACACCTGGCCCTGAACAGCGCAACCCAGGCTGGTAATGGCGGTGGCCACGTTGCCGCCCAGGGTCACGAACGCGGCAACGGCGCCCAGCGTAATCAGGCCACCGGCCACGGCATACTCGACGATGGTCAAACCATCTTCATCCTTGATGAAGGCCAGAACCGAGGTTTTGATTGTTTGCAGTTTCATCTTGTTCACCTCATATAAGAAAAGTTGCTTTAAGGCGATCAGTATTTGTGCCGCCTGACTGAATCCTAGTCAGGGGCTAACACAAAGAGTTAGGAGTTTATTGCCGGTTTCTAGGACTTTTTTGCGCCACTTGGCAAGACAGCAAAGAAACTCCAGTGAAACTAAACCTGGCAGATGGAGTTTTTCATAAAAGGAACTGTTCTCATATAACACTAAATTGATTCAGCTGTGCCCAGTGCTGCAAGAAAAGGCGATCGCAACAGCAAGGAGCTGCCTGTGACTCTTATCTCGCTGTCAGACATAGAAGGTAATCAAGAAAATTTATGAAGCGCTATCAGAACTTGATCCTTTGCCCGCAAAGCACAATGGCGATACTGACACCCCAGGAAGTGACAGCGAGACACCAGGAAGGAATAAGGAAATGAAACCTGAGTCGGTCCAAAAACCCTCTCTTTTATGGTTCGACCTCACGCGCGACCGATCGTCTGAAGAACTGATCGCGCTGTTTCGCCCAGCCTGCGATTGCCGGGTGTCAAAAGACGCGTCTCTGCCCGAAAAGGACACTCATCCCGTACCGGACATGATCTGCATGCACTATGACCGCCCGGACATGCCGGGGCTCAATCTGCTGCTGGAGATCAAACACAAGATTCCCTCCATTCCCATCGCCATGTTCACGGTGCAGCACTCCGAAGAACTTGCGGTCTGGGCCATGCGTTCGCGGGTCTGGGAATACATGGTGCTCCCGCTCTCGAGTGCCGAGATCCGGCGCTTCCTGCATGCGCTGAAGCAGCTCTACGAACTGCGCCACAACGGCGGCCCCGGCAACAAGACGCTGCAGATCGAACACGGCCCGTCCCTGCCGGACAGCATCCGGCTGACCGTAGAGCACCAGAAACATCAGGCACTCAGCGATGTGCTGCTGTACATCGAGCAGAATTTTCGTGAAAGCATCGACCAGAAAGAGCTGGCCAAACGTTGTGGCATGACCACGTTTCGCTTCAGCCGGCTGTTCAAGGAGGTCCATGGCCTGGGGTTCATGGACTACATCCTGAGCAAGCGCATGGATTGCGCCAAGAATCTGCTCGACAACAGCCAGATGCCCATCACCAGCATCGGCTATGAAGTCGGCTTCAAGGACCCGTCCTACTTTGCCCGCGCCTTCAAGCAATTCGCGGGCGCCAGCCCCAGCGAATACCGGCAACGCCGAAGAAGCCCGGAACTGGTAAAAAAAGAAGAGGCGGAACTGGAGCAAGCGCTGTCGCAGGTGATCGACAGCCTGCCGCTGCGTATCGAAGGCCGATGAACTTGAGCACCCGCTCGCCGACGCCGCGCCACCATTCTGGCAAGGCCACGGCGTCGTTCGCCGGGTGCTATACCCAGCCGCCATCGACGATGAAGTTTTGCGCCGAGCACATGGCGGACGCATCGGACGCCAGGAACAGCGCCATCTGCGCGATATGCCCGGGCTCCACGCTGCCCGGCAGGCATTGGCTGCGGCTGATCAGCTCGCGGGCGGCATCATCCACCCACAACGCCAGCTGTTTCTCGGTCATCACCCAGCCGGGCACCAGGGTGTTGACCCGGATCCGCCAAGGCCCCAATTCCCGCGCCAGGGCCCGGGTCAGACCGTGGGTGGCCGCCTTGCTGGCGGCGTAGACCGGGTACCCGCTGGAGGCCATCATCCAGCCGATGGAACCCAGGTTGATCACGCTGCCGGCGCCGGCGGCCTTCATCATCGGCACCACCGCCTGGCTGGCGAAAAAGGCGTGCTTGAGATTGACCGAGATCAGCTTGTCGAATTTCGAAGCGTCGACTTCCTCCAGGCTGTGCCGCACATCATTGGCGGCATTGTTCACCAGCACCGTGACAGGCCCCAGCGTCTGCGCAAAACGCTCGATCGCGGCCTGGTAAGCGGCCTCGTCGGTGACGTCGCAGGGCGCGAACGCCACGCAATGGCCCTGCGCCGATAACCGGGCTGCCAACGCCTCGCCCTGGCTTTGCGCCATGTCCACGAATGCGACCCTGGCGCCTTGCTGGGCAAAGGCGCAAACCAGGGCTTCGCCAATTCCCGAGGCGCCACCGGAAATCAATACGGTCTTGCCGTTGAGATCCGCGTACACAGCCTGCATGCCAGCCCCTTTCTCATTGTTCATATGACGGTTCCTGCGCAGTGATCATTTCTGTTCGGGCCAGCGAAGCATTCAGGCATCTCTGCTGCGCCGACCAATTAGTCTTATTTTATATTGTAAAAAAGCCAATCAAAGCGATAAATTTGCGGGAGCAACAATGAAAAAATGCAAATTAGTAGAACTATTCCATTCAGAACAACAAAAGGAAGTTCAACCATGCCGCACTCCCCCTACCGGCTTTCCGGCCTCGGCCTGTCGCTGCTGCTTGCCAGCCTCGGCGCCCAGGCCGCGGGCCTGTCCAGCGAACACAAAGCCTTTGGCACGACCCTCGACGGTAGCGCTGTCGAGCAATATGTGTTGCGCAACAGCCATGGCCTGCAAGCCACGGTCATCACCTATGGCGCGGTCCTGCAATCGTTGAAGGTGCCGGATAAGAACGGCGCCTTCGACGACGTGGTCCTGGGCTTCGACGACGTCCAGGGCTATCAGCGCGGCACCGCGTTCTTCGGCGCCACCATCGGCCGCTACGGCAATCGCCTGGCCGGCGGGGCGTTCGAGCTGGACGGCCAGCGTTACCAGGTGCCCCTCAACGACGGCCCGAATTCGCTGCATGGCGGCGCCCAGGGCTTCGACAAGCGCGTCTGGAAGGCCCGGCCGATCAAGCGCAAGGACGCTGTCGGGGTGACCTTGAGCTACCTGTCCAAAGACGGCGAAATGGGCTTTCCCGGCAACCTGCAGGTCGAGGTCACCTACAGCCTCAACGACAACAACGAGCTGCGCATCGAGTACAGCGCCTCCACCGACAAACCCACGGTGCTGAACCTCACCAACCACAGCTACTTCAACCTCGCCGGCGCCGGTAACGGCGATGTGCTCGCCCAGCTCGCCACCTTGCACGCCAGCCACTACACGCCGGTCAACGCCAAGCTGATTCCGACCGGCGAACGGGCCCCGGTCGCCGGCACGCCGCTGGACTTCCGGCAACCGACCGCCATCGGCCAGCACATCAAGGACGATCATCCGCAGCTCAAGTTCGCCGAGCCGAAACAGGGTGGCTTCGACTTCAACTGGGTGCTCGACGCCAAGGGCGACGTCGGCCAGCTCGCCGCCGAGGTGCGCGACCCGCAATCCGGTCGGCGCTTGCAGCTCTACACCAGCGAACCCGGGGTGCAGTTCTACACCAGCAACTTCCTCGACGGCACGCTCAAGGGCAAGGCGGGCAAGACCTACAGCCACTGGGGCGCGTTCACCCTGGAGACCCAGCACTTCCCCGACTCGCCCAACCAGCCGGACTTCCCCAGCACCCGGCTGAACCCCGGCCAGGTCTACAGCCAGGACACCGTCCTGAAGTTCTCCGCCGACTGAAGCGCGGTAGCCACCACTGCCCAGCCGACCCGACAAGGCAGTGGTCCGGCGACGTCGGCATGCCCCTGATAAAGCCTCCCTGGATCAGCGTTGTTTCATGCGGTCGATGACCACCGCCAGCAGCAGGATCGAACCGCGGATCACGTACTGGTAGAAGGTGTCGATGTTTTTCAGGTTCATCGCGTTTTCGATGATCGCCAGAATCAGCACCCCGGCGATCACATGGCGGATCATGCCGATCCCGCCGCTCAACGACACCCCGCCCAGCACACAGGCGGAAATCACCGTCAGCTCGAACCCCTGGCCGATCATCGGCTGGCCGGAGGTCATGCGCGATGCCAGGATCACCCCGGCCAGCGCGCCGATCACCCCGTGCACGGCGAAGATGACGATCTTGGTCCGGTCGACGTTGACCCCGGCCAGCAGCGCCGCTTCCTGGTTGCCGCCGATGGCCATGGTGTTGCGCCCGTAGGTGGTGTAGTTGAGCAGCCAGCCGAAAAACAGGAAGCAGCCGATGGTGATCAGGATCGGCACCGGCACACCGAACAACTGGCCGTTGCCGAAGACGAAGAACGACTCCTGGGATACGCCGACCGCCTTGCCGTTGGCGAAGATATAGGCCAGGCCACGGACGATCTGCATGGTCGCCAACGTGGTGATCAGCGCATTGACCCGCAGCTTGGCAATCACGATGCCGTTGATCAGCCCGACCAGCAGCCCCATCAGCAGCGCGGCGCCGACCCCGAGCAACACACTGTCGGTGTCGCGCATCACCACGGCCGCGACGACCCCGGCACAGGCGATCACCGAACCGACCGACAGGTCGAAATGCCCGGACGCCAGGCAATAGAGCATGGTGCAGGCGGCGATGCCGGTGGTGGAAATGGCCAGGCCCAGGCCGCGCATGTTCAGCGGCGACAGGAAGTTGTCGATGAGCAGGGTGCAGAGCACGAAGATCCCCACCGCCGCCAACAGCATCGCCCAGTTATCGAGCAGGCCACGCAGGTCCAGGGGTTTGCGCGCCGTCGGCAACGCATTGTCTTGAATTGTCATGTTCACCTCTTCAGTTCTCCAGGCCGTCGGCGCGTTGGCGCGGCAAAGCCAGTTGCAGCAGGTTGGATTCATTGGCCTGTTCGCGGCTCTTTTCGCCACGCAGCGCGCCTTCGCACAGCACCAGGATGCGGTCGGAGATGCCCATCACTTCCATCAGGTCGCTGGACACCACGATCACCGCGATGCCGCTGGCCGCCAGGTCATGGATGATCTGGTAGATCTCGGCCTTGGCGCCGATATCGATGCCGCGCGTGGGTTCGTCGAGCAGCAGGACTTTCATCGGCATCGACAGCCAGCGGCCGAGGATGGCCTTCTGCTGGTTGCCGCCGGACAGGTAGACGATTTTCTGCGCCGCGTTGGGCGTCTTTACCTTCAACGCCTTGATCTGCTTGTCGGCGTTGCCCTTCTCCCAGCCGCCGCGCAACAGCCAGCCAAAGCTCGAATGGGCACCGCGCGCGCTGATGTTGATGTTCTCGGCGACGCTGGAAAGCGGAATGATGCCCTCCTTCTTGCGGTCCTCGGGACACAGCAACACCCCGGCGGCGATGGCATCGCGCGGCGAGCGCAGGTGCAGCGCCTCGCCACACAGCGCCAGGCTTCCGGCGCTTGCCCGTTCGAGGCCACCGAGCAGGCGCAGCAGTTCGGTACGCCCCGCGCCGACCAGGCCGAACAGGCCGAGCACCTCGCCCTGGTGCACCTGAAAACTCAGCGGAGCACGCAGGCCCGGCCCCAGCAGGCCATCGACCTTGAGCGCCACCGCGCCGCGGGGCCGGGGGCGGTAATCGTAGATGTCCTGGATGTCGCGACCGACCATGCAGGTGACCAACTGGTCGTGGGTCAGTGCGCTCATGTCCTCGAAGGTGCGCACGTAGCGACCGTCCTTGAACACCGTCACTGCATCGCAGATACGGAACACTTCCTCCATGCGATGGGACACGTACAGCACCACTTTGCCCTCGTCCCGCAGGCGCCCGATGATCGCCATCAAGCGCTCGATTTCCCGGGCCGAGAGGCTGCTGGTGGGCTCGTCGAAGGCAATCACATGGGCGCCACGGGACAACGCCTTGGCGATTTCCACCAGCTGGCGCTGGCCCAGGGACAGGCGGCCGAGCTTCTCGTCGGGATCGATTTCATCGGCCAGCCCCTTGAGGCATTCCAGCGCATGCTGGCGCAGCGCACGACGGTCGATCACCCCGAAACGGGCCGGCAGATGGCCGAGGAACAGGTTCTCGGCCACGCTCATGGCGGGCACCAGGTGCAACTCCTGGTGGATCACCGCCACCCCGCAGGCAATGCTGTCGGCCGCGCACTTGAACGCCATGCTCTGCTCGTCGATCTGCACGCTGCCGCTGCTGGGCGTGTAGGCGCCGCCGAGAATCTTCAGCAAGGTCGACTTGCCTGCGCCGTTCTCGCCCATCAAGGCGTGCACCTGCCCTGGGTGGGCGGTGAAGCTGATGCCGTCCAGCGCCTTGACCCCGGGGAAGGTCTTGCCGATACCGTTGAAACACAAACTGGCGCCGGCGCTGTGTTGTCGTTTATTCAGTTGCGCGTGCATAACCACCTCATCAGGTCAGGCGGCCCGGTCGAAAGGGCCGCCGGGGAAAACCACCGGCCTCAGTTCCACAGGCCGATCTTTTCCAGTTCTTGCTTGAAGTTGTCCCGGGTGATCAGCGTCACGTCGTCCATCGCCGTGTACTTAGGCGGCTCCTTACCGGTGGTAACCCACTCGAACATCATGCTCGCGGTGTTGTAGCCCTCCATGTGCGGGCTGGGCAGCATCGAGCCGAAGAAGCCGCTGTCGGGTTTCTTCAGCTCGCCGATGGCGTCCGTGCCGTTGATGCCGATGCCGATCACATTGGCCGCGGCGAACCCGGCGCTTTCGGTGGCGCGCACGCCGCCCAGCACGCTGTTGTCGTTCATCCCGCCGATGATCAGGTTCTTCGCCCCGCTGGGCAGCTTGACCAGCGCCGAGTTGGTGGCGTCCATGCTGCCCGGCACGTCGAGGGTCTTGAGCGGGGCGAAGAGGATGTGGTCTTTGGGCAAGCCGGCTTCTTCCAAGGACTTGACCGAGCCGTCGGTGCGTTTTTTACCGGTGTCGAGTTCGTTGTAAGTGGTGATCACCGCGTAGGTGTCCTTCCAGTCCCAACCGCGCTTCTTCGCTTCGCCGGCCATGGCGGCGCCCTGCTTCTGCCCCACCTCGAACGCGGCCATGCCCAGGTAGGGCACGTCTTCCATGAACTGGCCCTTGGCATCGACAAAACGGTCGTCGACGGCAATCACTTTCAAGTCGTTGAGCTTGGCCTTGGCCATGATCGCCGGCCCCAGGGACACGTCCGGCGGGCAGATCACGAAGCCCTTGGCACCATTGGCGGCGAGGCTGTCGATCGCCGACAGGGTTTTCTCGCCGTCCGGCACGGCGATCTTGATCACGGTGAAGCCCTTGTCCTTGCCGGCCTTTTCGGCAAAGGCCCATTCGGTCTGGAACCAGGGTTCCTCCGCCTGCTTGACCAGGAAACCGATCTTCACCGGCTCGGCGGCGAGCAACAGGCAGCTCAGGCTGGCGGCCGACATGGCCAGGGCGGCACAACACAGGTAACGGATCCCACGACGACGATTCATAAGGTGACTCCTTGTTGTTGTTTTCAGAGTTCGTTGCACACAGCTTCGTTACACATCGCTTCGTTGCACACAGGTTCGGCCTGAAACCTCAACCGGCAAATCGATGACAGAGGCTCCCTGGGGTATCGACCCGGACAGCCAGCACGGCGCCATCCAGAGGATGATCGAGCGGGCTGGCCGCGCTGGTGATGTACAGGGTCTTGAGGTCCGCGCCGCCGAACACGCAACTGGTGGGGCGGCTGACCGGCAGTTCGAGCACCCGGTCGACCTCGCCGTCGGGCGCCAGCCTGAGCAGGCAGCCGCCGTCCCAGCGGGCATTCCAGATATAGCCCTGGGCGTCCATCGCCGAACCGTCCGGGACACCGCGCGGATGTGGCCCGAACCAGCTGCGCGCGGGTTCGAGCCGGCCATCGCTGGCGATCGGGTACTGGTACAGCGTGCCCTCCAGGCTGTCGGCAAAATACAGGCGGCTGGCGTCCTCGCTCCACAGCAAGGTATTGGGAATCCCCAGGCCCTGGAGCAGCGGCGTGACACGCGCCTGGGTATCGATGCGGAACAGGCCACCGGAGCGCCGCCGCACGGGAAGGTCTTCGCCCTGCTCGCCGATGTTGTTCTGCATGGTGCCCAGCCAGAGCCGGCCCTGGGCGTCGCAACGGGCCTCGTTGGCGCGGTTGCCCGGTTGCGGATCGGCCACGCACAGCAGGCTCAGGCGCGGCGCCGCGGGCGCGGAGCCCAGGTCGAGGCGGTACACGCCACTGCTCAAGGTCACCAGCGCATCGCCGCGCTCACAGGGGATGAAGGCCGACACCGGTTCCGGCAGTTGCCAGGCCAGCAGCCGTTCGCCACACAGGCGCAATGCCTGCCGGCCGGCAATGTCGACCCAATACAGGGCCTGATCCGGCGCATCCCAGAACGGGCCTTCGCCAAGCTGCGCACGGTGTGCGGTCAGCGCGGTCCACGACATGAAACCTCCTGCATTGTTGTTGTTTTCAGGCAGACATTGGCCGACGCGCGTTACAGCCCGTCGCGCGATGGCCGTCCATCCACCAGGCGCTGGATACGCAGCGGGTTGGCGTTCTTCAAGGCATCCGGCAGCAGGTTGTCGGGGTAATTCTGGAAGCACACCGGGCGCAGGAAACGCTCGATGGCCAAGGTCCCCACCGACGTGCCACGGGCATCGGAGGTGGCCGGGAAAGGCCCGCCGTGCACCATCGCATCACAGACCTCGACACCGGTCGGGTAACCGTTGATCAGGATGCGGCCGACCTTCTGCTCCAGCAATGCGGTCAACTCGCCGAACTGCGCGAAGTCCGCGGGCTCGCCAATGAGGGTCGCCGTCAGTTGCCCGCGCAGACCGTTCAAGGCGGCGACGAGCTGCGCCTGGTCGGCCACTTCGACGAACACGGTGGTCGGGCCGAAGACTTCTTCCTGCAGCACTTCATCACCATCGACCAACAGGCTGGCCTGCGCCTTGAACAGCTGTGGCCGCGCCTGGTTGCCGGCTTGCGGATCGCCGGCCAGGTGCTCGATGCCCGGATGCGCCAGGAGTTTTTGCAGCCCCTTGCCGTAGCTGCTCAAGGTGCCGGCGTTGAGCATGGTCTGCGCCGGTTGATCGCCGATCAGTCGGGCAACCTGCTCGGTGAAAGCCGCGAACTGCGGCGAGCGGATGCCGATCACCAGGCCCGGGTTGGTACAGAACTGGCCGCAGCCCTGCACCACCGACGCGGTCAGGTCACGGGCGACCGTTTCCGCCCGCGCTTGCAGCGCCTGGGGTAACACGATCACCGGGTTGATGCTCGACATCTCGGCAAACACCGGGATCGGTTGCGGGCGCGCCGCCGCCATGTCGCACAGCGCTCGCCCGCCCTTGAGCGAGCCGGTGAAACCGACCGCCTGGATCGCCGGATGCTTGACCAGCGCTTCGCCGACGCCAGCGCCAAAGATCATATTGAACACGCCGGCGGGCATCCCGCTGGCCTCGGCCGCCCGGATGATCGCATCGGCGACCCGCTCGGCGGTCGCCATGTGCCCGCTGTGGGCCTTGAACACCACGGGGCAACCGGCTGCCAGCGCTGCCGCGGTGTCGCCGCCCGCCGTGGAAAACGCCAGGGGAAAGTTGCTCGCGCCAAACACCGCCACCGGCCCCAGGCCGATGCGGTACTGGCGCAGGTCCGGACGCGGCAGCGGCTGGCGCTCGGGCAGTGCCCGGTCGATACGCGCGCCGTAGAAATCGCCGCGCCGCAGCACCTCGGCGAACAGCCGCATCTGGCCACTGGTGCGCTTGCGCTCGCCCTGGATCCGCGCGGTAGGCAACGCGGTTTCCCGGCAGACCAGGGCGATGAACTCATCGTCCAGCGCGTCCAGCTCGTCCGCCACCGCCTCCAGGAATTGCGCGCGCCGCTGCGCACTCAGGGCGCGGTAGGCCGGGTAGGCCGCCGCGGCAGCCTTGGCGGCGGCCTCGACTTCCTGCGCCGTAGCTTGGTAGAACGCCTGGGGCAAGGCTTCGCCGGTGCTGGCATCGATGCTGTGAAGAATGACGGTGCCGGCGGCGCTGCGCTGGCCGCCGATGTAGTTGTGGCCAAAAACCTGGGTCATGCCTGTCTCCTCGAACCTGCTTGTCTTCTGGAAGAGCGCCTGCTTAAAGGGCACCTACGCAACCGGGCGCCAGCACCGCGTCGGCGCCGGCAATACCGTTGATCAATGGCGCACCGAACTCCGCCTGGCTGATTTCGAATACGTCCCCCGGCTGCGTGCGGATACCGTCCGCGAACGACAGGGTCGCGGTGCCGAAGAAGTGAATGTGCACATCCCCCGGCCGCAGGAACTGGCGGTATTTGAAATGGTGGTACTCGAGGTTCTCCAGGCTGTGGCACATATTGGCTTCGCCGCTGAGGAACTCGTTCTGCCACAGCACCTGGCCATTGCGCAGAATGCGGCTGGTGCCCGCCAGGTGCTGGGGCAGCTCGCCGACCCTGAGTTCAGGACCATAGCTGCAACTGCGCAATTTGGAATGGGCCAGGTAGAGATAGTTCTTACGCTCCATCACGTGATCGGAGAACTCGTTGCCCACCGCGAACCCCAGGCGATAAGGCTTGCCGTCATGGCCGATGACATACAGGCCACCGATTTCCGGCTCTTCGCCGGCGTCTTCGGCAAAGGCCGGCAGGCGGAAGGCCTGGCCCGGGCGCACGACGATGCTGCCGTCGCCCTTGTAGAACCATTCCGGTTGCACGCCGGCCTGACCGGCAGCGGGCTTACCGCCCTCCACGCCCCACTTGAAGATGCGCATGGTGTCGGTCAGCGCCGTGTCGTCAGCGCCCTGCTGGTGCATCTTGTCACGCGCCGCAGCACTGCCCAGGTGGGTCAGCCCGGTGCCGCTGACCAGCATGTGCGCCGGGTCCGGGTGATCCAGCGGCGGCAGGATCCTCAGGCTTGCCAGCAGCTCGGCGTAGTCGTGGCTGATGCCCAGGCCGAGGCTTTGCACTTGCTGGCGCAGGCCGACACCCGCCTCGATGGCCGCCAGCGCGAGCTCGCGCACCGTGCCCACCGACTGCACTTCACGAACCAGGGCGTCCTCGACCACACCGACCCGACGCTCGCCGTTATTCAATTCGAACTGCACTAAACGCATGAACTTTCTCCTCTAGGCCATTAAGTACGCGTGGCGCCGCGGGCACTGGCGGCGAACTGCTCGACCGGCAGCACGTGCCTGCGCTCGAGCAACCGATAGACCACGCCCGTCAGCAGCAAGCCGAACAGCATCACGCAGGACAGGAAGTACAGCCCCGACGCCAGGCTGCCGGTGTACTGCTTGAGCGCGCCGATCACGAACGGACCGATGTAGCCGCCCAGGTTGCCCACCGAGTTGATCAGGGCGATCCCCGCCGCCGCGCTGGCGCCGGCAAAAAAGCGCCCGGGCAAGGTCCAGAACACCGCGGTGCAGGAAAACAGCGCGAAGGCCACCAGGCACAGGGCCGCCAGTTGCAGCAGCGGCGCCGACAGCCAGGCGCTGAGGAACAGGCCGATCGCCCCCAGCACATAGAGCACCGCCAGGTGGCCGTAGCGATCATTCAGGCGGTCGGAACTGCGCGGCACCACCAGCAAGCCGATGATCCCGAAGAGGTACGGCACCGAAGACACGAAGCCGGTGGCCAGGTCGCTGCCGCCGAACTGCTTGATCAACGTCGGCAGCCACAGGCCCAGGCCATAAATGCTCAAGGTCACCGGCAGATAGAACAGCGCCAGCAGCAACACCCGCTTGTCCCTGAGGGCATGCAGCGGATTGCCGTGGCGGGTCTGGCCGTATGCCTGCAGGTCCTTGTTCAGCTCGCCGGTGAGCCAGGCCTTTTCGGCCGGGTCCATCCAGCTGACCTGTTGCGGGCCGTCGGGCAGGTAACGCAGCACCGGCCAGGTCAGCAGGATCGCCGGCGTGCCGATGACGATGAACAGCCACTGCCAGCCGTGCAGGCCGAGGATGCCGTCCATGCCCAGCAGGCCGCCGGACACCGGGCCGGTGATCATCATCGCGATGGGTTGGGACAGGATGAACAGCCCGAGGATCTTGCCGCGATGGCGCACCGGGAACCATTGGGTGATGTAGTAGAGAACGCCGGGGAAGAACCCGGCTTCCGCCGCGCCGAGCAGAAAGCGCATCAGATAGAAGCTGTAGGGGCCCTGGACAAACGCCATGCCAATGGTGATGGCGCCCCAGGTGATCATGATCCGGGCGAACCAGCGCCGTGCGCCGAAGCGGTCGAGCATCAGGTTGCTGGGGATTTCCAGGAGGAAGTAGCCGATGAAGAACAGGCCGGCGCCCAACCCATAGGCCGCATCGCCAATGCCGATATCGGCGCCCATGTGCAACTTGGCGAAGCCGACGGCGGAACGATCCACGTAGGCGATCAGGTACAGCAGGATCAGGAAGGGAATCAGTTTCAGCGTGATGCGCCGGACAAGCCGCAGCTCCTGGCTCATGAGATCGGTCTCCGATTGTTGTTTTTATAGAAGCTCGGGGGACGCCTCTCGCGGAAAACCGCCAGGGCCATACCTCAGTTGAAAACGACTATATAGTATTACTATTTAGCCAACAATACTTCCAAACTCAAGATTTTGCG
The DNA here is from genome assembly GCF_028640915.1 of Pseudomonas sp. B3G-3. Classification (NCBI taxonomy): domain Bacteria; kingdom Pseudomonadati; phylum Pseudomonadota; class Gammaproteobacteria; order Pseudomonadales; family Pseudomonadaceae; genus Pseudomonas; species Pseudomonas sp. B3G-3. Next base: position 55,106 of record NZ_JAQZAB010000116.1, on the reverse strand, counting down.
CTTATGTTATGGCCAGACCAGAACAATATAGTCTTACAATAAGAGAGCTGACCATGTCTGATAAGAAACCTAACCTGCGCTCCGCCCACTGGTTCGGTACCGCCGACAAGAACGGCTTCATGTACCGCAGCTGGATGAAGAATCAGGGCATCGCCGACCACCAGTTCCATGGCAAGCCCATCATCGGGATCTGCAATACCTGGTCGGAGCTGACCCCGTGCAACGCGCACTTCCGCCAGATTGCCGAGCATGTCAAACGCGGGGTGATCGAGGCCGGCGGCTTTCCCGTGGAGTTCCCGGTGTTCTCCAACGGCGAGTCGAACCTGCGCCCGACCGCCATGCTCACCCGCAACCTGGCCAGCATGGATGTCGAGGAAGCCATCCGCGGCAACCCGATCGATGGCGTGGTGCTGCTGACCGGCTGCGACAAGACCACCCCGGCACTGCTGATGGGCGCGGCCAGTTGCGACGTGCCGGCCATCGTCGTCACCGGCGGGCCGATGCTCAATGGCAAGCACAAGGGCCAGGACATAGGTTCTGGCACCGTGGTGTGGCAGCTCAGCGAACAGGTCAAGGCCGGCACCATCACCCTCGACGACTTCCTTGCGGCCGAAGGCGGCATGTCGCGCTCGGCGGGCACCTGCAACACCATGGGCACCGCCTCGACCATGGCCTGCATGGCCGAGGCCCTGGGCACTTCCCTGCCCCACAACGCGGCGATCCCGGCGGTCGATGCCCGCCGCTATGTGCTGGCGCACATGTCCGGCATGCGCGCGGTGGAGATGGTTCGCGAAGACTTGAGGCTGTCGAAGATCCTCACCAAGGAGGCGTTCGAAAATGCCATCCGCGTCAACGCCGCCATCGGCGGCTCGACCAACGCGGTGATTCACCTGAAAGCCATCGCCGGGCGCATCGGCGTCGAACTCGATCTGGACGACTGGACCCGCATCGGTCGCGGCATGCCGACCATTGTCGACCTGCAACCGTCCGGGCGCTTCTTGATGGAAGAGTTCTACTATGCCGGCGGCCTGCCGGCAGTGTTGCGCCGCCTCGGCGAAGCCAAGCTGATTCCCCACCCGGATGCACTGACGGTCAACGGCAGATCCATCGGCGAAAACACCCGGGAGGCACCGATCTACGGCCAGGACGAGGTGATCCGCACCCTGGACAATCCGATCCGCGCGGACGGTGGCATCTGTGTGCTGCGCGGTAACCTGGCGCCCCTCGGCGCCGTGCTCAAGCCGTCCGCCGCCAGCGCCGAACTGATGCAGCATCGCGGCCGCGCGGTGGTGTTCGAGAACTTCGACATGTACAAGGCGCGAATCAACGATCCGGAACTGGAGGTCGACGCCGACTCGATCCTGGTGATGAAGAACTGCGGTCCCAAGGGTTACCCCGGCATGGCGGAGGTCGGCAACATGGGCTTGCCGGCCAAGTTGCTGGCCCAGGGCGTGACCGACATGGTGCGGATTTCCGACGCGCGCATGAGCGGCACCGCGTATGGCACCGTGGTCCTGCACGTGGCACCGGAAGCGGCGGCCGGCGGCCCGTTGGCGGCGGTGAAGGAAGGTGACTGGATCGAACTGGACTGTGCCAGCGGGCGCCTGCACCTGGATATCCCCGAGGACGAACTGGCGGCGCGCATGGCCGACCTGCAGGCACCGCAGTCGCTGATCGTCGGCGGCTATCGCCAGCTGTACATCGACCACGTACTGCAGGCGGACCAGGGCTGCGACTTCGATTTCCTGGTGGGTTGCCGGGGCGCCGAGGTCCCGCGGCATTCCCACTGAGGGGGCTGATGCGGACCTGTCGCCCACCGGCTCAGGCATGCAGGAGCGCCTGATAGATACGGGAGCGATGTTATGATGCAGCCAATTTCTTCAGAGCAGCCTCCCTGTTATGGATCACCAGCCTTCCAAACCCCGTAAGAGCATGCATGCCCGGATCGTTCAGGATCTGGGCATGCACATCGTCTCCGGACGCTTCAAGCCGGAAGATAGATTGCCCTTGGAGGCAACGCTGTGTGAGGAATACCAGGTCAGCCGCTCGGTGCTGCGCGAAGCCACCCGGGTGCTCAGTGCCAAGGGCCTGGTGTACTCCAAGCCACGGGTCGGCGCGGTGGTGCGGCCACGGGCGAAATGGCACTTGCTGGACCCGGACGTGCTGTCCTGGTTGATGCAGTCGACGCCCCACAGCGAGTTCTTCAACACCCTGGCCGGCGTGCGCCGCATCCTCGAGCCGGAAATCGCCGCCATGGCCGCCACCACCGCGACCGACCCGGACATCGCGGTGATCGAGAAAGCCTACCAGTCCATGGAGACGGCCAAGACCCACGAGGAGCTCTTGCAGGCCGACCTGGATTTTCACCGGGCGATCGCCGACGCCACCCGCAACGACTTGCTCGCCTACATGTGCAACATGCTGTCGCTGCCGCTGCGCGAGTCCATCAGCATCACCAACCGCCGCCCCGACATCCAGCGTCTCAGCCTGCCCCGGCACAAGGCGATCCTGACCGCCATCAAGAATCGCGACGCCCTCGGCGCCCGGCACGCCTCGCTGGTGCAACTGGACGACACCCGCGTGGCCCTGGACACCGTGATGAATGTCCTGACCCCGCTGTAAGGCACGCCAGCAGACCGGTGACGCAGTGCCACTGGGTCGGCCCTGGCCAGGTCCATGGCGGTCTTGATGCCCACCGCCTCAAAAATGCGTTTTCATTCGGCGGCCCTCGGACACATCGATGTTGCGCAACCCCCAGTCGCGCTTATGCGTGTCGCAGATGCTCACTACGCCGCTAGAGCGCGTAGCTCGAGGAGAATGCGACGTGCCGTGCTGCCCGAGCTTGCTTTGATCTGGAATACGGCTCGCCCTCTTCACTAAGGGCTTGGCGTCGTGGCTGCGGGCAATGACGCAGCCGTCATGGCTGACGGGCGACGACAGAGTTGCCGCGCTTGCTGGAGCACAGGCGCACGCCAGACGATTCGCCCATCGTCCGAACTGCAGACCGGGGTATTGAGCGGCCAGCCGGCAGGATCGGCCGCGTACGACCAGCCAAGGTCCCGCAGCTTGTCCCGGCACGGCAGCAACTCGGTCACACCCAGGCGGATCGCGCGATCGATCGCATGACCGAGTTCGGCCGGATGCGGATAGTAAGGCGTCAGCAGGAACGCTCGCTGCGGCGATGTGCCCGCCCACGCGAGTCCGGCATCCACCATGTCGACGATCGCGGCCAGTGCGCAGGCATGCTCAGGCCCCGCACGCTTGAGCAATGCAGCAACGTTGATGTTCACGCATAGATCGACGATGTTCGGGTAGACCAATTCATCCAGCCAGGTCAGATAGACGCCTTCGCGATACCAGGGCCTTGCATCGGCTGCGACCCACCTCAGGCGAAACGCCTCGAGCACCCGGCGCGCGGCGAGCGTCAACTGCTGCGCCGGCCAGCGGCCGCCGTCGACCAGCGCAAGGGTGAAGAGTGCGGTGTCGTCGGCGTCCGGCAACAGCGCAATGGGCATCCACTCCGGCTGTCGATCGGGCGGATAGAACGAGAACGCGCCGCGCCGGTCCGGCCGCTCGCAGCACGCCAGGAAGTCGAGCGCGCGCATGCGTGCCGCGGCCAGCGCTGGTGTCGCGGGCCATGCCGAGAGCTCATGCAGGACCAGCGCGGTCACGAAACCGTTCTCGTCGGCGACCGGGCCTGTCGGCAGATCGACGATGGAGCCGAACGCACCGCTGGGCGATTGCGCGGCGAGCAGCGCATCCAGCGCGGCTGCGCTGGCGCCCGGGTGGACGCCGCTCATGTCGGCTCCAGTGGCGGCGCAACGCCAAAGGTGACGCCGAGTCCGGCGTCGCCGTACAGGGTGATGCCAAACATGGTGTGATGGGTTGTCGGGTCGTCGAGCGCGGCGAGCGGCTCCGTCAATTGCGCGTAGAAACGCAGATCCCATCCGTGGCGCCGGCCAAGCTCCAGGATCCGCGCACGGGTCCGTCCATCGCCGCCGAACAACGCGCGTGCGTGGGTGTAGAGCGTGAACGCGGTTGGCTCGCCACGCGCCGAGACCGAATAGCTGAAACCGTACAGATCGCCCGGGAGTTCGCGCCAGATCGGCAGGACGCAGCATTCGCCCAACAGCTCGACGAGTTCGCGGTAGCGCGACGCAAGATTCACCCGCGCCAGCAGCGCGACCAGGTCCGGCGCGATCATGCCTTCGATTCGCGAGTAGAACTCCGTGCGCTGCGAGTCGGGGTCCACGCCGATCAGCTCGATGTGCTGCTGCTTGTCCGGAAGCGACTTGGGCCTGCCGATCACCTCGGCGGCGAAGGCGTCGGCATCGGCCGCCGCATCCTTCGGCACCTCGAAGTAGAGCTTGGTGCGACACTGCCCCGCGCGATGCCGCCCACCGACATACGCGCCGAAGCGCAGCGGATGACCGGCCTGGAGCCGGCGAACCGCGTCGACGGTGGACGCAGGCACCGGCGCGGCGCCAAGCGCCGCCAGCTGCCCGAGCGCGGTATCGACCCTGCCGCGCGGATCGCTGCCGGGCAGCGCCGGGTCGAACGTATAGCGCAACGCATCGTCAGCGGTGGAGAACGCGATCTCGACCGGGAAGCCGCTCATGGTCAGCAGGCTGCCCGTGAAGCCGTCGGCCGCCCGGACCCGATCGTCGAGCAGGCGCAGGAGCTGCGCACGCGCCTGCTCCGCGTCGTTGCCGTGAAAGTGCCGGGCGATCTGCAGCGTGCGCTCGAGTGCCGGGTGCCAGGCCATCGCGCTATCCCTGCCCGGTGCCGCGCGGGGGCAGAACCAGCAGCATGCTCGTCTGATTGTTCGCGGACTCGATACGCGTCGTCCCGTCTGCCAGGTAATAAAGGGCAAGGTAATCGTAGATCGGCGTCACACCGTCGACGGATGTGCTACTTGCATACTCGTAGCCGCTTTCGCGGGTGAACGTGAAGTCTTGCCCGTCGCCTGGCGGGTTGGTGAACGTTACCGTCACCTTCACCTGCTCGTTCACGCTCCAGTCGATCCGCGATGGATCGAGCGTGACCGACGCGGGCAGCGTATGAGGCGTGATGTCCACGCTGACGGCGGCTGTCGGGATATCGAACGGCGTGAGCTCATCGTTGACCTGCAGCGTGCCCGCGAAGCTGGTCGCGGCTGAATCCGGATCGACCACCATGTACCGGTACGTGATGGACGGATGGACGCGGTCGAGCGTGACACCCGCCGGACCGAAGCCCTGGATCGCCCATGTCCATGACGGGATACCCAGGTTGCCCGATTCGCTCGTGCTGAGCGCAAGCTGCACCTGATCCCCCACGCCGAGCCTGTGCGCGGTCAACGTGACCGACTTCTCCTGCAACGGAGACTCGGCCTTGACGAACGCGAGGGCGGGCTGCGCGCCGGGCTGGATGACGGTGCCGGTCTCCTGACCGGCCTGGTCCGGCGTCTTGCCGGCGATCGTGTACTCGAGCCAGTAGGAGAACGAACCCGGCGTATAGTCGCTGCGCGCGACGAGGCGCACCGGCAGCGCGCTCCTCTCGCTATTCCCGCCGAACTCATAGCGGACGCTGACGCTCTGGATGAGGGCGGGCATCTGGCCGTCGAGGACGAAGTCGCGAATGCCGACCTCGTCGAGCGTGATCGATGTCGCGCCCAGCCCGTCGATCTCGCCCGAGTCGAACGGCTGGAGTCCCGCCTCCGGCTTGAACGTGACGACGTAGCGATAGTGGTAGTCGAGCCACCACGCGACCGGGGAAATCGCCGTCTGGAAGATGCCGGTCGACCATGGCTGTGTGCGGCCCGGATTGAAGACGTTGTGACCAGGCGCCCCGCCCGGGTTGGCGACGGTCAGCGCGATCGATTCGATCGGCAGCGTTTCGAAGTAGTCCGCGACCGGCGAGAAAGTGACCGGTGTGACGGGCGGCAGCGCCGGTAGCACAAGCAGCGGCGTCGAACCGGCGCCCGACTGCACCCAGGTCGAGTCGTCGTTCAGCGTGTAGGTCGCCGTCCATGGGTAACCTGCGGGCGGCAGCGACAGCCAGCGGGCGGTGGCGCTGGCGGTGGTGAAGGTCAGCGAATGACCGGCGAGCTCCACGTCGATGCGCGCGACCCGGGTCCAGTCGATCAGCAGCGGTGTGACGGTGACAGCGGTGGTGGCGGGAATGCCGGCGCCGACCTGGATCGTCGTACCGTCGGCCACCGTGAGCGGAATCGGCGTGGCTTCGCCGGTGGGGCCGAATTGCTGGCCCTCATACAGGACGCCGCCGGCGGTGGCGGGGCCAGGGTCGAACTGCCACGTGTCCTCCGGATGCGCGGCGGTGAGCGCGCACCAGTGGTTCGCGCAGTAATTGTGCTCCGTGTCGAGATAAACGAGATTCAGCACGATCAAGCTGAGCGGTGGGGTATCCCCGTCCAGCCCGTGACCGACGATGCGATAGAGGATGTTCGCCATGGTGGCTCCGAACCTATGAGTGCGTGCAGGAATGCGGGGGCAACAGCCCCCGCGACATTGCAGTCCGCCCGGCGCAAGCCGGGCGGTGGCGCACGTTATTTCACACTCGTGAGCGCTTCCTCTCTGGCCACGTTGACGCCCGTGATCAGACGAAGGTGAGCTGCCTCGATCGCGTGCGCATGCTCTTGCGGAACGAGGTAGGGCCGTTCGTTGGCCAGCACCTGCCTCTCGCTCCATGTCCTTGGCAGCACGAGCAACGCCGATGTCATCTTCGTCTGCTGGATGACGACTGGCGCTGCGTCCTTCGGATAGTAGGCACCCGAGTAGTACCAGGTCAGGCTGGGCTCCTGCCCGTCGAGCATGAACGAGTAGTACTGACTGCCCGTTCCCTTGAGGAACTGGAACGGGTGCTGCTTGATCGGTTGCCCGGTCGCATTCAGCAGGTAGATGTCGATCTTGACCATGTCATACAGGTTCCACTGGATCAGCGACGGATCGATGGTCACCATGGTCGGAGTCTGCTTTGCGGTAACGTTGATCGGTTGCCGCTGCGGCACGTACCACGGCGTCGGGTAACCGATGATTTCGCCGTCGTCTACGTATTGCACCGTCACGTCGCAGTAGGCGTTCTTGTTGTTCGGCGCGAGGAATTTCCACGGGTCGATCGGATCGCCTTTCTGGTCGACCTGCCAGACATTGCCCTGCACCGAAATGCTGTTGTCCGGATCGACGTAGTACGCGGATACATAGACGTTTTCCATGCCCGGCGTCCATACCGGATACAGGGTGACCTGCTGCAGGGCCAGCGGGGATCCGATCTGCACAGAGTTCTGGTTGGTTGGCTGGCTGGGCGCGAGGGACACGCGCGAACCGTCGCCCATGACGTAGATCACCGAGTAGGTGTAGTTCGTCGTATAAGGGAGCGCGGTCAGGAACGATACGGGCCACTTTTCCTCGTTCGCATAGAACACATAGTTCAGCGTCTTGGCCTCTGCCGCCTGGCCGGGTGCCACGTTGGTATTGACGAATACGAAGTCGACTTGCACTTGCCGCACCGATTGCGCAGAGGTCCCAAACTGGATGCCCGACGTCTGGAACGTAACGGCCAGCGCTGCGAGCGAACCGGCAGTGAATGTCACGCTCGCGCCTCCCACGGCGGCGGCGTCGCCCTGGATCGTCGGCGACTCATACGACGTTTTGTCCGTGTAGGTAACGATGTATTTGTACGAATAGCGCAGGTTGGGCGAGCCATCCGGATTGCTGACCGCGGGGCGCTTGAAGGGCCAACTGGTGTTGTCCTTGGTCAGGGTCGCGGAGTCGTTGCCCGACGGCGATTGCACCAGAACCTGCACCGAGGCGACCCCGGCGCTGATCAGGTCGACGTTGGTCAGCTGGAACACGACCGAGAGCGGGGTGTAGTCGACCACCTTGTAGACCCGATCCCACACATCCGCCGGGAAGGCAGGCAGCAGGCTCGACGACTGCGCAATCCAATCGACCACCGTGTTCTGCGAGTAGGTGTACGAGAACGAACTCACCTGGCTCATGCTGAAGGAGTAGTCGTTTCCTGATGGATTGTTCGTCTGCATCATCGCGATGGTCGCGTTGACGGACTGGGTGACGGCATTCTGCAGGGTTTGCTGAGCCCAGTTGGTGATCGCCTGCCCCTGCGCCGACATCGGGTCGATCTTGCCCCAGATATAATCGATCGTGCCGGACTGCGACTGGCTCAGGTACTGATTGATTTCGACGGTGCGGCTGGTTTCCGAACCCCAGACGTTTTTGTCGACCTGGATGGTCTGCTCGTACTGATAGGCGACGCTCGAGTCGAATCCAATCGTGACCGTCACGCCCGGTAACGATCCCGGCACGTGCATCTGGTACTGGACATCGTACGTGCCACCACCACCCGGGCTGCTGAACGCGGTGATGAACGCCGCGACCGCGGCCTGGTCCGGCAGGGAGATCAAGAACGACGCACGGGCGCTCGCCTGCCCGATATCACCGGTGGTCGGCGCCAGAGAAGGCCAGGCCACCGCCGAATAGCTGTGTATCTGCCCGTCTTTGTCGGGATACTGGTAGTTGAACCAAGTGGTACCGAGAGTCCAGTCCCAGCCGCCGATCCGGACGTCGCTGCCGAACTTCTGCTGCACGGCCTCGATGGCCCCCGGCGGAGTTTGCAGTACAGTCTGGAAATTGCACTGTCCGGAAACGCCCGCGCCATTCGTGAACTGCTGCAGCGAGAATTCCGGCAGACCGCTCGTGGCGATCGCGAATTGCGGCTGCGGAACGATGTAATACTTTTTCGCGTCCTGATTGTCCTTGTAAATCTGGATCGTGTATGACCTTCCGCCGAAATCGTACTTCAAGGTATCCGAGGTTCCGATATCCAACATAACTCTGTCTCCCGTAACGTCCTGTGACATGAAGTGAGCGTCGTGCCGGAACGCTCGACCTTGTCACCCGCGTGCCGGCGAGCGTTGTTTGAGTCATTGATAAGGACGAGTGAGCGGCCGGATCATCATTCGGGCATTCTTGAGCACCGGCAACTACCAGAGTTGGTAGGTGCATGTGGCATGTATTCTGCTTTTTCGTATCGAACCGGATGCTGTCCGATCGCGGCCTTTGAGTGGCCGAATGGCATCGGGTCTGGTGCAGGCACGCATCGTCGCAACGCGTTCGTGCATGTGAGACGACATGGATGGGTAGTGGCCTGTGCTCCCTTCATGAGGGGGAGAATGCTGAAGCCACAAGATCTTGAAGGGCCATGGGCGGTATGGGCCGACAGAAGCGCGGTAGAACCATCACAAGTACGTAGACCTTAGAGGCCCCTGTTGTACCTTGAACACCTTCCAGCCCCGCCCCCTCTTTTCTGCAGGCAAAAAAAAACCCGAAAATCCTCACTTTCGTGGGCCTTTCGGATTTTAAATACTGCTAGAAAATGGTGGGTCGTGTGGGATTCGAACCTACGACCAATTGGTTAAAAGACAATTGGATCCAGGATCACTGGAGCTCCTGTAAAATAAGGCCTGTGACAGTACAAGCATGACTTCGCAGTCTCTAATGACCCCACATTAGAGGCTTCAAAAATGAAAATCACATCGGTCGTTTCGACCAAAGGCGGCGTAGGCAAGACCACTATCGAGGCTAATCTTGGTGCTTTTTGCGCTGACTCCGGCCTTCGTACCCTCCTCATAGACCTGGACCCGGTCCAACCCTCCCTTTCGTCGTATTACCAATTGGATGAGGAAGCCCAAGGCGGTATTTACGACCTTCTTGCTCACAATGTGACCGATCCGACTCGGATCGTTTCAAGCACCTCAATCCCGAATCTCAGCCTGATTCTGTCGAACGACGCAAACAACCAACTCATAAATTTGCTGCTACAGGCACCTGACGGACGGTTGCGGCTCGCAAACCTGATGCCCGCCTTCGAAGATCTTTTCGACCTAGTGTTGATCGACACCCAAGGCGCCCGATCGGCATTGCTGGAAATGGTCATCTTGGCCTCAGATCTCGCAATCTCTCCGCTTCCGCCAGAGATGCTCGCTGCACGCGAGTTCAACCGCGGCACCTTGCAGATGCTGGATGGGTTGAGAAGTTATGGGCGCCTAGGCCTGACGATCCCGAAAATCAAGATCGTGGTGAACACTCTCGACCGTACCAATGACTCCCGAATGATTGAGCAGTCTGTCCGTGAAATCTTCCAGGACAGTCCTGAAATAACGGTCTTGGACACCACCATCCCCGAGGCTGTGATTTTTCGTAATTCCTCGACCCGTGGCATACCTGCGCATCGGCTGCAGTACAAAAAACCTGCGGATCAGGTTGCTCCGTCTGCGCTGACGGTCATTCGCAACTTGGCAATCGAGGTCTTCCCCGAATGGCGTGAGCGCTTCGAAGCCATGACCGAGGAGCGGGTAGCCCAGCTGGTGAAGGAGGGCCGTTGATATGGCCAAGCCCTCCATCACAGAAGCCCGGGGCATTACGCCCATGGAGCCCCTCTGGAAATGCCGTCGCTGCCGGTGGAAAGGTGTTCGCTCGGACCTGATAAATAAACCGCACCCAAAAGATCACAGCCGCTCCGACATGGTTTGTCCCAATTGCAGCTGCAAGTCCTTCACTCAGGAGGAGCAGCCAAAATGATGGACAAACAGAAAGTCCTCAGCAAAGTAACCAAGCTGATGGCCTTGGCCAAATCGAATGGCGCATCTGCCAACGAGGTTGAAACTGCCCTGCGTCATGCCCGAAACCTGATGAAGCGATACAACCTCGAGCACACTGAGGTTGAGGCACACAGCGTCGACGAGGTGAGTGTTGTTACCAATACACGCCGAGCACCTCAAAACTGGTTGCACTCGTTGGCAGCAACTTGCGCAAAAGCCTTCGACTGCAGCCACCTTGCCTATTTCAACCCGGTGAGTGGGTGGTCATTCAAATTCCTGGGCAAGGGAATATCGCCTGAGCTGGCGGCTTACACCTACTCAATGCTGCATCACCAGTTGGTCGCAGCCCGCCGTGAACATGTCGCACAGCAAAAGCGCTGCAAGCTGAAAACCAAACGCCACCGTGGTCAGTTGTTTGCCGAAGGTTGGCTGAATGCCGTCTCCTTCAAAGTCGCTCAATTCGCCGGTTGCATCGATGACGCGACTCAAGGGGAGATCAAGGCCTACTTGGAACTTCATCACCCCCAACTGACGACACAGACGATTGAGCCATTGGTGGCCAAAGGTCACGACACAGGTTCGATGATCGCCGGCTGGAGCCAGGGGGAGAAAGCCACCCTCCATCGTGGTGTTGGCAAAGAGCGCCACACCGCTTTGATTTTTGGAGGTGGCCAATGAGCGCAGAGTTCAAGCTGTCCCCGCTGGCACTGGCTGCTTTGACACACGCACGCTCCAAGCTCTTAACGGTCCAGCCTCCCCGCTCGCGCCGGTACTGGACTGCAGAGGAAGAAGAAGTGCTCAAGGCTCGCTACTCGAATGAGAGAAATGAAGCCATCGCTGCCGACCTCGGTCGATCGGTTCAACAGATTTATGGCAAAGCAAGCCGGCTGGGCCTGAAAAAAAGCGAGGAGTTACTCCGGCTGATTCTGGCTGACTGCGGCCGCCAGGTAAGTTCTCTTCATCTTGGCAAACCTTTCAAACCCGGCCAAAAACCTTGGAACACGGGGCTTAAAGGTATCGCCGTCAACGGTCGAGCTAAAGAAACTCAGTTCAAACCAGGGCATAAGCCAAACAACTGGCAACCTATCGGGAGCACACGTACTGCCGACGGTTATCTGCAGCGCAAGGTAACAGACACCGGTTACCCACCTGCGGATTGGATTCCCATTCATGTACTCCTCTGGGAGGAGCACAACGGCCCAGTCCCAGCCGGCCAATGCGTGTGCTTCATCGACGGTAACAAATCCCGAATCGTGCTGGAAAACCTGGAACTGATTACCCGTGCGGAGCGTATGCGTCGCAATACCATCCATCGATACCCGGAAGAACTGAAATCGGCGATTCGTGCCGTGGGCAGGCTTAAGCGCGTAATTCGGGAGGTCGAGCATGAAAAACAAGATTGAAGATCTGCGCAACCACTTGTTCGTCACCATCGAGGGCTTGCTGGATGAGGACAAACCAATGGAGCTCGATCGTGCGAAGGCTGTGGCAGAAGTTGCTCAAGTGATGATCAATTCGGCCAAGGTTGAGGTGGACATGGTCAAAGCTCTGGGCGCAGCGAACGGCAGTGGGTTCCTGCAGATTGGCCAGGAGGGCGAGAAATGAGCCTTCTCGATCTCTCCCCTCCCTACTCCGTCGAAGCCGAGCAAGGCGTTCTAGGTGGGCTGCTGCTCGATAACAACACCTGGGACTTGATTGCTGACCAACTGGTGGAAGAGGACTTCTTCAAGCATGAGCATCGCGTACTTTTTCGTGCCATAGCCATTCTCGCCGGGAAAGCCACCCCCTTTGACGTGGTCACAGTCCACGATGCCTTGCCAGAGCCTGCTGCCGCTGGTGGTTTGGCGTACCTGGGCGAGCTGGCCAAAAACATCCCCTCCGTGGCCAACATCGAACATTACGCCGAAATTGTTCGAAATCGCTCGCACCTGAGAAGACTCATGTCGCTGGGTTTTCAGTGCTCACGAGAGGCAGCAGACCAGCAGGCGAGTGCAGACGAGGTCCAGGAGTCCATTGAGCAGCAGCTGTTTGCCCTTGGCCAGGACAAATCCCCCACAGAATCCATCAACCTCAACCAGCGTCTACTGAAAATTGTTGGTCAGATCGATGATCGCTTTAACGGGAACGTGACCTTGACCGGCCTTCCCTCCGGCTTGGATGACCTGGACGAGAAAACGACAGGCTGGCAGCCCGCCGATCTGATCATCCTGGCCGCACGCCCTTCGATGGGAAAGACCTCTTTGGCTCTCAACTTTGTTGATTCTGCGCTGCAGAAGGAGCCCAAGAAGTCAGTTCAGGTCTACAGCCTGGAAATGCCTGGCGATGCACTGATCTACCGGCTTCTCGCAATTCTGGGTCACCTCGATCTGCGCAACCTGCTGACAGGTGCACTAGGGGATGAGGACTGGCCAAAACTGTCTGCTGCCGTAAGCCGTATGAACAACTACGGCGACCGTTTGGTCATCGACGACGAAGCGGGCCTTACGCCTGCAGCACTTCGGGCTAAGGCACGGCGCTACGCCCGAAAGTACGGCAAGCCTTCACTGGTCATGATCGATTATCTGCAGCTCATGAACTGCCCAGGGCAGGAGAACCGAGCCAACGAAATCAGCGCTATTTCTCGTGCATTGAAAGCACTCGCTAAAGAGATGGATTGCCCTGTTATCGCGCTATCTCAACTCAACCGAGCTCTTGAGACTCGCCAAAACAAGCGGCCGGTAAATGCGGATCTACGTGATAGCGGCGCGATTGAACAAGATGCGGACGTGATCATGTTCGTCTACCGCGACGAGGTCTATCACCCACAAACCGAGTTCAAGGGTATCGCTGAACTGATTATCGGGAAGCAACGCCAAGGACCGACTGGCACGGTTAGAACGGCTTTTATCCCGAGCCAAACACGCTTTGCGAACCTCAGTGCCAGTACCTGGCAAGGAGTCTCCGAATGAAGACCATTTTGCCAAATCAAATCACACACTGGTGCTCGAGCTGTAACTCTCATTTTCAGCTAAGCCAAGTCCGTCACTGCATACCGGTACCGACCTCCCCCGATGGGGAGGAGGAGATTCTGCGTTGCCCATCTTGCGGAAGCTACAGCATCGAGGAACTGCAGGAGGTGACGCATGCAAAGTAACGCCGCCCTCTTTCCATCGATACAGGCCAACGCTCCATTTGATGCCTCGACCGTCGCGTATGCCTTCAATCAAGGCATCAATTCCGTCGAGTTGGATGCCTTCGCACAGGCAATCAGCAGACTCGGCCGCGACCACAGCACTGTAGTCGCGGCCAGCATGAAAGCAGATCTGCAGGAGTTCGAGGATCTCGGTTACATCACCCTCAACCCCACCTCGTCTGGAACCCTTTCAGTAGATCTCATCTGTGCCGGAGCCCTGCTCTCGAACTACTTCTGGGCAGTTTGGGTTCCTCGGCACTTGAACAACTGCTCGCTCAAGGTCTCGGTAATGGCCCACCTGGAGCCTCGTGCAGAGGTTCAGCACTGCACCGTGGTATTTCGCATCCCAGGGCCGAGGGAGACCACGGGAGCTTTCCTGACTGAGTTAGGTACGAAGTTCCCTGGTCATGAGCCCGAAATCATCGCTATCCAGGTAGGAAACCGTCTGGAGCAGGAGGGGATGACCGATGAATAGCCCAGTCCGCACTTCTCGGAACGGTCTACGCAAATTGATGGAGTTTGCAGTCGCGAGTGGCTGGAGCGTATCTCGCAGCGCTGGTGGGCACATCAAGTTCACCAAGCCCGGCTTCGCATCGATCTTCACCTCTAGCACAGCAAGCGATCACCGCTCTGGCCTCAATGCCAAAGCACAACTGCGTCGGGCTGATCGCCTCCACAACCAATCTACTCAGGAGGCACGCTGATGCCTATTCGTCACTGCATCGTTCATTTGATCGACAAAAAACCCGACGGCACCCCCGCAGTTCTGCACGCTCGCGATTCCGAACTGGCTGAATCCGCAGCCATCGAGAACATGCTCGCCGATCTCAACGAAAGCTATAACGCCAAACAGGGCAAGGCCTGGGGGCTGTTCCACTCAACGTCAGGCGCGTTCCCCTTCAGCGGCTGGCTGAAGGAATACCTCAATGGCGTCCAGGACTTCACCGCCTTCAGCCGCGTCGCGGTCGAGCACCTGCAAAAGCTGATGGAAGAATCCAACCTGTCGGTCGGTGGTCACGTGCTGTTCGCCCACTACCAGCAGGGCATGACCGACTACCTGGCCATCGCCCTGCTGCACCACTGCGAAGGCGTAGCGGTGACCGACGAGCTGGACGTGACCCCGTCCCGCCACCTGGACCTGGGCCAACTGCACCTGGCTGCGCGGATCAATATCTCGGAGTGGCAGAACAACGAGCAGTCGAGACAGTACATCTCGTTCATCAAGGGCAAGAACGGCAAGAAGGTCTCGGAGTACTTCCGCGACTTCATCGGATGCCAGGAAGGCGTCGACGGTCCGGGCGAGACCCGCACCCTGCTCAGGGCGTTCAACGACTTCGTCGAAAGCGAAGACCTGCCAGAAGAGTCCGCTCGGGAAAAGACTAAGACCCTGGTGGACTACGCCAGCAGCCAGACCAAGCTCGGCGAACCCGTGGGCCTGGAAGAACTCTCGCAGCTGATCGACGAGGACCGCCCCAAGGCCTTCTACGATCACATCCGCAACAAGGACTATGGCCTGTCGCCGGAGATCCCGGCGGACAAGCGCACCCTCAACCAATTCCGCCGGTTCACCGGCCGGGCCGAAGGCCTGTCCATCAGCTTCGAGGCACACCTGCTCGGTTCGAGGATCGAGCACGACGAAGAGGCCGGCACCCTGATCATCAAGGGCCTGCCCACCCAACTGACTGACCAGTTGAAGCGTCGCTGAGCCGCTGAAAAGAACCTGCATAGATCAAGAATTGGAGAATGCCATGAGCAACCAACCACAACGTCAGTTCCAAGAGAAATTCGTCGTCCGTCTCCCGGACGGAATGAGAGATAAAATCGCACGTCAGGCGAGATCGAACGACCGGTCGATGAACTCCGAGATCGTCCATCGTCTGGAATACACCACGGAACTTGAAACAGCACTCGAGCGCGCAAACAAAATCATCGACAAGCTCCTTTCCGGTTCCTCTACCGGCACTGCGGTAATGCACGCTGGAGCAGAAGCATGAAACCTTCAATCGCTTCAATGAAGGAGCAACTGCTGAAACCAGCGTTTCAGCAGAATGCTCCTGCTGCTCAACGCATGAGTGATCCCATTGTGGATACACCATTGGTACTGACCCTGGATCAAACACTTCCCTGGGACTCAAACCCTCGTACCACCCGCAACCCGAAGTATGACGAAATCAAGGAGTCGATCCGTCAACGCGGTCTGGATACTCCCCCACCCGTCACCCGCCGGCCTGGTGAGGAAAAATATAGGATCAGGAATGGTGGCAACACTCGCCTTGCGATTCTCAATGAGTTGTACAGGGAAACAGGGGACGACAAATATTTCAGGTTTCACTCGTTGTTCAGGCCATGGGACGCCTTGCGGGGAGAGATCATCTCCCTGACCGGGCACCTGGCAGAAAACGACCTGCAGGGTCAACTTTTGTTCATCGAGCGAGCCATTGGGGTCGACCAAGCTCGAACTCTTTATGAGCAGGAGGCAGGCGAGAAAATCTCTCTACGTGAACTCTCCCGGCGGTTGAGCGCCGATGGGTACCCTGTATCCGCCTCTCACTTGAGTCGGATGCAGGACACAATTCGCTTCCTTTTGCCGGCAATACCTGGGGTGCTTTACTCCGGGCTCGGTGTCGATCGGATCGTCAAACTGCTGTCTCTTCGAAAGACTGCCTTGCAATGCTGGGAGGTAAACCTCAAGGACGTCGAGCGAAAGGATGACTACGATCTGATCTATCAGGACGTACTGGCCCAGTTTGAAGGCGATGCTGAAGACTTCCTGCTCCAGCGCTTCCAGGACGAGCTGATTCATCAACTCAAGGAACCTTTGGGACTGGGCTATGAGGCCATTCTCTTAGAAATCACTCAAGGCCACGATCAGCTACGTCGATCGACTCCTGTTCTTGAGATGCCGCAAAGCACAACAGGGATCGCCAGTACCGAACCAACACCACAAGGCCAAGGTGCTACAGAGAGTGGCAAGACTGCCCCAGGTGAGACGACTGGTGGCCAGCAGACGTCGCGAAACACTCCTGAGCGCACTCATCCCAACCCTCCGTCACTCCCAGCACTGAGCGATGAAGAGAAGCAAGCTCGCTTGAATGGGCACGTGGCAAGTCCTGTAACAACCAGTGCTCGTGTCCAACAGGTGAAACAGCGGCTTGCCGCAATGGACGGTGAAGAGCTGCCAGACTTTGCAGCAAACGCATTGAGGGCAATCCCAGTACAGGCAGGTGGTCTACATCCTATTTCCGACCTTTGGTACATAGAACGAGAGATCGACTCCCCGAGCCAGCTTCGGCTGCACATTGCACAGCTCGCACGCGAGGTGGCTACATCCGTGCAGGCGCCTGGCGAGATCTTCGAGGTGGAAGGTGGGGTCGGATTTAGCTATCGCCACCCAGAGGGTGACGTTGAAGTGTCTGCAACAGCTCAACACACCTTGACCCTGCTTCAGTCATTGAGTGGGTCGATTGCCATTGCATTGAACATGATTCAACTGCAATCCGACCTACCAGCAGATGCACTTGCCGAATTCGAGTTTGCAGCGGGACTCGGTCAACTACTCCTGGGACAGCCCACGACCAAAGACCTGCCACCAAACGACGAGGGACGGTTGAGTGATGGAGCTCTCGTAAAGCTATTCCGCATCATCCGGCTAGCAAGACGTTTGATCGATCTAGAAATCAGGTCCCTCAATGAAACAACGACGCAGGCTGAAAGCTGATGCGGAGTAATCGCAGGGAGGATCCGTAATGTCCAAGACCCCAATAAACGAGGCCATTCTTTCTCAAGTGCTGCATAACGTTCGCAACGGCCAGCTTAGACGCTGCATTGAGATGGGCTTGGAGCCTGAGATTCTGGCCCAGATCCAGCAGCCAGCGGCATTGAGCTTGCTGCTCAATACGCCTGTGTCCTGGTGCAGCGTAACGATCGATGGGGAGATGGTGAAAAAAATTCTCACCGGAGCTCAACGCTCCGATGAAGAAGTGCGCATGATCGAACGTGCTCTTCGCCTCGGCGGGACCACCAACATGTTGCAACAGTTCTTTGGCTTGTCACCACAAGACGTCGCCCTTCAACGGTTGATGATGGGCGTCACTGCGCGCCGAGGTCGCTGGCGGGAGTTCAGTGAAGAGACTGATGCAGCCCTCTGGTACCGCTGGTCCCATCTGATGAAGGAGCACCAGGTCGAGCTCGAGGACAGTATTGCGATGCTTGATATCGCCATGCTTGTCGCTGAAGAAATGAACTCACCACAAAACGGGGACACCGATGAGACGGCTGAGAACCTCAGCTTGGCCATCATCTGGAACCGTATTCAAACCTGGATTAAGGATGGGCTTTACCCACCTTCCCGTGAAAAGAACTGGAGCCCTCGGAAGCTCCAGTTGGTATCAACTCCGAATCAACGACCGTCTGTCGTGGCTTCATCAGTGGAAGGTGACTCCGAACTATGAAGTTGTCACGGTTTCCTTTGTCGACACTTTTAGACTCGGCCTCGGGTCACCTAGAGGCTCATTTGCTTCAGAAAAAGGAGTCAGCACCTACGGAGGTGACTGGCTCCTCTCCTTACTCCGGCATCATATTCAGCGGGAACCCTCACGAGACCGTACCTCGACGACTTCTTCTCGATGACAGACTGACTCCTCTTGAACGTAATGCGTGGCAAGTATTCCGCCTACTCATCAACGATGATGGGGTTACAGCCTTCCCTACCTACGATCAGCTACGCCCCTACCTCGGCATGCAGCCTGGCAAAGCTGCCTCCAGAGAAACCATCTCCAAAGCATTGGTCACGCTTCGCCTGACCAGATGGCTAAGCCTGGGAAGACGTGTGCGCAATGATCTGAGCGGCCAGGTTCAGGGGAACGTCTACCTACTCCACGATGAACCTGTTTCTCCTGCAGAAGCGATCGAGTTCGACAAGGACTACGTGCAGTTACTCAACCAATCGATGGAACACCAGAACAAAGCGATTCGTGAGGTGGCAGAGATCGCTTGGAGAGAGTTTGCTGCAGATCCTGATGTAGGTAATCGCCTGCCCAGACGACTCGATGTCATAGCTGAACGACTGAGCGAACAGGCGTGGGTCAAGGAGACTCAAGGCGAAGAAGCCACAAAAACTACTGAGTTCGGAATCCGAACTCAGCAGGATTCCACCCAGTCTCCACTAAGTTCGGATTCCGAACTCAGTGACAACTCAGGCATTCAACCCATTTTTCCGCTCAGTTCGGAGTCCGAACCAAGCCTAAAACCGCAGAGTTCCCGCTCAGTTCGGATTCCGAACTCATATAGTACGTATACAGATACACACAAAGATGTTTGTAAAAGCTCTGTACATGTACCGCCTGACCCGAATGTCGTCGCGACAGAGTTGCTCCAAGCCCTGCAGCGCCTACCGGCAGATCAGAAGCAGAGTGCGGTGGAGGCCATGCAGAAAGTTCCCACGGAGATGAAACCGGCCCTGATCCGGCAATGGGTGCATCGCTGCGAAGGCGGATCTCTAAGAAACCCTGTCGGATACCTGCTGACCCTTGTCAACAAAGCGGTGCGTGGGGAGTTCAACAGTAACTGGAGTCCGGAGGACCAAGCTGGGACAGAAGCAGCCTCGTCCGCACCACCCGCGTCGGCGGTGGATCAGACTCTGGCCAATCCACAATTCGTTTTATCGGCGGCTAAGACGCCAGCACCCAATGCGTCTCGTGGTGCAGACCGGCCCCCTGAAACGGTAGCGGCAGCTAAGCATGAGATCAGCGCAATGATCAGTCAGCTCCGGTTTGGGAGACCCAATACTCAACGGTAGAAACGGAAACATTTAAAGCGATTAACTTACCGGACCAGTGAAGTAGTACAGCTCGTCCCCATCCAAAGCCGGCGTCGTGTGGACTACACCTCTCTATCAGTACATCAGCGCCGGCTTTCGACAAGGTGTTGCGGCCCGCAACACCTCAGCAGGATCTGGATTCCTGCGTCGGCAACCTGCTGGTGACTCGGCCCGAATCACATTGCCGTTGACCAGTCAGTTGCATCCGACTTGACTAGCACACGTGGTAGCGACCGGCAGAGAACGCCCAGGAGTAGACCTACGGAATAATGTGCTGAACTCTGCACCACCCAGACTACGAATGCGAGAAAGCCTTGGAACCTAATTCAACGCCTGACCCGGGCGAAACAGCCGGACAACTGTGGGCACGTCGAGTAACGATGCAAGCTGAGGCTGCATCGTTACTCGGACAGATGCTCTTCGCGTTCTCGTCCATCGATGGGAATTTAGGGCTCTATTTGGCGTCCTTGGGCAACGGTGCAAAATTAGAAACCCCATCGAAATCAATCGAAGGGCAGAACATCCATAAGAAGCTCAAAACACTATCGACGCGAGTCGCAGAGAAGTTATCGGCCGGCTCCAAACGCCGTGCGGCCTATGAACGCTGGATTGAGCGTGTGCACGCTGCTCGGGCGCAGCGTAATCAGATGGTCCACGGTCGATGGGGCGTCGAGGCGCACCGTCACAAGATCGTCAATGTCATTGGACTTCCCACTGGTGCGCAGCAATGCTTTGAATACAGCCTTGCAGAGTTGGCCGCGTTCAACAAAGAGTTGTGCGCATTAGAGCAAGAGCTAACCAGGCTACGAACAAACTGGCCCCTCTAGGCGGCTCGCCTGAAAGAGGCGGAATCGCCAAGGTGTTGCGGCCCGCAACACCTGGACAGAACACAGACTCATCATCGGCAACCGGCAAGTGATGCAGGTCGCATCACTCGGTTAGGAGCTGAGCGCCGGTATCGAATCCCGGCAAAGTGTTGCGGCCCGCAACACCTAACCTGAGCAACGAGCTCAATGCCTATATAGGTATCGATCATCCGCTCTCGCGCTGTACTCCCATTTCATCTGCAACAAAATCCCTTCCATCGGACTATGCATTTATTGATGTAGTAGCAGCACCCGGATTGCAGCATGAGCACGTCTCTCCTCTTCCCAAGGAAAAACTGCACCATGGCTGACAACTACCGGCTCAACATCGGTTCCCTGCGTAGTGATGTGAACCTGACCCTCCATACTCACCACGCGGCCCGGATCTGGATGGGCCGTCCTAAGACTGACGCCAAGGCTGGCATCATCGGCCTGTCGGGGTTCTGCTCCATCGTCAATCGTATGTCCCGTGGCGCCCAGCAGGATGACCCCTACTCCGACTGGTGGATGATCAATCTGGAAGACAAGATCAATGAGTCCAAGGATGCACTCAAGACTATTGAGGACCGCCTGGATACAGCGATGGCCGAGCTGCCTCCAGCAATCACTATTAGCAATAACCTCTCTATCCAGCCGGTCAGCCTTCCCCTTTTCATCTCCAACCCACTAGGGTTCCAGGCCGTCTACCTGCTGACCAACTATGACGAGATCGTCCGACGCATCCTACTGGCCCAGCATGTTGGTCTGATCGGGCGCCGTGACATGGAAATGTGGATTGATGAAGGCGCCGCGGTACTGCGTAAGCTGTTTGGCCTGGCCCAGCTCTACAAGTATTCAGGAGCTGCGCGCGATGACTTCGCAGCCAACAACGCCAAGGCTGAAGCAGCCCGCAAAATGTACGAGCGCTATGGGGAAATTCCCCAGGACATCCTGGAAGGCACCCGTCGCTCCAACTTCGCGCCACCGATCACTCGTGGCCAGCCACAGGCTGAACAGCCAGATCACTTCGATGAAGGTGTCGAGGACTGATGGCCATGGGGCAGACCACTGGCAATCAGGGAGCGCTGCAACAGACTGCCTTCCGATCACTGCAACAGGATGCCTTCCAGGGGTTGCAACACGGTGCATCACTAAAAGGCCTTTTAAAGCCTTTTAAAGGTAAGGGGGAGCTGGACCAGTTAGCGGATCAATGCAGAGCCATTGAGGCGGGTCTGAAAGCGCTTGCCCAGGAAGTACTGGATCAGACCAAGCGGCATCCCTTCCCACTACTGCCCGTTCGTATGACTGAACAAAACACCCAGGCCGGCACGATGTTCTTGCGCTGGCAGAAGGTAATGGATCGGCGAATGGGCGTCGGTGTCTGGGCCGGTATGGTCCGCTCCCCCAAAACACCTGAAACCCTGCTGCAGGACCTGCTCGCTCTGGAACAGCAACGCATCACCCTCAACATGCAGATGAGCCTGATTCACTCGATCGCCAAGCAGGCCTCCGAGTGTGCAGAAAAGATGGGCCAGGCAGAGGCCACTTACTTAGCGCGCCTGCAGCAGCACACCAACCAATCGCAGCACCAATAACCTCGGAGAGTAAATCATGGGCACACCCATTTCTGGCTGGGAAGGCAACATCGGCTCCGCCCCGGAGTTCAAGGAATTCCCGAACGGTAACAAGGAGCCGCGGCGACTGTTGCGGATCAACGTTTACTTCGACAACTCGATTCCGAAAGAAGGTGGGGGTTATGAAGATCGTGGGGGGTTCTGGGCGAACGTGGAGTGGTGGCACAAAGACGCCTCGCACTATGCGAATCTGTTCCAGAAAGGCATGCGCGTTCAGGTCACCGGCCGCGCCGTAATGGACAGTTGGAAAACCGACGAAGGCGAGTTCGAAGCTCTCAAAGTACAGGCGACCCGGGTAGCCATCCTGCCGCACCGCATCAGCATGGTGAACTTGGCTCCCTCACAGGGCCAGTCGTCTCAGCAGAACAGCCGGCCGCAGTCGCCATCGCCATCGCCCTCGCAAGGCAACCCGCAACGGAACCAACCAGATTCACAAGGCAGTCATGATTCCGATTTCTACCCGGATACTGACCCTCACTTCTAACTGGATTGGGGGGCTTTAATTTTCCGCCCCCAATCGTGAGGTTTCTGGGGAAGGGAGATGATCCAGCGTCATCCCCTCCCCTTTTTTCCACTTGCGGAGGGTGTTAAAAATGTTGCTGGACGATGATGAAGTGAGGAACTCTAAAGGCTGGTTTCTGGTAGCGGCGGATCATCCTGACCTGGGACGCTTGTACTGGCGATACGTTGATGAGAGTAGCGTCAATGCACCGGACTACTATGGGATCACCGATAATGCCAGACTTGCATCTTGGATCTTGCCTGGATGGAAGACGTCCGACGTTTACGCTGAAGACTACAGCGATCTGAGTTCTTCGACCGCTCGCCACTTTGTGCGTGAGCTTTTTAACTCCGAGCGCTTCGGCAGCGACTATCTTGAATCCTTCGACTGGGACACTGAACGGCTTCACATTGAGCTGTCCGGCGAGCTTGCTGTGCTTCAAGGGAGAAGTGGTCAATCTGGGGAGGATTTTGTTGCGTGGATTAAGTCAGCCACATGGTTCGAAACTCCGGTATCAGCAGAATCTACTATTATGCGACTGAAAAATCGCGCCATTCGTCGCACTATTGGTTAATTCAATCAACTTGATCGAGAAACCATCGACTTAAATATCAAACTTATGCTTTTTTGCAGAAAAATCGCCCAAACGTGGATCTACAGTTGGACTGACTTGCTCTTCGGGAGACTCAGCCAGTGGAAAATGCTACTGAAGCCAAAAAGCCGTTGGATAGGCGTCATCAGAACAACCCTCATCCGGCTGTAGAAGCTGCTGGTGCGGCAGCCGCCCAGAAAGGGCTACGGGTGTGTAGCTGCCCGTACCGTCATCCTGCGATGAAAGCGTCATGGCTGAAAGGGTTTGCCCAGGAACAGCAGCTGTCGCTCGATCTCTAGCACCTCGAATACCCCCTCCTTCCGACAGACCATTTCCTATTGAAGCCTCGCCCCCGCGACCGCGACAGTCCAGTCCTGGCTAATCGATAGGGGTTCCGCATGAAACTGATGATCATCGAGTCACCGGGCAAATTGAAGAAGCTGCGGCCGATGATGAAGAAACTGCGTCCGCATGAGGACTGGCAGGTGCTTGCAAGCGGCGGGCACATCCGCGACCTTCCCGAGAGTGGTATGAACGACAGCGAGATTACCACTGGCGTTCGCAAGGACTACAAACTCATCTACAAGGTCCTCGGTAGAAGACTGGGGAACTTGCGTGCAATAAAGGACGCAGTGGAGAAGGCAGATGAAGTCTACCTGGCTACTGACCCTGATCGAGAAGGCGAGAGCATCAGCTGGCATATCAGGGAGGCAGCCGGCATCAAGGTGTACCAACGCATCGCGTTCAATGAAATCACCCAAACACGTGTAAAGGAAGCACTGGAGAACCCTCGACAAATCGACATGAACAGGGTTGCTGCACAGGAATGCCGTCGAGCGATGGATCGTCTGGTCGGTTACATGGTGACGAAGGAACTTCGCAGGCTGATGGGTAAACCCACTACCGCAGGCCGAGTACAATCACCAGCGGTCTACCTGGTGGTATTGCTCGAACGCCAGATTCGTAACTTCGTGGTCGTTGTTCACTTCGGTGCAAGACTGCATTTCCTCACACAAGATGGCCAATCGAGCTGGTGTGCTGATTGGCAGCCAGTTCCTGACTTTGCCACCAAGGACCACCCCTACATCGAGGACATCAAACTCGCAGAGCTGGTCGCCTCGACACGCAATGTCGTAGTCGAGTCCTGCGAGGATCGTAAGGTTGAAAAAAACCCACCCGCCCCTTTCATCTCTTCGACATTGCAACAGGCCGCAAGCAACGCACTGAAGTGGGATCCTGATAAAACGATGAAGGTCGCTCAACGCCTCTTCGAACAAGGCCTTATCACATACCACCGTACAGACAACCCTAACGTACCAGACGAAGCCATGGAGGATATTCGCGCGGTAGCACGCTCGTTGGGAGTAAAGCCTGTCGCCGAGAGAAGAACTTTCAACTCAGCAGAAGGAGCCCAGGAAGGCCACCCGGCTATTACCCCCACGGACTGGGCTGCACCGATTGTTGGGGAGGATCCAGAGGAGCAAGCGCTGTACAAACTCATTCGGATTCGAGCTCTTGTCAGCCAGATGGAAGCTGCAATCTATGACGTGCGTACTGCAAAACTGTTGGCAGTCGGACCGAATGGAAAGCCTCTGCGGTTCTCTGCAACTGGCAGAACCATCAACTATCAAGGCTGGCTGAAGCTACTCCAGAAGGATGACACTGACGGTGATGAAGCAGAGTCAGCAGAGGCAGACAACCCTGTTCCAGTACTCACACCAAGACAAGTTCTTCCTGTCCAGAACGGGGAGTTTTTGAAGAAGAAAACCCAACCACCTGGACGTTACACCAAAGCCTCACTCATTAAGGAGATGGAACGCCGCGGTATTGGCCGACCCGGCACATTTGCATCGATCCTAACGAATATCACCAGCAAGGGTCTGATCGTCGAGAAAAGTCGAAAGCTGATGCCTGCGCCTCTAGGAGAAGAGACAATTGCACGCCTGGAAGGTGTCTTCTCATTCCTGGAACTCACCTTCACTCGTGAGCTTGAACGAGATCTGGACAGAATCGCCCAAGGGCAGGACACCTATCGCTCAGTGATCGCCAAGCTTCACCAACGCCTAGAGGATGAGCTTTCCAGTCAAAGGGGTCAGCCCAGCGCACCAATGCAGATGACCAAGCCAACTGCGGCCACCATTCAAAGTAGCGAGTTCAAGTGCGGCAAATGCGGACAGGGCCTCGTCAGGCGCACGAAAACAGGTAAAGGCGGCTGGGACTTCTGGGGATGCTCAGGCTATAAGGACGGTTGCTCAGTCAGCTACCCAGCATTAAAAAACGGCACACCAGACTTCACCAAACCTCGGGGTCTGTGATCCACCCATAAGTGTTGTGGGCCACAACACCTGCATCAGCATGTATGAGAAGTCAGCCCCATAAATCCTGGAAAAAGACTGATCCCCCCAGTGCTTATTTGCCGTGGCAAACAGCATCTGGGTGGATCAACAGTGTCACGCGCAGATAGAGGAGATACCGCGTGACAGCAGTGGAGAACATCCCGCCCGTAACCTTCAGAATCCAGCATTCGACTTTTCGGCTCTCCTGCGCATGAGCAGACCTCGACTTACAAACCGTGCGCCGGCCCTACTTGGGAAGGCAGTATTCGATGGTTACGACTTTGGCCTGCAGCTGCAGTTCGTCGAGGGAGCTAACCGCCTTCTGCTCGAGCATGATGGCTTCTTTATCCGTCGAACAGAGCACCCACTACATCGCTATTGGCGCGTGCCCAAGAAACAACTCCTCGAGGGACTGGACCTGACCTTCCATCGTTTGATGGAGTTAGGCGAGGGACGATTTACCGAGACCTGGCAAAGCTTCTGCCAGAAGCTAGAGTCCGCTCAAAGCGCTCCAGATCGACAAGCCTTCACCTGGGGAATGATCTTCAGGCTCGCACCACTGGCCCAGGGCGGTGTTCTGCTGTCAGGGGATTACCACCCTGGGGTGGTGGCAGTCTCTAGACGTATGCATGGCATCTTCCTCGGACATTCGCGCTCCTGGAGAATTGACGCCACTCCCGAGCTGGTGCGCAGCAACCTCATTCTTGAAATGGGTTTGTCTGAGGATCAATTCGAGATCCTCGATACTGTTCAGGAGCTACTAAGCGACGGATCGGTGGTACCGGCAGAAACGATCACACGCATCAGCCTCGGTGGCCCTGCCCAGGAAAGAGTCGCCAGCGTATCGGACGAAATATCGTCTGATGTTTACCTGGCGGCGGTCCCATCGATCGAGCGCACCGAATTCACCGTCGAGCAGGTGACTCAAGCGCTGCAAGGCTATTCGTTAATGGATCACCAGCCCGCTGGTATCTTGCATTTGCTACAACGAACCAGCGCTTTGCTGGCCGACGATATGGGGCTGGGAAAGACTCGACAAGCCATCATCGCCGCGGCAATTCGGGCAGCAGGACGCCCCGTTCTTGTTATCACGCTCTCATCGCTGCTGATCAATTGGCAGCGTGAAATCCAAATGGTCTACCCCGAGGCCTCTATCGCATTGCAGGTGTTCAATTCAGCAGCCGAGTGGACGGTCATTAACTACGAACGTCTCGGGGATTATGTGCTGCAGGCCGGCCACTTCGTCGTCATGGTCATCGATGAAGCTCACAGACTGAAGGAGCCTACTGCAGCGTGGACTCGACATGGTTTCGATATCGCCGCGAAAGTCCCCAACCGCTATCTCTTAACAGGCACACCAATTCTCAACCGCGAGTCAGAGCTCCATACTCTGCTACGGCTATCCGGCCATCCTGTGGGGCAGCTTTCTCTCAAGGAGTTCTGCGAACAGTTCGCCGGAAATCCGGAGTTTCGCAAGAACCTTCGGGATGCGATCGGCGACTGGATGCTTCGCCGAAGTAAGGACGTCTTGCCCAACCTGAGGGGTAAACAACGCCAGACGCTACCAGTCGTACTCACTGAGGATGAACAGCAGGAGTATGACCGCATTCGTTTGGAGGACAGGCCAAGCCTTGCCAGGCTGGGGTCCCTGCGCTTGTTCCTGGAGCAGGTCAAAGTCCGTATTGTGATGGAGCTTCTATCCGAGCTGGACGTCGAGGATAAGGTATTACTGTTCACGGAGTTCAAGGAGACTGTCACAACGCTTCGCACACTCTGTGATGCCGCCGGCTATGGCTGCGTGACGATGGTCGGTAGTGACTCAATTGGGAAGCGACAGAAGGCGATCGACCAATTCCAAACTGATCCGGAAACCAGGATCTTCGCCGGCACGACGTCAGCTGCAGGAACAGGCTACAACCTCACTGCCGCAAACTACGTCATGTTTCTGGGGCTTCCATGGACACCTGGCCTACAGGACCAGGCAGAAGATCGCGCTTACCGAAACGGCCAGTTACGCGCAGTGTTTGTAATCGCCCCACTGGTTGAGAACACCATCGACCAGATGCTCTGGCAGATGCTGCTCGATAAGCGGCAAATCGCACAGGACTTGATTGAGCCAGAGGTGGCTGCTGGAAACCGTGCTGAGCTGGCCATGAATCTGTAAAACACAAGACTTCCTTTTTTGCTGGCTAGTTATATCTCGCTCCCCCTTTGGACTAACCTCATACACCAAAGCCAGTGGGTCGGTTTGGTTGGTTGGTATTCAAGGAGGCTTCACCACACATGACAACATCTGCTGTCGAGTTCAAATCCGTTGGTGATCAGTTGCACCTGATCTATCGTCCGCGCGATGACACTGCTTGGGTCCATCACAAGTTTCAGCGAGGCGAGGAGCTGATCATAAAAGGCACTTTCCATCTAACGGGTGACAACCTCGTGGCAGATGATGTAGGCCCGGTCGGCGACGAGAAGACTAGTGAAATAGATCCAGAGGGATTAGAAGATCTTAACGAGCTGCCGATGGTCTTCATGGTTGCCACCACCGATGGCGAATACTTCCGTTTCGACCCCAACGTGTTGCCTATCGGCGTACCGGTCTTAATCACGAAGCTGGCCAAGCCGACGTGGAGGTGGTTCTGCGCCGAACGCAAGGTATCCATCCTGGCCATCGTCGCCGACTTGAAACCCAACCGTATCGTAATTGGTGGTGCAGAATCAGACGCAATCCCATTAGCCGACTACGAGCGGCTAGTCGAGCAATTCCCGACCCCTCACGAGCTTAAACGCTACGTTCAAGCACGGGTGGCTGGGATCGTGCGCCAGCACACGGATGCCACCGTTGATGCTGAAGCCATGCTTCACGCCTACGTCAACAAACGCGTCAAGATGAAAGGAAAGGATCTCATTGAGCCCTTCCGCCAAGCGGACATTGCCAAATACCAGTTTTTGCTTCAACGGTTAGAGCACATGCTTGATGCTGAGGACGGATACTCAGAGGCAGTTTGGCAGCGGGAGATTCTGCAGATTGTCCGCTTGCTAAATCCGAAGTACATCGCAGCCTTCACGGACGTCCCAGTATTGGATGCGGACAATAACACTCGGCGCCGCCTGGACATTCTCTTGGTAGACGCCTCAGGCAACGTCGACGTCATCGAGATCAAGCAGCCGTTTGATAAGTGCATCGTCACCTCTAGCGTCTACCGCGATAACCACGTCCCTTTGCGCGATCTTTCTGGAACCGTAATGCAGATTGAGAAGTACCTCCGACACCTCAATCGGTGGGGGCCATCGGGCGAGCTCGCGTTGCGCAAGCATTTCGGCGATAAATTACCGTCTGGATTTCAGATTAAGATCACAAATCCCTGTGGCATCGTCATCATGGGGCGCGACAAAGGGTTGTCGCCAGCTCAGATACGCGATTTCGAGGTGACTCGGCGGCACTACAAACACATCGCCGACATTGTGACCTATGACGATCTGCTACGCCGATTAAAGTCCATACTGAACCAACTCAGGACAGATACTTAAACGGAAGGACAGCATGCCTCGCAGAGTCATAACTCGAGAACTGGTAACAACAGCTTTAGAGATTGCCCAGCGGATCGAGAGAGGGGAAATAACTCGTTCTGTGGGCTTTGAACAACTGACCAGCTCTCATGGATTCGCCCACTACACAGCTAATGCCTATCTCAATTGCTATGCACATCTGAGATCAGGCACAGCCATCAAGGCCACTGTAAATGCTGATGGCATGCGTTTGATGCTCACGCGGATCTCGGAACAGTTTCAACCAGCGGACCTCTTCACCGCCCTACGCGCCCTGGACTTACATATCCGTTATCTTGAGGCGCTCAGCAATCGAGTGGAGAGAAGCCTTCGCCTGGTGTATGCAGAGTTTTCGATGCGACTCGCTAGCACGCTAGAGGTAGATCACCCGAGTGATGATTTCGAAAAACAGGTGCAACAGGCCATCGACGCCGGGCCCCGAGAGCGAAAAAAACAACTTGCGATGATGCCCAAGAAGCCCACTGTCACTGTGCGCATGGTTAAACAGTTCAACCGAAATCCCTGGGTTGTGGCTGAGGTTCTCGAGCGAGCCCAGGGTATATGCGAGAGCTGTAAGGAGCCTGCGCCATTTATGCGTCGCACTGATGGATCGCCCTATCTGGAAGTTCACCACTTAGTCCAGCTCGCACACGATGGGGATGACGTAGTGGAAAATTCCGTTGCACTGTGCCCCAACTGCCATCGACAGAAGCACCACGGAGCAGTCGAAGAACTAGCATGATCAAGGGTGCGAAAAGCAAGAACTCAACCCTCTACTGTCCTGAAAGCCCCACTTGCGCTGATCCGATGAAATAAATCCCCCTCTGGGAAATGTATTTCCTGCTGCACCATGGCAACTGGCCTGCCAACGTGGCCCCATCATTAAAGGGGGCCTCTTGGCACATGATCAGGCACTTCACCACATTCTCCCTGCTCGCGTTCCTCGCAAGCTGCACAACCCAAACGACGAGTGCTCCTAAACCGGCGTTCGATAGCAGTCGCAACCCCGACATGCTTTCACCAGATTTGTACCCAGGTGGTGCAGTTCCGGAGAAGGAGCCAGTCGTTCGCTATGGGCGCTACACCCTGGTGAGCACTCTGCCAGACTCCGGTCAGCGCGACCTGATGGCTCAGATAATCGACGTCAACATTCCTGCCACCATGAAGCCGAATGTTCGTGACGCGATGCAGTACGTCATGGACCGCTCTGGCTACTCGCTGTGCTCTGCAGATACCGGTCATGTGAACATCTTGTACACCAGGCCCTTGCCGGCGGCGCAGTACAAGCTCGGCCCGATGACATTGCGTAACACCCTTCAGGTTCTGGCAGGCCCCGCCTGGCAAGTGAAAGTCGATGAGGTAAACCGTCAGATCTGCTACGTCCTTCGACCTGGATATCAGTTGCCTGATTCGCCACGACCAGCGCTAACGAATTCTGGCCCACTGCTAGCATCCTCCATCAAAAGGAAACCATCCTCTGTCGATAGCACCTCGAGCAACGTCTTAGTCGCCTCTGTGCCGACACCCACCCCCATTTCAATCTCCGCTGCAGCACCTTCACCTGATGCAGCTAAAACAGTGCTTCCCCCAGTGGCACCACCTGCCAAGGATGGCTCTATTCCAGTTCCGGAAGCCTCAAGCTTGGCTTCTCCCCCCCCAGGTACAGCCAAACCAGTTATCGGCCCCTCATCGAGTGTTTCCAAGCCAGTTGCTTCTGTTCCGGCCGCACCGGCTCCGCTTGTAGCGGCGAAACCGGTGGCAGCACCACCGCCGCGGCCGCTGCCCCAGGTATGGACTGCCGAAACTGGATCAACGTTGCAGGAGACCGTCGAAGCCTGGGCCAAGAAGGCCAACTGGCAACTGATCTGGAGCCAGCGTGATCTGGACTACCCAATTCAGGCTCCACTTCGCTTTGAGGGTTCCTTCCAGGATGCCATTCGGGAGTTGTTCCCCCTATACGACAATGCTCCTCGCTCCTTCGTCGTCGATGGAAGTGAAAGCGGGGCACAGCGTGTATTGCACGTTGCTGAGAGGAAGAAGAAATGATCGTATCTCCCTGGATCCGCTACGCCCTATCGCCTCTTGCATTAGTGGTGCTGACCAGTTGCTCCGTGCAGCGTGTAAACGAGGCCTTCGATCGGTCTGAGTTCCAAGGGCAAACTGCTGGGCAGTACACAAAGTACCTGCAAAATCAGCAGCATCAGCAAGCTCGCGATACCGTGCTATTCAGCAGCAAGCCATGGGTATCCACTGAGCCGCTCGTGACCAAGCGAGAACTGCCTTTTTCCCTGGATCAAGACATTGCATATAGGCCTGCTGGTTCTGTATCCATTACGGAAGTGGCCCAGGTCATTACCAAGAAAACGGGCCTGCCGGTGATTGTGTCTCCTGATGCAATCAACCCCGGTATCCTCTCTTCGAGCAAGATCTCCAGCAATACCGCTCAACCAATGCCCGCTGCTCCCAACCCAGACAGCCTGGCTGGCCTCATGCCGAGCGGGGTACTCGGCGCAATCCCGAGCGAAGCAGGAGCTTACGATTTCGGCTTGGGCACCAGTGGCCTGATCAGTGGCATCAAGTTCTCGGGCAAGGTTTCGGGCTTGCTCAACCAGGTAACCTCGCGACTCGGACTTTCCTGGCACTTCGACCAGGAACTGCAGGGCGTTCGCATTACCTATTTCGACACTCGGACGTTTGACGTGTGGTCATTCGGCGATGAGCTGGATATCGAAAGTACCGTCAAGTCGGGTCTTCTCACTTCGACAGGTAGCGGTAACTCAGGGACATCGACCACTTCAGGTGCTACCGGCGAGTCGGGCAGCAATCAAAGCACGAAGTCCATATACAAAAGCTCACTCATGAGCGACATCGAGAACAACGTCAAGGCCATGCTCAGCATGCAGCCCCCAGGTCGTCTGTTCCTCTCGCGCACCACTGGCACTCTCACTGTCAGCGACCGCCCTGAAGTGCTTAACCGGATCGGCACCTTTCTGAAAGATACCAATCGCAGTATCACGCGCCAGGTGCTGTTCAACGTCAAGGTCTACGAGGTCAACTTCACCGACACAGATCAGACGACGGTCAACTGGACCGCTGTCTACAAGTCGATCTCAGGTAACTGGGGTTTCGGCCTGAGTAACACCGTCGCTGGCATCAGCACCGACGCGATCTCAGCAACTGGCAGCATTCTCGATACCTCCAGCTCTCCCTGGGCGGGCTCGAAAGCTGTACTTCAAGCTCTCTCCGAACAGGGGCGTGTCTCGGAAGTACGCTCACCTTCGGTCACCACTCTGAACCTTCAGCCGGCACCTATCCAGATCGGGAGAGTACAGAGTTATATCGCCTCCAGCTCTACAACCACTACAGCATCTGTAGGTTCGAGCACGTCGCTGACGCCCGCAACCATTACCAGTGGCTTCAACATGATGCTGCTGCCGAAGCTCCTGGATAAAGAAAACATGCTGTTAATGATCACCCTCAGCATCAGCAGCAACCCTAACTTCAAGGACTTCGAAAGTAACGATGCAAAGGTGCAGGTCACCGACTACGACACAAAGAACGCCGCTCCCAAAGTGCGCCTGCGCAGCGGAGAAACCCTGATCATTACCGGTTTCGATGAGAACAGCGACAACGCCAACAAGAGCGGTGTAGGAAGTGCCAACTTCTTCGGCCTTGGAGGTGGACGCACTCGATCGACCGTTCACAGCGCACTAGTGGTGCTGGTGACGCCAATAGTGCTCCCAGACACTTTAAGCAGCATGCAGCCAATCCCGCAAAACCTCTTTGGCGCGACGAGCATCGCCGCCAACCAGATTTACAACACCTGCAGGCCGCCACTGCGCGCCTGCGGGTCTTTCTGAGGGATAGGCAATGAGCATCGAAGCTCAGTCCCCACGCGCGTCTCGTGTGCAAATACTGCATCACCGAGGCCGAGCATTCGTTACCGGCTTACGCTGGCACCCACTGGGCAGCGTAACAGGCCACATGAAGGAAGCTCGCCAATTCGGGAAGGCCAATAAACTCGATATCGTCACGATTCGGCGCACCCCACGCAGAATCCAGGCGGGCTTTGTTGCTCGGACTGATGGTGTGACTAAGGGGATGTACTCTCTGGCCTCAACGTTAGCAGGTCAGCTAGGTGAATCCTGGATTGCAGCATGGCGTGTCTCCCAAGACGAGGATCGATACGCAGTAGTTGCAGTCCATGAGGGTGGCATCATTCCCGGCTGTGACGTGATCGGAACAGAAGCAGACATCCGGCGTCGTGTTGCACAACAGCGCAGCCGTGGTATCGAGTTCGAGGAGTGGTATCTGCCTCCCGAGTTCGAAATGGGTGGCAAACCTCTCGACGTTTACGAGCTGCTCCAGCCTTCGAGACTCAAACGTGAGTATCGACTTCGCCACCTCGTTTTCGGCTTATCTCGAGCTGAGCTGGCACAGTTAGCGGTTGCCGGGATCATCGTTACTGGCTCCTTCATAGGCTGGTCACAGTGGAACGCCCATCAGAAACAGGTGGAGCTCGAGAGGCGCTTGGCAGCAGAGCAGAAGCGGCTTGAAGACCTTGCAAAGATGCAGTCAGAAAGTGGTAGAGCTCAGCCGCTTCAAGCCCTGGAGCATCCCTGGGCCAAGAGGCCATCCGTTGAAACCTTCATTGTTGGCTGCAGCAAGGTCATGTATCAGTGGCCGCTGGACATCCGCGGCTGGGCCTTCATTGACTCCCAGTGCGACGGTTCCCAGGTTCTCGCGTCCTACAAACGCATAGGTAACAGCACCGCAGCTGAACTCATGGCTGCTACGGACGGTATCTGCACTGATCGCCCAGCCTTTTATGAACAAGGTAACTCGGCCACGTTGCGCTGTGAAATTTCACTCCCGGTCGCCGGCGATGAAGCATTACCAGCCGCAACCGAGGCTCAGACGAGCATCTTCTCGTGGCTGCACAACTTTTCCCAGACACCGACACTCGTTGAAGTGCCTCTTGTTGTGCCACAAGAACCGGCGCTACCAGGTCAACCGGCCCCACCTCCCCCTCCACCGCCGCAGTGGAAGCTGTTTGAACTGACGTACACCACTGACCTGCTTCCGTATGACTCATTCAAGGACGCTCCAGTCCAGGGGCTGAGGCTACGTGAAATCAAAACCGAATTTATGGCCAATCAGCTCAAGTGGAAAGTGACAGGTGATTTGTATGCGAAATAGATTCGTGTGGTTCTTTTGTATCGCGGCGATCGCCTCGAATGCATTTGCGTCCTCATCAGAGCTCGCCGGCATCAGCGTTGGTGAGCTGGGGAAAGTGCAGAGCGAAACGATCCTCTTAAAGGCCAAAGCCGAGCGCGCTAAGGCTGAACAACAAATTACTCAGGGGAACCAGACGATAGCCGTACAGCCCACCAGTAGTGGGTTGGGCGGAACCTTACCTCAAGCCCAACTCATGCAATACATGCCCCCCCAAACCAGTACTTCGAACCAGTTGGTACTACCTGTGATCAAGGAGGTTACCGGCTCTGCTCGAAAACTGCAGGCCACCCTGCTCTACAGCAGCGGTATTGAAATCGACGCTGCCACTGGCAGTGATTTACCAGATGGTTTTCGAGTAGTGCAGATCACTTTGGACGGGGTCACCCTGGAACGCAAAAACAAGCGTTTCCCGCTGGGCTTCTCCAATCAGGCGCCACCAATGGCGAACCACCAGTCACCGGCCATGCCTCAGCCTTCTGCAGGTTTGCCCGGCCTGATCCCCACTCGCCCCTGAGAAAGCCAATTATGACCATACTGACTGCCGCACCAAACGGAGCCGACATCCTCCCAGCCGACTCCGCAACTTCGGCGCTATTTTCCCCGACGCTCAGTGTCTTGACCGCTCCAGGAGGAGAGTTCGAGATCAAGCCCGAACTACGGCTCTTTTGTGCTCTGACCGAAGACAGAACTTTGCATGTTTCTGCACAACATCAGACCGATCCCTACGTCATGGCGTTCATGGATCAACTCGATCACGCAGGGGTCGACTACAAGGTCTCAACGTGCTCGATGACGGATATCAAAGCCCTCTACCAGGCCTCGAAACAGGCAGGGGTTGGCTCAGCTCAAGTCGAAACTGATCGCCAGGCACATGCACTTCACATCCTGGGAGACGCTCATCGCCGAAGCGCGAGCGACGTCCACGTCGTTGTCGGTCACGACATCACCAAGATCTTCTATCGCATACACGGGCTGCTTTGGGAGGCGCGTCAGGAAAAGAGTCAGGTTGGTTTGGAACTCTGCTCAGCGCTGTACAACAGCATGTGCGACGTAACCAAGGACCACTACCAACCGCTCATTTCTCAGGACGCCCGCGTAGGGCGGGAATTCGTACAGCAGCTGGGCCTGTTTGGGGCTCGGGTGGCCACTCGACCTCTCGTAGATGGCCCCCTTATGGTCATGCGTCTTCTCTACGATGATGAGTCGAAGATGACGTTCAGTGACCTGGGCTTATTGCCAGAGCAGATTGAGCAGTTCGCGCGCCTAAGAAGCTTGCCCTATGGAGTGAACTTGATCACTGGCCCGACGGGCTCCGGTAAATCCAAGTCACTGCAGGTCAACTTGAATCTGCTGTACGACGAGACTCAGGGCACGCGGCATATTCTGACCCTCGAGGATCCACCCGAGTACCCACTAAAAGCCAATCAGTCCCCCCTAGGTGCTGGAGAGACTTGGAACGCAGGCATCAAAAGCTCGGTTCGTTTGGACCCGGACATTCTCATGTATGGCGAGCTGCGCGACTTTGAGTCTGCCCAGGCAGCGTACAGCGGCGGTATGACTGGCCACCAAGTCTGGTCCACCCTGCATACCAATAATGCTGTCGCATCTATCCAGCGATTGATCGACATGGGCGTTCCAGAATATCTGGTCATGGACCCGGCACTCACCACTGGAATCATCAATCAGTCACTCCTACCGGTACTGTGCCCATCTTGTTGCATCCCTCTGCATCAAAATCTCGACTCAGTGAGCCAAGGCCTTCGCTCACGGCTCGAACACCTGAAAATTATTGACCAGGTCAACCTTCGCGGCGAGGGGTGCTCTTGCTGCAAGAACCTGGGCGTCATCGATCGGAGTGCAGTAGCCGAAGTGCTGCTCACCAATCTGCAGTTCATGAATGAGTTCACGAAGGGTGGAGCAAGCGCTGCGAGAAGGTATTGGGTCAAAGAGATGGGGGGTATCACAAAGATCGCCCACGCAATCATCAAGATCGAATCCGGACTCATTGATCCGCGACATGCCGAAACGATCGTAGGCCCCCTCGACTTCGACCGCCAGCTGGTTGAGCTTTCCCATGCTTGACGCCTTCCATGACTTCCGTGCGGGGCTGAAAGAAGCAGCCCGCGGCTGGGTAGAGAGCTTCTATGCGAAGCAATTCGGAAAGAAGGAACGCATCCAGTTTTACGAAAGCCTCATGGGGGTGCTAGAGGACGGGATTCCAATCGAGGTGGCCCTCGAAACGGTCGAGAAAGCCTTCAGCAATGACGGCAAGGAATTACACCCAGTCTCCATCATCTGCGCTGAAATCGCCATGACAGTACGTGGGGGCAAGTCCCTGGCGCACTCCTGCAGATCTCGCGTTCCCTATGACGAAGCATCTCTGATCGAGACCGGTGAAGAAACAGGCAACCTGGTCCAGGCTTTCCGCGATTGTGTACGCATCATTGAGATCCGTCAGCGCATTGCGCGACTGGTCCGCTCGGTAGTCGCACTGCCATCGCTCACCTGGAGCCTCATGTGGGCGCTTCTGTACGTCATCGCGTTTTGGATGGTCCCATCAATGTCACGGCGCTCTGATCCAGAGAGCTGGACAG
Organism: Pseudomonas sp. B3G-3; assembly: GCF_028640915.1. Taxonomy (NCBI): domain Bacteria; kingdom Pseudomonadati; phylum Pseudomonadota; class Gammaproteobacteria; order Pseudomonadales; family Pseudomonadaceae; genus Pseudomonas; species Pseudomonas sp. B3G-3. Next base: position 18,211 of record NZ_JAQZAB010000116.1, on the reverse strand, counting down.
GGATTCCGGCACTGCTTTACCACATCTCAAGCATTGTCAGCAGCTATGGGGTCGCGATTGTGATTGCCTTGCTGACGCTGATCCTCACAGCAGTCTTCACACTACCGATCTTCTGCGGTCTCAAAATCAAACCTGATAGCCCAGCATGGCAGGTCCAAGTCAGCAGGATCCTGCAACTCGCGCGTCTGCGACTGGAATCGTTCCCTCCTTGGTCGCTTTACAAGGTGCTTCACGGCTCGATCTTTCTATTGAACATGTCGGTCATGCTACGCACAGGGATCAATCAGCTGGATGCTCTGTCCATCCTCAACAGAAGTGCCCCCCCGTGGCTGCGTGAACGGCTCGATGCAATCCATTACGGGGTGAGTTCTGGCAAGAACTTTGGCGAGGCGCTCAAACTTGCCGGCCATCAGTTCCCTGATGCGATGGCCATCCACTACTTGGAGGTTCTGGCGACCCGCAAGGGGTTCGCTGAATCAATGGAACGCTTTGCCAATCGCTGGCTAGAGCAGACGCTCCTGCGCGTCGACGCGACCTCCAAATTCCTGATTGCAATGTCCTCTGTCTGCATGGGCGTTCTCATGATCCTCGTGGTCATCGGGATCTTCCAGATGGCCGGCAGCGTTATGGACTCCACCAGTTTTTAAACAGTTTCCAAAGGGCACTAGGCATGGCCGTTCATACAAAACAAAAGCAACGAGGCTCCACCGCGATTGACGTCGTCGTCTGGCTGCTGCTGATCACATTGGCACTTTGGATTCTCGGCAGTTGGTACATATCGACGCGCTGAAAGTTTTGACCGTCATCGGAAGCGCCCAGATCCAGCAGCGTGATGGGCTCCACTAGCTTTAAATCAGTAATCAAAGGGGTATTGGCATGGCAATTCATGCAGCACATAAGCAACGCGGCTTCCTATCGATCGACGGTGTCTTCTGGATGATGCTGATCGCTGTAGCTCTCGGGTTCATCCTCTGGATGAGCTGGAGGATGATCGGCAACTCCGACGTCACTATCGAGCAAAGCAACATCAGCTCGCTGATCGCTAACACCAAAAAGCTCAAGGGATCCACCGGTTATGGAACCTCCGGTCAGAACCTCGTGCCCTCGCTCATCAATATCGAAGGTACTGGCTCCATGGGCATTTCCGGTACCAACCTGGTCAACCAGTGGAACGGCGCGGTGACTGTGGCCAGCAACGGTATGACCTTCACCATCACCGAAGCTAACGTCCCTAAGAGTGGCTGCATCACCCTGGCAACCAAAGTAGCCAAGGACAAGCAAACCACTACCACTATCAACGGCGGCTCTGCGACAACCGGTGAAATCTTGGCCACAGCAGCCTCCACCAGTTGCTCGAGTGACTCGAACACAATCGCCTGGACCACATACTGAAGGAGCTCAGTGTGAGCGCAATCTCCGAAGCCAACTTCGTCGACCTCTACCTCGGAGACGGTTTCGCAGACGTGAAGGGGCTGCCTGGGCAGCCCACTCGTGTTCCTGCGCCCCAGAACTGGAGTGCTGAAATTCAGCAACTACGGGAGCGATGCCAAGAGCACTTCAATAAGACCCAAGAGCCCGAGTTTTCGCTAATCCTTGATGGGGCGGTCTACCGAGTCACCCAGTTGCAAGACCTTCACGCGCAATCATTGTTCGTGCTTAGCAAATCAGCCGTTCAGATCCTCCCGCTGGAAGACCTCGGCCTACCCGATGATCTCCATCAGAGCCTGTTCAGCCCAACGCTCCGTGGATTGATCTTCATTTGTGGAGAAATGGGATCAGGGAAGACCTCAAGTGCCGCCTCTATGTTGGTTGCGCGGCTTAAGGAACTGGGAGGTATGGCTTTCACCGTAGAGGACCCTCCAGAACCTCTACTGCACGGAGAACATGGACCAGGCCGCTGCATTCAAGTGCCTGTGTCTAGGCGTCAGGGAGGATACGAAGAGGCGTTGATTCGGGCACTTCGAACTCGTGCGGAGATTCTGATGGTAGGGGAAGTGCGTGATACCCCTACAGCCGTTCAGGTAGTCCAGGCTTCGATCAATGGACACTTCATCATTTGTACGGGCCATGCGGGAAGCGTGACGCAAGGAATCGAACGGCTGGCATCACTTGCGGAGCCCAAGGTATCGAACGCCATACGCCTACTTGCACAGGGGCTGATCGCAGTGATTCACCAAACACTGCAGCCTGACGCCAAGGGTGTTAAACGCCTGAAACTTCAATGCCTGTCGCTTACAGGATCCGATGCTCCTGGCATCAGGGAAAAGATCCGCATAGGACAGCTCCAGCTGCTCGAGCAAGACATCGCCAATCAATCCTCCAGGAGCCTCTGGAATGACCAGTAAACACAAACAGGCCGGGCTGCTGAGTATTGATGCAGCGATGACGCTCCTGGTTCTGACAATACTCATATCCCTGGCATCAGTCTGGATGATCCGCCAGATGGACAACCAGGATTACAGGATCGCCGCCGACAAACAGAGAACAGTCGCCGAGGCCCTGGGGAAGTACCTGAAGGATAACTACAGCACTGTTCTGGCAAGCGCGACTGCCACCGCACCAGTTCAGATCACGGTGGCGATGCTCAGAAACACCAACTACTTGCCGTCCGGCTTCGCCGATACCAATGGATTTGGACAAGCGATCATTGGCCTGGCGCGCAAGCCTAATCCTAATCAACTCGAGGCCATTGTGGTCACCACTGGCGGTCAAGCAATTCCGGAGCTCGGTATTCGAACAATTGCAGAGAACCTGGGGGGACCTGGTGGCTTTATCTCCTCGACCAATCCCAGCGTCATCCAAGGTGTGCGAGGAGGTTGGCAGGTAGCTTTGAGCAATTTTGCGATTAGTCCTGGTGCAGGTCATACCGCAAGCGCACTGTTCTTGATGGACGGCGCCTTGGCGAATGACTACCTGTACCGAAACGCAGTCCCCGGCCAACCTGAGCTAAACACAATGAACACCGCCCTTAACATGGGTGGGAACAACATCAATAACGCCGGCGCAATCACAGCCTCAGGTAACGTTGCCACCAGTGCTGATGTGACAGCCCGCGATGTCACCGCTTCCGGGACGCTTAACGGTGCGATCGCTGATATCAAGGGGGAAACCTATACCGGAGGATGGTTCAGGACCCGCGGAGATACTGGTTGGTATAGTGAAAAATGGGGTGGAGGGATCTACCAGGCTGACCCGGACTGGGTGAGGATCTACAACGACAAAGGCCTAGCCACAGGTGGCACCCTGGTCGGCGGCCAAGTTGTAGCGTTCGGAAATATGACTGCCACCGGCCGGATCTCAACCAATGAGTTCATTTCCATCGGAGGAGTCGCCACTAAAGATACCGGGTGCAGCGACAACCGACTTATCGCAAAGGACCCTTCTGGCCTCACGCTATCCTGCCAGGACGGTGTCTGGAAGAGCAGCTCGGTTCAATTGGGCGAGTTGTGGACGCAAACGAATAGACCTGGCCAAGGTTGGGTGCCGATTAACTGCCCGGACGGGTATGTCATGACCGGGATCACCGCACCGATGGAGGATTGGAAAATTGTGAACTGCAGAAGGCTTTACTAAAAATGACCCTCTACTGGTTGGTTTTAGTACTTGTGGGTATCGCCGTTGGTACTCTCAGCGAACTGGCTCACGACGAGGAAACCACCTCAAGAGCGGCAGACTTGTCGGCCATTGCCAGCAACTTGATGGTTTACCGCAACGCCCTCTCGGAGTACGCCCAAACTCACTCCAACATCACCGGCCCCGTACCGGACAGCGCTTTGTCCCTTCCCAACTGGTACGTGCGAATGCAAGGAGTTAGTGGATACGTGAGTGCCGGCATCAGTTACACGTACTACCCCTCACCGGCTGCCGGGCTGGTGAACGAGCTATCAGTACTCTCAGGGGCTTCAGTCGCCGTTGGGTTCGCCAAAAATGGTAGGTTGGTGACTCCAAACCAAGGTGTCACGAACATATCTATCCCCTCTCCTGTGCCGGAAGGCTCGGCCGTCGCTTACCGCTAACCCTCCAGGTCCGCAGGACGCCGTGTAGCAGCGGTATACGCGTTGTGCCACAATGTACCTATTAAACGGTTCCACCTCGCTGGCTACTGGCGGTCATCAGTAGCGCCCGGTGATGCAGTTTTCTCCATCACCACCCCCAAAGCACGCATAGCTCCGGGAAGGGCGTGCGGACCTGGTTGAGGATGCTCCCTGTGTCTCCCTGTTCAAAGCAAGACACGCAGCCGTCAACTCGTGAATCGCGAGTTCATAGGCACAAAGGGTTCTCTTGAGGTTCGAAGCACAGTAATCAAAGGGCCACACTGGTGTTGTGGCCCATCCTTTTTAAAGCTCACACAATGGGTAGCCTGATGGTCTTGTGAAGGACTATCAGGCTACCCATTGGTAGCTGCTTTTCTCTGCCGGTGGCCCGCCGGCGAAACGCAGGGCTCCTTTTGTGCGCGGATGCGTGCCTTATGTTTGCTGGCCTCAGCCACGATAATCGGCCAGGTGGAAGGAATGAGACGTCCAGATCACTGCCCAGGGATCAATGACGCTTCAAAATCTTGCACAGGTGGCATAACTCTCACATGCAATTTCAACTTTAGCCGAGGGGAATTACTCACCTACTTCCCCTCGGTGGCTCCTCCTGCCCCTCTTCGACTCCTCTTGTCAGCACCATTTTTTGAAATGCCGGCAGCGCCGCAAATCCATGAAGCTGTCCCTATTATTTTTTCCGAAAATACGCCGGCAATGCTGGTGGCAGGCAAACGATTATTTATTCTAAGGAATGGCTGATGAAGAAGCTGACACTTTCATATTGTGTTCGATGTTACTGTTCACGATTCTAGTATTTGCAGGGAAGAATACAACAGGCAAGGGAAGCACGGATTGACAGTAATATAATCAAAAATCTCAATCAATAGATAAGATTTCGATTAAGCCAGCGCCGTCTAAAAGCCGGCGCCCGGCATATGTAACCGTGAATGAAATCTTTGTGTCTGCCTGGTCTCTTAGTTTGGAGCGCACAGACATTGTTCGCAAAGTATCGTCCCACAGGGTTTCCCACTGGGGTCAAGTGCCTGGGTGCACTCTACTATCGCCTTTACGTTGTGAAAACCGCTACTGCAAGGCTGACACTTCATTTGTGTCTTTTTATCTGTGCCAACACCACACGCATCACTTGATCCTAATTTAATGGCATTGAATGGCAGAGTAGTATCTGGTCGTTTAAATATCGAATAATCCGTCACATTATTCTCTGAAGCAAAAGCGGGAAATACAATTATCACGGCAACCATCGCAAAAATTAAGTTCTTCATAATACTCACCATAGCGATAGACTTACGATTAAAAAATAGCTGAACCAGCAAATACAACAAAGATCTTTTCCTCATATAAAAAGCCTTCAAAAAGCATATAATTTCGGAAAGGTTGGCTTGGCAACTTATTGCTTGAAAGCCCCTCATGAGGGGCAACTATCCGATAGTGCAGACAATTCAGCGGCCCTGAGCCTTCAGGCGTTCGTCCTGTCGCTGTACAGCGGCAATGTATGGAAGCCTCAGGGGACAGCCCTCGGTCAGCTGTCGGTGTAATCGGCGTTTCACCGAGAGCTGCCCGCTGTTTCGGCGGTAGGACGTCTGACCCTCTAGATGACTTGACTCTTTTAGATCTCCCTTCGATGATATGGACGTGTTTTGCTGACGTCGTCAGCATCATGCCCAGGCAGCCATGATCTTAAAGGCTGCGATGCGAACTCTGCATTGATCAACTCCCAAGATCGCCAAGCTTCCGGTGGAGCGATCAGTCGACATAGTCGATGGAAGCACTTCAAGTTACTCACCTCGCGGGGAATCACTTCCCCGTCAGGGACAGTGTTTTTTCCGCACCTCAACCTGCAGGAGAAACACCATGTCCAATCTCAGCTTCCAAATCGGTTATACCCTCGGCACTGCTGCACGAGAATTTATGCGTGCAATCAGAAAGCCTTCAACCCAGGAAGTAAAAGCACCCTCGGCAAATGCTCACGCTTCATTCCCTGGTCCATGTCTCTCGCCCAAAGTGGTGGATGACATGAGCCATATACCAGCAATGGTCCGTGCCAAAGGCGTAGATCTCAATCACTGGTATGGCGAGAACACCCGAGCGATAGTCCAACCGGCACGCAAGCGCCGCAGCCGTGCCAAAAAACCAGTAGAACTCGTAGCTGCATCGCCACGGCTTGGGTCACTCAACGACCTCATCTGTCCGGTCGATGCCAACGCGATCTGCTGAGCCAACCTCACTCACCCCAGTTGGGAAGCTTCCCTCTGGGGAAGCTTTCTCCCACGAGAGGCTTGACATTTTTCTTTGTCATTTTCATGCTAGACCTCGTGTATCGCTGACGTCGTCAGCAACATGCCCAGGCAGTCATGATCTTCAAGACTGCGATGCGAACTCCGCATTGGTCCCCCCTAGATCGCCAAGCTTCCGGTAGCGCGATCGGTCGACATTGTCGATGGAAGCACATACTCCCCACCCACGACGGGCCTTTCCCGTCTGGGCAGGCCTCTCTTAATTTTGGAGGTCTGATGAAAACCGAACTGGCTCTGTACCAGGCGTTGATCTCGATTAACGTACCGGAACAGAAAGCTAATGCAGTAATTGATGCCCTGGAGACCGACATGCACTCGCTACTCGCAACCAAGGCTGACGTAACTGCTCTTCGTACCGACCTCACTGCTGAATTGAAAACTGAAATCTCTCAGCTTGAGGTCAAACTCACCATTCGCATGGGCGTCATGTTGTCAGCTGCCGTTGGCGTGCTGATCGCTGCCATGAAGTTCCTGCACTAAACACTGCCCTTTGCTCTACCAACCCTCGCGGGGAATACTTTCCCCTCCAGGGCGAAGTGTTTCTCCGCTTTCTGCTTTTTCGAAATTGGAGAATCACCATGAGCACTACTCAAGCCAACGAAGCTAAATTCTTCGACCTGCACACCACCGGCATTGGTTATCTCAACCGTATCCGGGAAGTCTCAGTTCGCAAAGGCAAACCCTTCTGGGCTGTAACCATTGCTGCACTGCACGGCTCCTCTACCGATGTTGAATACTCCTACATCGACTGCAATGTCGTCGGCGCCGAGGCTGAAAAGCTGATTCGCCGGTGCCAGGATGCTGTCTCAGCTGCGAAAAAGGTCCTCGTGAGCTTTCGTATCGGCGACATCTGGTCCGATGCCTTCATCTACGAGAAAGGCGATAAAAAAGGACAGCCTGGAGCAAGTCTCAAGGGTCGTCTTCTTTTCATCGGCTGGATCAAGGTGGACGGTGAAATGGTCTACGAGGCCAAGCCTAAAGACACTGCAGAGCCCCAGGGAAACCAGGAACGCGATGCTGATGCCCCACAACAGACTGACGATGATCTGCGCCAGTCTGCATAACTGAAATCAAGGCGCCCTTCGGGGTGCCTTCCATTACCTAAGGCAGGACTCGATATGAAGATTCTGTTTTTGCTGGTCATGCTAGGACTTGTTGCTGGGGTGTTACTCAGTGATGTCGTACTGATCACTCTGAGCGCTGTGTCTTTGTCTGTCCTTGCAGTAGATCTCCTGGTCAAGAAACTTGAACCTACGATGATCGAGGCCTAAATGGGCGAAGCCCATTATGGGTCTGCATTAATCCTCAAAAACTACAAACTACCCTAGGGAACACCACCCTCAAGGGCCCGGTGATTTCCTAACCTGGAGACTCACCATGTTGCTACAACCTTCGCGGTCTAAAACTTTAAACGCATCAGCACTCGCACAAAGGCTGCATGAGGTTTTGCTAGAAGAGCTACGAGTTCGGGCTGAGTTCGAGAAAGCCAAATTGCTTGAGGATGAAGACAGACTGTTATGGTCGTTTTTTGACGCAGGCGTCTGCGGCAGAACTGCATACCGAGACCGTGTTCCATACGCACCCCCCCCAGCTCTCCTTGCATCTCAACCATTGCTAAAAAATGGTTGGCAGCAGGGTTGGAAAGGCGAACAAATCGACGAAGAAATAGAGCGGTGTCCGCACTGTACTTATTCAGACGAACCATGCCCTGAGCATGACTAAAGCCACTCAGGCAACGCCCCGCTGAGTGTTTGAATTAACAACCGAACTTCACACCGTCCCTGGGAAACTACCTCCCAGACGGGCCAGGTGGTTTTCCTCACCTGGAGAACAAAGATGACTATCACCATTGACCATGTTCCGGCCGCCCTGCGGAAATTGCCTGTGGTCTTAACGCCTCGGGCTTGGCAAGCAGCCGTACATGTCGAAGCCCCACAAGACGCAGCAGAGATCGGGAACCGTTTGGGCGATGTCGTCCTCGAGGCGTATAGAGAACTGCACTTTCACCCGAATGAACTGCAGATCAACTTCAGCCTGTTCCTTTTGCCTCCTGCAGGTGAACGGACAGAACGAATTTGGCTGGACCTAAGACTTCATCGCATTGAGTCAGCACCTGGTACATCGTACCTGTGCATCTCACTCAGAGATGAATCCCCCACCCACTGCCGGTAGTTCAGACTGGCAACTCAGCCCTCCAAGCCCGACATTGTCGGGCTTTTTTTCATCCAGCGAGCAAGCCCCTCCTGGTCAATGCTCGATGCTGTCTGGAGCACACCATGATCAATCTCCCCGGCCAGCTGACCATACGCACAATCAATGGTCGCAATGGCGACTTCAATGTAGGGCGGCTATCGACCTCGATCGGCGAATTCGTCATCAAGGACGCGCTTCTCGATCAGTACAACGAGGGGAAGTACCGCGGTGATTTTGTCATCACCGAGATACGCCCGTCGTACTACACCACCGGTGGACGACTCGTTGTTGAGATCCGGGCCAAATTGGACAGCATGACGCTGGACGACGTGGCCAATCTCAGCGCCGAAGAGGCCGATAGGTTGTCGAACACCGAGCTTGACCCTATCGACGAAGAACCTTCAAGCACGTCGACACCTGACACAGCTCACAAACCTAATCGGCATAAATCGAGACCTTCCACCCAAGCTGATGATGACGCGCCTTTCGGTATGGAGACATTACCGACGCTGGCGCCGATTACCTCTCAGGACGCAGATAAACAACTCTTCGGGACCATTTGGCCTATCGGCCCCTCGGTACGACTGGACACGACAGTGGAACGCCAAAGGTTGCGTCAGCAATGCGTCCGACTCGGCGAACTCGGCTACGAGCTCGACTTCAAACTTCAGGTCTGGAGGCTCTCCTCGCTCAAGCAACCAGCTTGACCCGACCAAGCACACAACCTCACAGGGTCTTCTTGTTAGGCCCTAGATAACTAGTGGAGTCCACATATGGGATGGTCTTACTCTCACCCAACTCAAGCAGATCTCCTGCATCAGTTGTTGGCCCCAGATAGCACGTTCAGTCGTGATCGCGAGGTCATCGCACATACGCTCGTCGGCAATGAGCTTTGGACAGTGGTGCGACTAACTTTAAAGATCAAAGGCATCGTCAAGGACAACGCAGTTGGCGACACCTACACCTTTATCCAGCTTGACCTCATCGATCAGTACGAGGGTGACTGGGGACACAAACCATTGAGCGAAGAAACTGGGCCTCTGTATTACGGCTGCCCTCTTTCGTTCTTGGAAATGGCGCCAGATGGAGTAAACAACGACTGGCGTAACAAACTGCGCGAAGCGCACCAGGCCTAACCAGCCGCTCCAATTTCACCCACCCTTGAGGGGCTCCCTCATGGGCGCTCCTCGTCTCAGTAGGAGCTTCACATGCGTCCCATCTTCCAAAACCTGACTCCAGAAACCCTGGCCAACGTTGACGATCAGCTCAGCAACAATGAGGTGTCTGGCAACGAGGAAATGAGGGATTTCTTCATAGACGAACTCGGCCTGACAGCAGAACAAGCTGACGCGGCCGTGGCTTTGCGCCCTCGGTACATGGGCCAGATCTTCTTGATCGGAAAGAGCCCTCTATTCCTGGAAAACGCTGTTGCCTTTGATCCACGGGCTAAAAGCTCCAAATCAGGCTCACGTCGTCCCTAGATTCAACAACCAGTAGCAGACCACACCCCGAGGGGCTTCACCGCCTCTCGGGGCGGGTTCCCCTCCTTTCAGGAGGTACATATGCTCAGCCCCACCCAGCTCTTTCAGATCGAAGAGTGCCCAGACCTATACGTCGACGCCTGTGTATGCGATGAGACGCGCAATCTAGTCTTCTTATCGGCTTGGGCGCGCGACACAGCCCTGCAGGAGTTCCTGGCCAGGCTAACCCTTGGTTCTGCCGAGAACGGTCTTGATCAGTTCCACATTATCCAGGACGGCCGCAGCATTCCGGTATTCCCCAATGCTGACCAGCTGGAGAAGCGCACCACCCGCCAGTTCCGCGGAACGTTATTCGGCAGCCTGCTTCATCTGTGGCTTTTCGACAAACGCTGCACTCATCCGGATCGCGCCAATCACTTCGCTTATGCCCTCCTCGAGCAGGATGCAGACCCTCATCACGCGCTTTGGCCACTCATCACAGAGACCTGTCCTTTACCACTCCTGCAGCACTGGCGAGAGCCTGTGCTGGAGGTACTCGTACAACACCAAATGCTGCAACCCCTCCCCGGGGCGCTGGGCGCGATCAACGCCTGGCGACTCAATCTGCAGCTCGATGTTCTGGAACCCACCCTAGGCGACCTCATTCGCCAAGGACGCCTCAACACCACAACTCAGGCCACTCCCTGAGCCTCTTCAACAAACCTCGCGTCAACACAGCACACATACCCAGGAGGCTTCATGGCTCTTATGTTCCCGCGCCTGGCGCGCAACTTTGCCCGCAACGGTTACTACCCCACAGATGAAATCACCCTGGAGCGTTCGCTACAGGCTCTCATCCCCTCTACGACAGGCAGAATGCGGATCTTCGATCCCTGTGCCGGCGAAGGCGTTGCAATCGCGGAAGCAGCACATGCACTTGGTCGAGACCAGGTCGACGCACTCGCAGTCGAATATGACCAACAGCGCGCAGAGCACGCACGTACCCTGCTCGATCGGGTACTACACAGCGACCTCATGGATACCATGATCAGCCGCCAATCCTTCGGCCTTCTCTGGCTCAACCCACCGTATGGCGATCTTGTCGCAGATCATTCCGGCGCCTCGCAGTATCAAGGCAACGGTCGGCGGCGCCTGGAAAAGCTTTTTTACCAACGATCCTTACCCCTACTGCAGTACGGCGGGGTTCTGGTTCTGATCGTTCCACACTACGTCCTGGACGATGAGCTGAGCGGGTGGTTATGCAACCACTTCACCGATCTGCGCATCTACGCGGCGGCTGACCCGACCTTCAAGCAGGTCGTCATTTTCGGGATTCGCGTTCGCCGGCAGGACCTGGCCAAACCTCATGAGGTCACCCAAGTGCGTGATCGCCTGCAGGCGATCGGGGCCGGACAAGAAGTCGCAGAGGAACTTCCAGCCACATGGCCATGGGAGCCTTACGCGGTGGTACCGACGACGAACGAGCTTGAGCACTTCTACAGAATCACCCTTGAACCGGAGCAGTTCGGCGCGGAGATCCAACGTCTAAAAGGCCTATGGCCAGATTTCACCCTGCACTTTGGCCAGGCTGGCATTCAGCCTCGACCTCCAGTGAAGGAGCTATCTCGCTGGCACCTAGCGCTCGCGCTGGCAGCTGGAGCGATAGCAGGAGTCGTGACCTCACGATCGGGACGTGTGCTGGTACTAAAGGGCGACACTTACAAAGATAAGGTCCGCAAGACCGAGTTCACTGAAGACGAGGACGGCAACGTTTCTGAAGTGAGGATCCTGACTGATCGCTTCGTGCCCATTATTCGGGCCTGGGAGATGACCAGCAGCTCACCAAACTTTGGTCGCGTTCTGACCATAAGTTCATCCACCTCAGAGGAGGAGGCACCACCTGAACCACCAACGGTGGAAACAGGCCCCCATCTAACTGTGCCCGTGTTTCCCCCGGGGCGTCTTGTTTGCACCAACGCCGTCCATCACCTGGTGGAGAACGGTTCACTAGAACTTACCCCATACGTTCGGCGCCACTTGGCCGGTGACTGGGGGGAATTGTGCGACGAGGACAAGCAGACCAACCAACAGGCTCTAAAGTGCGGCGATCGTTTGTTCTCCGCTTACGACATTTCAGCCGGCGACGAAACTAGGCTCTGGATCATCACCGAAGCCGATCGCAGCGTAACCACCGTCCTGCTGCCTGAGGACTACTGACCCACTGCCACAACGGCACCATCTACCAACCCGCAGGGTATGCACCATACCCGACCGGGTGTCGTGCATGCCCTGTTTCATCCGTCCAGGAGAAACACCGTGAACGACCTCTCGCAAGCTGTTATCCCAGCATCTGCTTTCCCACTGACCATTGGCTTAACCGACTTCATTGAGGAGTTTGGTGACGAGCTGCTGGACTCTCTCAACCAATCCAATCCCCCGGTCTACGCCGGCAACAGCAATGCTGCTCGCCAACTGGTGATGGACAACCTCAATCGCAGGCCATTCCAGGCTCAGGCTGACGTGGTTCAAGCGATCACCGCGCTTCTGCTCGATCGCAATGAACAGGCCGGCATCATCAACGCAGAAATGGGCACCGGCAAAACCATGATGGCCATCGCCGTCGCCGCAGTGATGCACTCTGCTGGTTACCGCCGAACCATGGTCATCTCGCCACCGCACTTGGTTTACAAGTGGCGGCGCGAGATCCTCGAAACGATCCCGGATGCTCGCGTTTGGGTACTTAACGGACCAGACTCGCTGGCCAAACTGCTCAAGCTACGTGACGAGATCGGGTTACCCTATGATGGACGCCAGGAGTTTTTCATCCTCGGCCGCGTGCGGATGCGGATGGGTTTCCACTGGCGCCTCTCATGCTGGCAACGACGTGCTGGTGGTGGTCGTTTACTTGCTGGCTGCCCGGACTGCGGTCGTGTGCTGCAGGACCTTGAAGGCAACCTGATCACCGTCGAGGAGTTTCAGCGGGAGGAACGCCGCCGGCGCTGCTCTCACTGTGATGCAGCTTTATGGACCCTAATGCGGCCTGGAAGGACGGAAGGCGGCAGCCGCCGCACGACCATCCTCAAGTCGATGTGTCGGATCCCGACCATTGGCCCCGTGCGCGCTGAAAGACTGTTGAACGACTTCGGAGAGGATTTTCTCGCCTCGATGCTGGTGGACAATGTGTCCGAGTTCATCAATCTGATGGACGCCAAGGGCAACTTTATCTTCAACGACCGCCAGGCTAAACGCATGGAACGCGGGATGGCCAACCTCGAATTCGGCCTTGGCGAAGGCGGTTATCAACCCACCGAGTTCATCAAACGCTACCTACCAGACGGATGCTTCGATCTGCTGGTGGTGGATGAGGGGCATGAATACAAGAACAGCGGTTCGGCCCAGGGCCAGGCCATGGGCGTTCTCGCGGCCAAGGCACGGAAAACCGTGCTGCTGACCGGAACGCTGATGGGCGGCTACGCCGACGACCTGTTCTATCTCCTGTTCCGCATCCTCACCCAGCGCATGATCGAGGACGGCTACCGGCCCAACGCGCGCGGCAGCATGGCCCCTGCGGCCATGTCTTTCATGCGCGATCATGGGGTCCTGAAAGACATCTACACCGAACGCGATGGTGATTCGCACAAAACGGCTAAGGGCAAGAAGCTCTCGGTACGGACAGTGAAAGCCCCGGGCTTCGGCCCGAAAGGCATTCACCGCTTCGTGCTGCCGTTCACCGTATTCCTCAAGCTCAAGGACATCGGTGGCAACGTTCTGCCCGACTACCAGGAAGAGTTCATCGACATACCAATGGCACCTGACCAGGCCTCGGCCTACCAGAAGCTTGCGGGAACATTGACTGCGGAGTTGCGCCAGGCTCTAGCTCGCCGCGATACCACACTTTTGGGGGTGGTGCTCAACGTACTGCTGGCCTGGCCGGACTGCTGCTTTCGACCAGAGGTAGTGAAGCACCCTCGCTCCAGAGACACGCTGGCATTCGTGCCGGCGATTTTCGGAGATGAGGAACTGATGCCCAAGGAGCAGGCACTTCTGGACCTATGCCTGACGGAGAAAGCCAACAACCGTAAGGTTCTGGCTTACTCCGTCTACACCGGTACACGGGACACAACCAGCAGGCTCAAACGTGTGTTAGAGCAGGCAGGTTTGAAGGTTGCGGTTCTTCGAGCCTCCGTGGATACGGCCAGGCGAGAGGACTGGATCCTCGACCAGGTCGATCGCGGTATCGACGTGCTGATCACCAACCCGGAGCTGGTAAAGACCGGGCTGGATCTGCTCGACTTTCCGACCATTGCGTTCCTGCAGACGGGTTACAACGTGTACACCCTGCAGCAGGCGGCGCGACGGTCTTGGCGGATCGGGCAGAAGCAACCTGTGCGGGTCGTTTTCTTTGGCTATGCCGGCAGCTCGCAGATTACCTGTCTGCAACTGATGGCCAAGAAGATCGCCGTGGCTCAAAGCACGTCGGGAGACGTGCCAGACTCAGGTCTCGACTCGTTGAACCAGGATGGTGATTCAGTGGAGATGGCACTTGCCAGGCAACTGATTGCTGCATGACTTCAAGGCCACCTTCGGGTGGCCTTTTTTGCTGCGGATTTTCCTTGAATGCCCGGCGTACCGGGCGGGGTCTGTTACAAGCTCTTGGCCGCTTCAAGGATTTCGGCAATCAACGCTTTCAGGTCTGCGGCGTCTTCGGGCTTGAGTGCGATCTTCCAGAACAGGTTGCTGTCGCTACCGCCAGCTACATTGACCACCGGAATTTTGTCGAACGTCATCGTGGCTTCTTCGAAGTGTAGCTGATCCAGCTTGACCGCCATTTTGGTGTAAGGCTGGCCAATGTTTACATGCAGGGAAAACGGCGACACCTCGAACTTAACCGGGTGAGAGTTTGGCAGCGCGCCAATGGGACGATACTCACGGGTTTGCATCAGCATTAAAGGAATTCCTATACGGTTGGGTGGGGGCGCGAGAACAATGGCGGGTTGATGGTGCATAGGCTCATAGGTGTTTTCCTATGGAACCGGTCAGTTCATCTGGGCACGTTCATGAATGGCTACAGCGTCGAAGAGCATCCCAACTTCGACTAATTGCTGCGGGGTCAATACGAGCCCATGCGTTAGCCCTCTCAGCAGACCGCTGGCCTCAGCCATTATCAAATCCAGGTGACGACGGTCACTCGCTGAATCGATTGCCTCCAACATGTTGACCACTATCGGTAAATCAATTGGCTCGAGATTGAGTGCGTCCAGTTTCCGCTTGGCAGCATCACAGTCCAGCGGCAGTGTTGCGATTTTTTTCATAATCAAGAATTCCCTCGTTTGATGGACGCGAAAATGCGCCTCTTCCTACGTCCTCAGCCCCGGTTTTTTTAGGCCAGGGCTTGCGGTGCAACTGCGCAGGAACTTCCTACTCGAGCGGCCCCATCGGCGGGCCTTCCAGAACCAACTCATGCCCAGCAGTTATGATCCACGCCGGAGAATTTGAATCATCAGCACTCACTTCGTTGTCTTCCGCGACAATCGCCACAAGTGGTGACTTGAACAATGCCCAGATCACCCAGCATGCATCAATACTCCAGCAATCAAAAATTGACTCTAGCCAGTACCACCCCGTATCAGCCTCAGCGTCAATTGGCGTTCCATAAAAGCAGCGAGAGGGCAATACAGAATGTTGGTCACGCGGGGCGACAGCTATCGGCCGGAGGTATTCGCCGTTTTCGCTTTTTGTAAGCCTCCCGGCCCCGCCGAGCGTGTTAATAATTAGTTGTTCGACCTCACGGGGTGAGTCAGTCTTGATGTAGATACGCTGATAGACGGACACGTCGTTTTTCCTGCGCGATCCTGGGGAGCGAAAAGCGTCCCTCTCTTACTGCATTTATGCTGACAAAATATGTAAACAAACCCAATTAGAAGAGAGGAAATAGCACCCTCAGAGAGTCAAGGTTTCGAAAAGCGGAAATAAACACTCGAAACGCGCCGAGATGTTTACAAAAATGCACCACACCAAGCATTCAGACAGTTGAATTTATGTTGATACATCTAGCGGATGGGGTGGGCTTACTAGTCTTTTGCAAAACCCATTGCATCGGATTGGACCTACATGCTTTGTTACAAAGATCGGCCATATCCAAAGCTTACTGAATCGCGCCACATCATTAGTCGTAATAGGCGATTGAACGATACGATTATTGGGATAGTGCCACCTAAAAACGCACGCCAGCGCCATTGGGTTCCAAGCCGGTAAAGGATGGCCAACAAGGAAAGAATATGAATCAGGCTTGGCCCTTCGTCGGCGCCCGCTGGTGGAAGTTCGATTTCCACACCAACACCCCGGCATCAAAGGATACGAATGCTTGGCAATCCTCGATTGGGACTCCCGATGAATTGACGCTGCAGAAATACCTACTCAAGTACATGGCTGCAGGAATCGATGGTGTGGCAGTCACTGATCACAATAGTGGCGAGGGGGTTGAGCTTCGCAACTCGCAGGTGGCAACGATGCACTCAAACGTACAACCCAAGCCTGGCCACTGGCCATTCAGCACGAGCGTCCCCCTCCGCCGAATGCCTGAGCAGGCACTACCCAGGCTTACCTGAAGCAGCGAGACATGATCCTTACCCAGGCGGCAGAGGTTCTCGGCAGCCGTGATCTTGCCGCGCGATGGTTCAACAAACTCACCCGCGGCCGGGATTACCAACCGCCCTGCTGCGTTGTTACTTGAATGAACCTGGCTCGGAGTGGCTGCCATTTATGAATGATACTGAGACAGGCTTTCAAACCAATGAATGCTTTGCGTCTTCCGAGGATTACTTGGATGGATGTCATGCTTTGTCCACAAGCCCACTGTGCGTATTTGCAACCTTTCAGCTCTTTGTTTGTCGGTACCTAGATCCTACTGCCCTGCGCCTTTCTTCTGGGCATCTCGATTTGCATAACAGTCTCAAGCTTTAAAAAACACCTGTAGGTGCGATACTTCGTATATCCATATTTAAGATAAATTAGACAGGCAAACTTTGCTGAAACTCCACCTTGAAATCTACCCGCCTTTACTGAGTGCGCCACGACTCGACGATATCGGCTCCAAACTTAGTTTTCCATTCTTTCAGCTGACGATGGTTCCCCCCCTTGGTTTCGATTAGCTCACCAGAATTTGGATTTTTATAAATCTTCACTACTCGAGCTTTACGGACTGCCCTTACAGGTGCGACTATCGACATAGAGATCCGACGACCTGCCTCTGGGTCTAGAATGCGAATGACGTTCTTCAGACTGAAGCCATATTCGCCAAGCAACGCACGCAGTTTTCTCTCGAACTCCAGCTCCCGTTTCAGGCCAGTGTCGCTTTTCATTGACTCAAGCACTGCGAGTTGCTCGGCCAGTTGTTGTTCAAGCCTGCGAAATTCAACCAAACGGGACATATTAAAACTTCCTTAAATTTAGGGGAGTGAAACGTTTCCATCAAATATTAAATGAAAGTCATCCACAACTGCTAATCCCCTGTGAGCAGGGCCGATGCGGCCCCGCCCGGGATGGATAAAACGTCCCCCCTGTCGACCTAGAACGCCCAGCGCATACCCAGCACGACCTCGCTGGAGACCAGGTTGGCCTTCATCTTCTCGTCCTGCAGGCCGCGGGCATTGGCGAAGTTGTTCCAGCCACTTTCGGTATCGCCCATGTCGATGTAGCGATAGCCGAGGTCCAGGGCCAGGCGATCGGTCACGTCGTAGGCAACGCCGGCGCCGAGGGACCAGGCCAGGTTGGTCTGGGTCGCGGAGCCGTACTGGCGCGACTCGTTACCCTGCCAGCCCTTCGACTCGAGCTGGGCCAGGCCCAGCCCGGCGGAACCGTAGACCGACAGCTTTTCGGTCACGCGAAAATCCCGGTAGGCGTTGAGCATCACGCGCCTGGACTCGATGTGGTGCTCGTTGAGGCTGGTGGGGAAAGTGGTCGAGCCGCTGGTGAACTTGTCCTTTTGCGGCAGGGACAACTCGCCCTCCACGCGCCAGCCATTGCCGAATCGGTAACCGACCCCGATCGAGCCCGTCATGTCCTTCTGGCTGTCGTCGCCGGACACAAACGAACCGATACCGGGACGTGCGCTGGAATCCATATTGCGGGCCTTGCGCTCGGCGCTGATCACCCGGGCGACCCCGTAGTAGCCCTCCTCTTCGGCCGGAGCGGCCAGGGCCAATGAGCTGTA
>NZ_JAQZAB010000115.1:179064-203462 GCF_028640915.1 Pseudomonas sp. B3G-3 | reverse complement strand
GGCGAGGCTGCGATCGACCGCGCAGCGGGCGCAGGGTCTTGAGATCGCTGGAGGACCTTCGGTCCTATCGCAGCCTCGCCAGGGCTCGGCAGCGGCTACAGGGATGTGAGCATTCGAGAGGCGCGCGGGCATAAAAAAGCCCCCGCCCAACCGCCTGCGGATAGGGGACGCAGTCGGTCGGACGGGGGGCAAGGACTTGCTGACAACGACTCCCTGCTTTTACTTGCAGCTTGCCGCTTGAAACTTGTCGCTGTGGTTACTGGGCGATGGTTTTCACCGCGACGCCACGTTCCACCGGAGTGGAGCGGCCGTAGATGTCTTCGAAGCGTTCGATGTCGTCTTCGCCCAGGTAGCTGCCCGATTGCACTTCGATGATCTCCAGCGGGATCTTGCCCGGGTTGCGCAGGCGGTGCACCGAGGCGATCGGGATGTAGGTGGACTGGTTTTCGGTGAGCAGGAACACGTTTTCGTCGCAGGTGACTTCGGCGGTGCCGCTGACCACGATCCAGTGTTCGGCGCGGTGGTGGTGCATCTGCAGAGACAGGCACGCGCCCGGCTTGACCGAGATGTGCTTGACCTGGAAGCGCCCGCCCATGTCCACCGAGTCGTAGGAGCCCCACGGACGGTAGACCTCGCAGTGGTTCTGGGTTTCGCTGCGGCCCTGTTCGTTGAGGGTGTTGACCATCTGCTTCACGCCTTGGACCTTGTCCTTGTGGGCGATCATCATGGCGTCCTTGGTTTCGACGACCACGATGTTTTCCAGGCCGATCACCGACACCAGTTTGCCGTTGCCGTGGATCATGCAGTTGCGGCTGTCCTGGATCACCACGTCGCCCTTGCTGACGTTGCCGTTGACGTCCTTTTCATGCACATCCCACAGCGACGACCAGCAGCCCACGTCGCTCCAGCCGGCGCTCAGCGGCACCACGCAGGCGCGCTGGGTCTTTTCCATCACCGCGTAGTCGATGGAGTTGTCCGGGCAGCAGGCGAAGGTGGCCGGGTCGACGTCCACGGTGTCGGCGTCCTGGGCACTGCGTTCCAGGGTCAGCAGGCAGGTGTCGTAGATGTCCGGGTCGTGCTTTTTCAGCTCTTCGAGGAAGCGGCTGGCGCGGAACAGGAACATGCCGCTGTTCCAGAAGTAGCCGCCGGCCTCGACGAACTCGGCGGCGCGCTTGACGTCGGGTTTCTCGACGAAGTGCGAGACGCGGCTCACGCCTTCCGGCAGCAGCGCATCGTTGGTCGACTTGATGTAGCCATAACCGGTTTCCGGCTTGGTCGCCGGCACGCCGAACAGCACCATCTCGCCACGCTCGGCGGCCACGGTGGCCAGGGCCAGGGCGCGTTGCAGGGCTTTCTGGTCTTCCAGCACGTGGTCGGCCGGCAGCACCAGCATCAGCTCGTCACGACCTTCGTTGACCAGCATCATCGCGGTCAGGGCCACGGCCGGCGCGGTGTTGCGGCCGAATGGCTCCATCAGGATGCGCTGGGCTTCGAGTTTGCGCGCCGCCAACTGCTCGTTGACGATGAAGCGGTGGTCCTTGTTGCAGACCACGATCGGCGTGTCCATGCCTTCGAACACCAGGCGCTCGAGGGTTTGCTGGAACAGTGTGTGTTCGCCGGTCAGGGCGAGGAACTGTTTAGGGAATTGCTTACGCGAAAGCGGCCAAAGACGTGAGCCACTACCACCTGACAAGATCACCGGAATCATGTTGTTACTCCTTCAAAAATCGTTTGGGTTAGAGCTACTGCGTTCTGTCGTTTCACTCTCTTGTTTTTGTCCGGGGGAGCAGCTGCAAGCAGCAAGTTTCAAGCGGCAAGAAAAAGCACTTCTCTTGCCGCTTGAGGCTCGAGGCTTGCAGCTGCTGTTAACGTGTCGAGACCGGGCGCTTGACCCAGACTGGCGACAGGCTGCTGCCATTGCCGGTGACGTAGAGCACCGCGGCTTCGCCGCGCTCCAGGGCGACCGGCTTGAGGTCGCTGACTTTTTTCTCGCCTTCGTACAGCGCGAAGCTGACTTTCACCGGGTTGATTTCACGTTCGCCACGGCCCTTGGCGGCCACCGACTGGACCACGTCGGTCTTGCCATCGGCGGTCTTCAGGGTCAGGGCCTTGTCGCTCAGGTTCTGCACCCGGACCAGGGACTTCTGCTTGTTCTTGAACGGCGGTTCTTCGATCAGCTGCGGCTGGCCGCTGGCGTTGTTGACCAGGGTGTAATAGTGGTCGGCGGCGAGTTTCACCGGCAGGCTCTGGCTGCCGACCTTGGCGGTGTAGTCGCCGCCGGGCATGAAGCTGAAGTCACTGCTGGCCAGCGGCGCGACGTCGCTGACATTGGTGCTGCCGACGGTGGCGCTGACTTCCTGGTTGCTGGCGTTGTAGATGCGCACGAAGGACGAGCCCTTGGGCGCGGTCGGGCCGTACAGCGCGGCGTCGCCACCGGCGAAGGCGGGCAGGGACAGGACGCTCATGCCGGCAGCCAGTGTGATTGCCTTGGCGAGACGACGCGGAGTGATAGTGAAAGTCATGGTGTACCTCTCTTTCAGTTTTGCGCCCGATCGGGCGTCTCGGATTTGTTGAGTGCAGCTACGTTCTGTTGGCGGGCGCCGGCTTGTTTGAGCTCTGCGACCCACTGCGGGTCGGCGTCGCCGATATCGTTATTGACCGGCAGATATCGTTCGGGGAACTCCCAGATCAGCACCTGGGGCGGGCTGTTCTTGAAGGCATCGCTTTTCAGGTAGCTGAGCATCGGCAACACCGGGCCGTGGCCGTCTTCGGCGTAGCTGACCACGTCGCTGTGCAGGGCCTGCTTGAGCGCGCCGACGAAGTTCCAGTTCGGGTTGGCGCTGTAGCTGGTGCCCACCAGGGCCACCGGCACTTCGTTGTCGGCGAACAGTGCGTCGTCGGCGGCCGGCTGATCGTCGGCGGCGCGGGTCACGCGTTTCTGCAGCGGCTCCTTGGCCGGCATCAGGTTTTCGAACAGCGGGTCCAGGGGCAGGAACAGGCGCAGGTCGCCCTTGTGCACCACGGTCTGCTCGGCTTCGGTGACGAAGCGTTGCGGCTGGCCCATCAGTGGTGCCTTGTCGGCAATCGCCTTGGCCAACTGGTTGGCGGCGACTTCGGCGCCGGCCGGGGTCCAATGGGTGTCGGTGCGCAGGAACACTTGCTGGCCGTTCTGCTTGGCCTGTTGCAACGGGCCCAGCAGGTCGGGGGCGAGGATCTTGTCGGCCGCCACCCGGGCGTGGAAGTCCTGGTAGAGGTTGGCGTGGATGCTGGCCGGCTGGACGTCGCCCAGGTGTTCCGGGTACAGGCGCACCTTGGCCGGCACGATCGCCATCACCAGTTTCACGCCTTTCTCTTTCAGGGCCTGGCGCACGCCTTCGACCAGCGCGTAGTTGCCTTGCAGGTTGAGTTCTTCGTTGACGATCGGGTGGAACTCTTCATCGCTGTACAGCCACTGGTCGCGGCCGAGCACCACGCCCGGACGACCTTCGTTGAACAGCTTGAAGTCCAGGGCCGCCCACAGGTTGGTGCCCAGGCGCTTGATCGGGAACTCGTCGTCGTAGTGGGTTTCCACGGCCTTGGCCCAGCGACCGTTGAGCACAGTGGCGTCGTTGTTGGTGCTGAAGCCGAAGAAGCTGCGCACCGACCACAGGCCCAGGACCATCAGGGTCACCAGGAACAGGGCAATGTAGAAGACGCGTAATGAGCGGGTCATGGTCAGATCCCTCAGAACTGGAAGTAAAGGAACGGCGAGAAGCTTTGCGCCGAGAGTTTGAGAATCGAGGCGATGAACAGCAGCAGCACCAGGGCGCGCATCACGTAACGCGGCCAGTCGGCGACCCAGTAGGCCGGCTGGACCTGGGCTTCGACGCCCACGGTGTAGCCCGGCTGGTGGATGCTGTCCGGCTTGTCCCCAGGTACGGCCTTGATCAGGCCAGGCTGGGCGGTGGCCGGACCGTCGGCCTCGGTGTTGATTTCAGGCTTGCTCTTGACCGGTGTCGGGTTGCGATACAGGTCACGCAGGCCGAAGAACGCCAGGGTGGCGTAGGCCACGACCAGGGTCGCCACTTGCAGGCCGGTGAGGCTGGCGCGGTTGAGTTCCGACAGCGACCAGTCGCCGAAGCTGAACATGGCGCCGTACATGCGACCGGCGACGTGCAGGTTCTCGGCGCGGAAGATCACCCAGCCCATCACCACCAGCAGGAAGGTCAGCGCCCAGCGGATCGGGTTCAGCGTGCGTGGCGTGGTGTTGATGCCCAGCGCCTTCTCGATCGCCAGCCACATGCCGTGCCAGGCGCCCCAGACCACGTAGGTGATATTCGCGCCGTGCCACAGGCCACCGAGCAGCATGGTCAGGAACAGGTTGCGATAGGTCATCAGCGTGCCTTTGCGGTTGCCGCCCAGGGTGATGTACAGGTAGTCGCGCAGCCAGGTGGACAGGCTGATGTGCCAGCGCCGCCAGAACTCGGTGATCGACTGGCTGATGTAGGGCTGCTTGAAGTTTTCCATGAAGCGGAAACCCATCATCAACCCCAGGCCGATGGCCATGTCGCTGTAGCCGGAGAAGTCGAAGTACAGCTGCGCGGTGTAGGCCAGGGCGCCCAGCCAGGCGTCGCCCGTGGTCGGGTTCTGCAGGGCGAAGCAATGGTCGGCGACCACCGCCAGGGTGTCGGCGATGAACACTTTCTTGATGAAGCCCTGCATGAAGCGCGTGCAGCCTTCGGAGAACTTGTCCAGGGTGTGGGTGCGGTTGTTGAACTGGTCGGCCAGGTCACGAAAACGCAGCACGGGGCCGGCGATCAGGTGCGGGAAGATCGCCACGAACGCCGCGAAGTCGATCAGGTTGCGGGTCGCCGGGGTGTCGCCGCGATAGACGTCGATGATGTAGCTGATGGACTCGAAGATGTAGAACGAGATACCGATCGGCAACAGCACGTGGGTCAGGATGAACGGCTCCAGACCCATGGAGGTCATGATCGCGTTAATGCTGTCCACGCCGAAGTTGGCGTACTTGAAGTAGCCGAGGATGCACAGGTCCACCGCCACGCCGAGCAGCAGCCAGCGCTGGGCCGGCTTGGTCCTGACCCCGGCGGCGCCGACTTTCAGGCCGATCCAGTAGTTCCACAGGGTGACGCCGGCGAACAGCGCCAGGAAGTCCACCCGCCACCAGGCATAGAACACGTAGCTGGCGATCAGCAGCAGCAGGTTGCGATAGCGTTGCCCGCTCAGGTAGTACAAGCCGAGAAAGATCGGCAAGAACAGGAACAGGAACACATTGGATGAGAAAACCATCCCGATCTCTCCATGTTTGACCAACAGTAAAGGGCCGGAGCCCCCCCAAACCCCCCCGTGAAAAACCGGGGAGGCGTATTGCATTCACCACATGCCTTGGCTGCGGCTATGAGTCTTGCGTGTCCTGTAGGAGCGAGCTTGCTCGCGAAAAAACTCAACGATGACGCGGTGTCGGTTGAATCGCCGCTTTGCGGCTATCGCGAGCAAGCTCGCTCCTACAGGGTTTTGCGTGTTTCTTACGAACCCTTGTTGCCCTTCTCAAAAGAGGGGTCGTAGACCTTGGTCAGGTCGCCGCCCAGGCGGAAGGTCTTGAACGGTTGCATCTTGTGCTTGCGTTCGAGCACATCCGGGGCGCAGGTGTAGAGGCTGCAGAAGGGTTCGAGCCAGGCGAATTTCGAGTCGACCTTGAGGTCGGTCATGTCCTGTTCCTTGCCGTTCTTCTCTGCGAATTCGTCCGGATCCTTCACCCCGGCCAGCACCCGCTCGCCCAGGCGTTTCAGCGCGCCGTTGTTTTCCTGGCGCAGGTCGACACCGTTGACCTGGGCGAAGCTGGCGATCATCGCCAGCGGCGGCAGGGCGTAGTTGTGATAGGCCAGGGCGCGTTGCTGGCGCTTGAGTTCGTTGGGCAGGAAACCGTCGGCATCGACCTGGTTGGCGCCGACCTTGTATTCCTTCACGGCCCAGTCGAACAGGTCGCGGCGGTTGGTCGCCACGGCGGTGGCCATCACCGACCAGGCGGCCCAGTACGAGTGGTTGTTGGTCTTGTCCAGCGGCAGGTTGTCCCAGTCGCTGACCACCTGGTCGGCCATCTTGCTGAACCAGGCCTCGATCTGTTGCGCTTGCTGCTGGTGGGTAGCCAGCGGATGGGAGTCGGAGAACTTCAGGCGCAGGTAGGCCGAGGCCATGCTGCCCAGGGCCCATTTGCGCATGGACTTGCCGGTGTGGTTGAAGTCCTTGGACATCAACGCATCGGCCTGGGCCCAGGCGCTCAGCCAGCTGAGGGTGCAGTCCAGTTGTTCCGGACGACCGTCGCGCATGAACTGCATGACCCGCTTGCTGGTGCCGCGCTCGATCTTGGTGATGTCGGCGGTGCTGTCGCGAAAGGCCTTTTCCGATTGTTCGTTGAGGGTCGCGCGGGCCTTGTCCGAACCTTCGTACTTGCTGCGAAATTGCAGCGAGCCGGTGTAAGGCGCGGGCATGGTGTCGCAGCCTTCGCTGTGGTCGCCGCTCTTGAATTTATCCACCGGCGCGTAATACCCCTGGGGCGGACGCAGTGGGGCCGCGGCCTGGGTGGCGCCGGCGAACAGCGCCAGGCTCAACAGGCTCGGGGCCAAGAACTGTTTCAGCGTTTTGCTTTGCATAGGAGCCTCATTGCCCGATTTGCGCGGTGCGTTGACCGGCGTCCGGGAATACGTTGCGTTTGCAAATTTTCGCTTCGACTTTCTGCGCCGCGGCGCCCGCTTCCGGACCCTGGACTTCGACCGCCAGCAGGTTCTGCGAGGCCCAGTCTTCGTCGGTGCGCAGTTCAAAGGCGAAACGCCCGTCGGTGTCGGATGTTTCCGGTTTTTCGATCTTGATGTCCTCGTGGCGCCCGTTCATGTACCAGAGGGTGGCTTGCAGGGTTTTCACCGAGGTGTCGGCGAAGCGGATATCGACCTGGTGGCTGCTGTTGCGCAGGTCCATGTTCTTGCTGTTGACCATCAGCTCGTTCTTGCCGGGCTTGAGGGTGGCGCTGGCGCTCATTTGCGCCGGCTTGCCTTCGCAGCCGTTGTCCAGCAGGGCCATCATCTGCCGGTAGATGGTTTCCTGGTCCAGGCGGTACAGCGGCGAGAATTCCCAGATCAGGATCTTCGGTGGCTTGGTCTGGAATTCCTCGCTGCCCAGGTACTGCAGCATGGAGCCTTCGAAGCCACCGCCGGGGAAGGCGACGTTGAGAATGTCGGCGCCGATTTCTTCCTGCAGGAAGCCGGCGAAGTTGTAGTTCTTGCCGCTGTGGCTGGTGCCCACCAGGGTGATTTCCGGGTTGCCGGAATCGCCGAACAGGTCGCCGTCGCCGGCTTCGCCCTTGGGTTCGGTGGTGAACTGGTCCATGTACTGGATCGCGTAGCTGGTGCCACACAGCTGGCCGGCCATGTTGTGCAGGGTGCCGGTCTTGCCCATGCGCCCGGACTTGTGGGTCTCGAACTCACGCTTGGGAATGTCGGCGAAGGCCGGCAGTTGCTTGACCTTCTGCGCCACGATCTTCGCCGTGCGCTGGGCGCCGTACGGGGTCCAGTGCTGGTCGCCGCGGAAGTAGAAATCGTGGGCCGGCAGGGTCTCCGGCAGTTGCTCGTTGGTCAGCGGCGACAGGTCCGGCACCACGTAGCCCATCTGGGCGAAACGGCCGAGCATGCCCTGGTAGTTTTTCAGCGCCTTGTCGTAGTCGAAGCTGGCCTTCTCCTGCGGGTTGAGCTTGTTGCGGTTCACCAGGCCACGGGTCGGCTGGTAGACCAGCACCAGCTCCACGCCCTTGCTCTTGAAGGCGTCGTGCAGCTGTTGCAGGCGGCGATAACCTTCCGGCGTGGTGTTGAACTCGGTGCGCAGGTCTTCCTGGGTGCGGAACAGCCAGTCGCCCTGGGCTTGCACCAGGGTGGTGAAGTTCTGCTGGTAGCGGGTGGTGTAGTTCTTCGCGTCGTGGGCCGCCGGGCACAGGTTGCAGCACGGCTCGGCGGTGAACTTCGGTGCCTGGGTTTCGTCGGCGCGGGCGCTGTTGCCGGCGGCGAGAATGCCCGCGGTCAATGCCGAGAGGCTCAAGAGTTTGATCAGGTGTGGGCGCATGACAGTCATCCTCAATCGCGCATTTCGGTCTGGCGTTCGACAGGGTCGATCAGCACGGCTTTCTGCTGGCGCACCAGCAGGTCAAGAATTTCGTCCTGGCGCTCGCCGAGGATCCCCGAGAAGCTGATGCCGCTGCTCTTGGTCGGGGCGAGCATGGACACGCGGTACAGCTCGACGCTCAACGGCGAGTCGATGGACATCGGGCCGCTGCCGTTGGCCGCCAGCTCGCCACCGACCACGATCAGCGACACCTGGGCGTCGAACGGGTCGAGCTTGATGTCGCGGTCGGTATCGGAGAGGTCCTTGATGTGGCCGTAGACGCCGGTCAGGCCGTTGGCCATGGCGACGTTTTCGTACAGGCGGATGTTCACGCTGTTGCGAATGCGGATGCCGTGGCGCCGGTTGCTGATCACCTTGTTGCCCCACAGCAGGTTGTCGGCACTCTCGTAGAGGGTGATGCCGTCGGTGTGGTTGCGGTAGATCTCGTTGTCGGCGATCAGGTTGTTCACGCTGTTACGGTCGATCACCAGGCCCGAGAGCTTGTTGTCGTAGCTGCGGTTGTTGAAGATGAAGCTGTCGTTCACTTCCCGGGAAATGATGATCCCGTGCTTCTTCTTGGTCCCGTAGACGGTGTTGTCGGCGATGATCAGCCGGTGCGAACGGTCGTGGGGGTCGATGCCGTAGACGATGTTGTCCTTGTAGGTATTGCCCTTGACCACGAAGTCGCGGGTCTCGTAGCAGTAGAAGCCGTACCACATGTCCGAGAACTCCGAGCCGATGATCCAGCCGGTGGGTTCGGGGCGCTTGAGCACCTTGGCCATGTTCGGCGTGTACTGGGAAATACTCACGCCGTAGGACTTACTGTTGGCGTAGCCGAAGCTGGCCATCTTGCTGTTGACGATGTAGGTCTCGGTACCGCCCCAGGCCAGCAGGAACGGACGGAATTCCTTGGGCGAGTTGAAGGTCGCCGGGCCGTTGTCCTTCTCGCGCCAGCCGGTGACCTTGGTGTCGCGCACGAACAGCTGGCCGTCGTTGACCAGGAACGAGCCGCCTTCCTGGGACAGGCGCAGTTCCTGGGTCTGCTGGTCGATTTCCAGGATGCCCTTGCGCCCGACCACGATCGGCAGCCGCGCCAGGTACACGCCCGGCGAGGTTTCGCTGATGTACTGCTTGGGCAGCTTCTTCGCCAACTCCTTGAGGTTGACGTAACCGTCGTCGATGAAGATTGCCTGGGGGATGCCGTGCTGGCGCACCACCCATTCGGCCATCTTGTTGTCACCGCCGATAAAGTCCTTCAGCGCGTCTTCCTGCATCATGCGGCGCACGCTGATCTTGCCGGGCTTGCTGCGCACGATCTTCGCCGCTGCCGCTTCGGCGGTGTAGCCGGAGAGGTCGGGCAAGGTCGGCTTGGCCAGGTTCAGCGGCGCGGTGGGCGCGCTGCTGACGGTGTAGGTCTTGGCCTGTTGCAGCTCCTTGGCCACGGTCGGCTGCTTGCCGGGCGTGGCGGCCGGGGCCGGTTCGACGTTGGCGAAGGCGGCGCTGCTGGCCAGCAGCATGGCGCCGGCCAACAGGCTGATCGAGCCTCGCACCGCAGGGCTGTTCATCGGGCTGTTCATCTCAGGCACTCCCTTGGCGACTCGCATCAGAAGCGCCAGATCACGTCGACAAAGGCGCGGTGCATGTACGAGTCGACGTTCTTGCCATAGGCATCGCCCGGCTTGAACACGCCGCCACGAAAGCGCACCAGCGCCGAAGGCTCGTCGATCGACTGGCTGAGCGCGGCCGGCAGCAGGCCTTGCTTGAAGTACTTGGTGACCACCAGGTCCACTTCCTGGCCGAGGTCTTTCTCGCCATCGCGCAGCGGCAGGGACGAGCTGGAGAGCAGGGCGCCGGTGGCGTCGTCGTAGTTGTTTTCCACGGCGTTGATACCGTTGCTGCCCACCGGCTTGTTGCCGTCCACGCGCCAGAACTTGTGGTAGATCAGGCTGGCGTCATATTCGTCGGCGAGCATCCAGGAACCGAACAGGGTGGCGGTCTGCATGTTGTTCATTTCGCCGCGGAAGGCTTCGCCGAAACGGTGCACCCGCGAGCGGGTCCCGGTGTAGTTCGAGCGGTTGCTTTCCAGGCCGTTCTGTTCGTAGTCGCCGCTGGCGCGGGCGTAGGCCGCGCCGACCTGCCATTTCGGGTCCAGGCGCAGGCGCACGCCGAGGTCGGTGGCCCAGCCGTCGAGGTTCTCGCCGCTCTTGGCCTGGGCCGGGCGGGTGCCGTCGGCGTTCAGCGCGTTGACCTTGTCGCGGTCGCCGCTCATGCCGGTGATGCTCGCCCAGTAGTTGACGGTGTTGGTGTTGCGCCAGTTGTAGGCATCGCTGTTGGCTTCCAGGCCGAGCCAGGTCAGGTCGCCGTTCTGGCGCTTGTCCAGGGAGTCGGTGGCTTCGCCCGGTACCGGGTAGTCGAGCTTGCCGTCGTCATGGCTGTGGTGGGCGCGGACGCCGGCCCAATGTCCCGGGGTCCACTGGTAGGCCACATCGCCATAGACGTGCAGGCGATCCTTGTCTTCCGGCGCCAGCTCCTTGAGGTCGGTACGGTACTCGCTGAAACGTTCGGCGATGCCGACGTTGGCGCGCAGCAGGGTGGTGTCGAAGGTCCAGTTCAGGGCTTCGATGTTGGTGTCGCGCCATTGGCCGTCGTCGTTGCGCAGGCGCTGGCGACCGAACTTCAACTGCTCGCCCGGGTAGGGGGTGAGGCCGCTGTAGCCGATCCAGAACTCGCGCATCGCCAGGTAGTTCTTCTTGCTCTTGCGATCGCTGTTGTTGCTGCTTTCGGTGCTGGCGCCGTCGGACTGCTGCAGGGTGTCGGTCTCGATGATGTCGGTGGAGGTCACCGCCTGGCCCATGGCGTAGGCGCTCCAGTTGCCGCTTTCGCCGTAGACCCAGGGGCGCAGGTCGAGGCCGACGCCGTTGACGTCGCCGCCGCCCAGGGTGCCGAGGTCACGGTCGTCTTCGGACTGGCCGGTGATCTTCACTTCCAGGCCGAAGTTCTTGCTCTCGGTGATGGCCGCGAGGGTCGGGTTGGACCAGACCAGGGCAAAACCCAGGGCCACACCCAGCTTCGACAGGCTGAACAGTTTTCCCGTAGCCGCTGCCGCAGGCTGCGATGGGCTGCGCAGCGGCCGCAAAACCTGCGCACGCGGTGCCACTGACAGATCTCGGTCGCCTGGTTGGCGAGCGCTGCGCGCTCGATCGCAGCCTGCGGCAGCGGCTACAGGATTGGCGTGGCTGGATGGAGTGAACTTCATAGGGATTCCTCACCGTCTTCTTCCTGCAGCGCGTGCAGTTCCAACGTGTTCTGGCTCAAGGCGCCACGTACGGCCTGCTCCTGTTGCAGCAGGCGTTGGGCCTCGGCGCGTTGGCCTGGCGGCAGTTGGGCTTCGAGTTGTTGCGCAAGCTCGTTGGCTTGCGGGGTGTCCTGGGTCTTGGCCAGCTGGCTGAAGACATAGGCATTGAGCGGGTCGGGCTTGGTGCCCTTGCCCTGGGAGAACAGCTGGGCAATGGCGAAATCGGCGCTGTTCTGGCCGTTGCGCGCGGCGGTCAGCAGGTGGTCCAGGGCCTTTTGCGGATAGACCTGGCCCAGGTAGCCACGGCGGTAGATCTGGCCGAGGTAGTAGTCGGCGGCGACTTCCTTGCCCTGGGCCTTCTTGAAGTGTTCTTCGGCGACCTTGGCGTCGGCCGGGACCATCTTGCCTTCGTAGTAGAGCTTGCCCAGCAGCAGTTCGGCGCGGGGCTGGTCGGCGGCGCGACCGTTGTCCAGGTACTGCATCATCTTGTCGACGTCGCCCAGTTCGGGGAAGTCGTAGAGCAGTTGCGCCAGGGTGACCCAGGAGGCCGGGTAGCCGGGAGCGATCGGCTCCAGCAGCGCCTGCGCGGTTTTCTCGTCGGTCTTGCCCAGGCTGGCGTCGCCCAGCACCCGGGCCACGCTGTCCACTCGTTGCGCGCTGATGGCGCCGCGGGCGTGCCCGGCCTGCAGCTGTTTCAGCAGCTCGGCCTGTTGTTCCGGCTGGCCGCGTTTCTGGTAGACGGTGGCCAGCTCGACGTAGCAGATATCGGTGACGTTCAGCGCCGCCTTGCAGATGGTTTCCACCTCGGCCAGGTGCTGGTCGTAGGTGCCCTGGGTGCGGTACAGCAGCACCTGGGCCAGGCCGGCTTCCGGGTAGCCGGCGCTGCGCCATTGGCTGATCTGCTGTTGGGCGTTGACCTTGGGGAAGCTCTGCGGATATTGCAGGTAGAGCATCGCCAGCGGGATCAGGGTGTTGCCTTCACCGTTGGCGAAGGCCTTTTTCAACAGGCCTTCGGCTTCGTGATGCTCGGCCTCGGTGGAGCCGGGCTTGGCCACCAGCAGGCGGCCCAGGCGTGCCTGGGCCCGCGGCGAGGTGTCGGCCGCGGCGCGGTAGGTCGCCTCGGCTTGCTTGATCTTCGCCGGGTCGCGGGTTTCCATCTGGATGTCGGCCAGGCCGACCTGGGCGTCGCTGTAGCCCAGGTCCGCCAGTTGCCGGTAGTTCTGCTCCGCAAGCACGGTGTCGCCGCGCTTCAGGGCTTCGTTGGCCAGGCGCTGGTCGGGCAGGCCGGCGCAACCGGCCAGGCTCACGGCCAGGGCCAGCGAGCACAGGGCCAGCGCGCGACGACCCTGGGATTTATCGCGAGCAAGCTCGCTCCTACAGGTGGCTGCAGCGCTCGTGTAGGAGCGAGCTTGCTCGCGAAGGATCTCGCAGCCGGCACCGATTCGAATGGAAAGGCTAGTCACAGGCATGTCCTCCGCTTAGAGTCCGGCAGCCATGGCTTTGTCGATCAGCCAGTTCACGGATGGGCCGCGGTCGCTGCTGACTTCCACCGGACGGCCGGCGAAGGCGCTGCTCAGCGGGGCATCGGGCTTGATCTGCACGCGAATGTCCGAAGACAGGTCGCTGCTGTTGAGGCTGGTGCTGCTGACGATGGTGCCGCTGCGCACGTCGTCTTCGCCGGCGATCTGGAAGCTGACCTTGGTCCCCGGACGCACGTCGGCGAACTGGCGATAGGAGAAACGCGCTTCGATGTTGGCCTGGCTGCCCCGCGGGACCAGCTGGAAGATCACGTCGCCTTTGCTGGCGTACTGGCCGTCGGCAACCATCTGCTGGGCCACGGTGCAGTCGCAGGGCGAGGTCAGGGTGCCGGTCATCTGCTTGCCGAACAGTTCCTCGACCTTGGCCGGTTGCAGCTGGTCTTCGTTCAGGTGGCCCTTGAGCACGTCGAGCATGCTGGTGCTGAAGGTCGCCAGCGGGGCGCCCTTGGCGGCCACGCCGTCGGCCTGGATCAGGCTCTGCACGGTGCCGTCACGCGGCATGGTGACGTTCATCCCCGGCGCGCTGACCAGGCCGGCCTGGGCGTGGCTGACGAAGTACATGCCGTACACCGACTTGAGGATGAAGCCGAAGGCCGCGAGGCCAACGACGAAGATCCCGGCGCTGAAGGTCACCGCGCGCAGGCGGCCCAGGGCGCTCATGCCGTGGCCGGCGTCCTTGGTCTTGCGCGCCTTGGTGAAGTTGTCGCGCTGCAGGGTGGCGAGCACGTCGCCCATGGTCACGATGTCGCCGGCCAGGTGCGAGGTGATCAGCTGGCGCAGGGTCGAGATGTCCTGGGGCTCGAGGTTCTGGAACTGGCAACCGACACGACCGCTCTGGCGATCCACGGAGCGCACCTGCAACTCCACGTCCATGGCCAGCCCGAGGTTGTCGATGACGAACTGCAGGCGACCCTTGTGCACGTCGCCGACCTTGATCGGCAGCTGCCCGCAGTTGAAGCTCAGGCCGCCGGCGGAGAGGTCGATGACCCGCGCTTCGACCGGGGTCCGGTCGGGGCCGAAGAAGCGCAGCTTGGCCGGGATTTTGACCCGGGCGTGTTGGCGTTGGGCTTCGGATTCATGCACTACGTTGACGTTCACGGCGGTGTTCATAAGGGCGATTTCCTAGTTAATTCAGGCAAGGCGGGTCAGACCATCAGCAGCAGCGCGGCGACGAAAATGCTGCCGGCGGAGAAGGTCATGGTCCGAGACGACCAGGTGTTGAACCAACGTTGAAAGCTGGCGAGGTCACGGGACAGAGCAGTCGGTTGGCGGGTCCAGGACTGTTGGTCGAGGCGGAAGAACACATAGATCTTCACCAGGGCCCCGACGATCTGGTTGTAATAGAGGATCAAAGGGTAGGCCGGGCCGATCCGGTGCCCCGAACAGGACAGCAGCAGGGTCAGCAGCAGGCGGGTGATACCGATCCACAGCAGGTACACCAGGATGAAGGCGGTGCCGTACTTGAAGCTGGCGATCAGGGCCACGGTCAGGCCCAGCAAGGAGGTCCACATCGACACGCGCTGGTCGAACAGCACCACGCTGGTGAACAGCCCCAGGCGCTTGAGGCCCAGGCCCAGGGCCCGGGAGTTCTGCCGCAGGTTGTTGCCGTACCAGCGGAACATCAGCTTGCGGCTGGCCTTGATGAAACTCTTCTCCGGTGGGTGCTCCACGGTGTTGATCGCCGCATCGGGCACGTAGAAGGTGTCGTAGCCCAGGCGCATCAGGCTGAACCAGCTGGACTTGTCGTCGCCGGTGAGGAACTTGAAGCGGCCCAGGCGCCAGTGTTGCAGCGAGTCGCTTTCCACGTCGGCGATGAAGTCCGGGTTGGTGACCACGCTGGCGCGGAACACCGACATGCGTCCGGTCATGGTCAGCACGCGCTTGGACAGGGCCATGGAGCACATGTTGATGTGGCGCTGGGCGAAGCGCAGCTTGTGCCACTCGCTCATGATGTAGCCGCCGCGCACTTCGCAGAACTCGTTGGTGGTCAGGCCGCCGACGTTGCCGAACAGCTGGAACCAGGGCACGGTCTTGCGCACCACGCCTTCGCCGAGCACGGTGTCGCCGTCGATCACCGCGACCACGGCACGGTCGTCCGGCAGGTGGCGGGAGATGGCGCGGAAACCGAAGGCCAGGCCGTCGCGCTTGCCGGTGCCGGGGATGCGCACGAAGTCGAGCTTGACGTGGGCCGGCGGGTTCATGCGGGCCCAGAGGCTTTTCACCAGCAGCTCGTCGGACATTTCCACGATCGAGCAGACCACGGTGGTGGGGAAGCCGCAGTCGATGGCTTCACGGATCACCGAGCCATAGACCTGGGCGGTGGTCAGGGCGTCGATCCGGAAACTGGTGACCATCAGGTACACGTGGGACGGATCGGCGGCCTTGCCCAGTTTGCGGACCTTGCGGCGCAGGTGCGGGTAGACCACGTAGAGAAACAGCATGCCGCGCACGAAATGCGTGGCACCCATCGAGTAGCGCCAGATACCCACGGCGCCAATCAGGAAGATGAAGTCCTTCGATTCGGAGTCGAATGTGGACGCGGGCAACGCCAGGGCGAGACCCATCAGTAAACTCAAGAAAAACAGCCAACCTGCGGCCTGGAGTAGGCCGTGCTTTAGCCTGTGCATAATCTGCATCCGTCTCGATCTCGGGCGAGCCTGTGGGGTGGCCCGATGGGGTTAAGGCAGGCAAAAAAGCCAAAGGGGCACATTCCTGTAGCCGTTGCCGGAGGCTGCGATAAACCTCCGGCAGTTGCAGGTGCGTCGCGACCCTTTAGGGCTCGATCGCACCTGCGACAGCGGCTACAGGAACGGGGAACTGCCCCCGATACCGCTGTTACCAGCAGATACCTTCGGTCCGGCCATTCGCGCTGGTGGCCTTGGACATGAACCCGACCAGGTCGATGACCTGCTTGCCGTGCGGCACGTCTTCGGCCAGGGCGCGGAACTTCTCGTCGCGGTTGCCGAGGATGATCACGTCGGAGTTGTCGATCACCGAATCGAAGTCCGCGTTGAGCAGGGACGAGACGTGGGGGATCTTGGACTCGATGTAGTCCTTGTTGGCACCGTGGACACGGGCGTACTCGACGTTGCTGTCGTAGATGCTCAGGTCGAAGCCTTTGCCGATCAGCATTTCCGCCAGTTCCACCAGCGGGCTTTCGCGCAGGTCGTCGGTACCGGCCTTGAAGCTCAGGCCGAGCAGGGCGACTTTGCGTTTTTCGTGGCTGGAGACGATGTCGAAGGCGTTCTGCACCTGGGACTCGTTACTGCGCATCAGCGAATTGAGCAGCGGCGCTTCGACGTCCAGGGAGCCGGCACGGAAGGTCAGGGCGCGCACGTCCTTGGGCAGGCAGGAACCGCCGAAGGCGAAGCCTGGGCGCATGTAGTACTGGGACAGGTTGAGGGTCTTGTCCTGGCAGACCACGTCCATCACTTCACGACCGTCGACGCCGACGGCCTTGGCGATGTTGCCGATCTCGTTGGCGAAGGTGACCTTGGTGGCGTGCCACACGTTGCAGGTGTACTTGATCATCTCGGCGACGGCGATGTCCTTGCGGATGATCGGTGCGTCGAGTTCTTCGTACAGCGATTGCAGGACGTCGCCCGAAGCCTTGTCGAACTCACCGATCACGGTCATCGGTGGGAAGTCGTAGTCCTTGATCGCGGTGCTTTCACGCAGGAACTCAGGGTTGACCGCGACGCCGAAGTCGACGCCGGCCTTCTTGCCGGAGCAGTCTTCGAGAATCGGGATCACCACGTTGGCCACGGTGCCCGGCAGTACGGTACTGCGCACCACGATGGTGTGGCGGGAAGTCTTGTCACGCAGGACAAAACCGATCTCGCGGCATACCGCCTCGATGTAGTTGAGTTCCAGGTCGCCGTTCTTCTTGCTTGGCGTGCCGACACAGATCATCGACAAGTCGGTGTCGCGAATCGCCTCGGCGAAGTTGGTGGTTCCGCGCAGACGACCGGTTTGAATACCTTGCGCCAGAAGTTCACCCAGACCCGGTTCAACGATCGGCGAACGGCCGGCGTTGATCATGTCGATCTTGTCCTTGGCAACATCGACGCCAACGACCTCATGGCCCCGTGCAGACAGGCAACCGGCACATACTGCACCGACGTAACCCAAACCAAATATGCTGATGCGCATCGCATTTACCTCTGTGTTATTCACGCCATTAGATGGCCGGAGTTAATGTTTGCCAGCTTTAATTGCGCACTCGGAAGTTCAACGAACAAGCGTTGATATATCCAGTGCAGGCAGACTAAGTTCCGAGTGTCTAAATAAGTGCACTCAAGTTGTGCGCAACTTGGCCTTGTTGTAGGGGCTGCCCTTAAATGTCGCCGTCCTTCCTGCTGGAAGGCAGCTCCGAGGTTGGCGATAATCCTGATTTATAGGCGCAGGCCCATGATAATCAGGTAGTTACACGCTCCCGGAAGCGTTTTAAGGCGGGCTATGCCATGGCCTTGTAGGGGATAGTAATGGTGCATTATCTCCTGTGTATTGACCCTGAGTTCGAGTCCTTGAGCAGTAGGTCAGGACAATATGACAACTTCGCTACTGTCGTTGGATCCCATGTAAGTCATCTCCTACAAACTCGTCGAGAATCGTTACCGGTGGTATGAGCGGTGGTTCAGGACATAGTTCCAGACCGCTGATCCTGTTTTCTGAAATTTCTTGAAATATTGCAAAAGATGGCACTGCTTTCATATTGATAGCACTTACCATTTCAGCCTTTAGTTATGGGGAGTTAAAGCGCGGGGATATTTTTATGCCACTACCGATAAAAAAATTGCGTGCCACTACTGAAAAAAATGACCTCTGTCGAGTGAAACAAAAGTTATAAATTCAGAAGAAAATATTTTGGCGCCAATTGTTTGGCGTTTTGGCGGGGGTCAAAGAGGAAAGTGACCGCTCGTCGACGCACTCGTTTGCGCGAAACCAGTGCGTCGACCGGGTGCGTTATTCCGGTGCGTGATCGCGCAGGAAAACCAGATTGTCGGGTTTCGACTGTTCGGCGCTGTAGCGATAACCCTGGACATCGAACTGCTTGAGTGCCGCCGGGTCGTTGATGCGTTCTTCTATGACGAAGCGGCTCATCATGCCCCGGGCCTTCTTGGCGTAGAAGCTGATGATCTTGTACTGGCCGTTCTTCAGGTCCTTGAACTCGGTATTGATGATCCGGGCGTTCAGGGCCGTGCGCTTGACCGCCGAGAAGTACTCGTTGGACGCCAGGTTGAGCAGCAGGTCGTCGCCCTGTTCGGCCAGGGCCTCATTGAGCCATTCGCTGATGCGCGTGCCCCAGAAGGCGTACAGGTCCTTGCCGCGGGCGTTGGCCAGCTTGGTACCCATTTCCAGGCGGTAAGGCTGCATCAGGTCCAGCGGGCGCAGCAGGCCGTACAGGCCGGAGAGCATGCGCAAATGCTGCTGGGCGTAGTCGAAATCGGCTTCGCTCAAGGTTTCGGCATTCAGGCCGGTGTACACGTCGCCCTTGAACGCCAGCAGCGCCTGCTTGGCGTTGGCCGGGGTGAAGGCCGGGGTCCAGCTGCCGAAACGCGCGGCGTTGAGGCCGCCGATCTTGTCGGAGACGTGCATCAGTTCGCTGATTTGCGCCGGGCTCAGTTCGCGCAATTGCAGGATCAGTTCCTGGGAG
Organism: Pseudomonas sp. B3G-3; assembly: GCF_028640915.1. NCBI lineage: Bacteria > Pseudomonadati > Pseudomonadota > Gammaproteobacteria > Pseudomonadales > Pseudomonadaceae > Pseudomonas > Pseudomonas sp. B3G-3. Next base: position 184,828 of record NZ_JAQZAB010000115.1, on the reverse strand, counting down.
TGATCGAGGTACTGCGGCTGGGTGAAGCGTTGAGTGACGGGCGGGGTCTCGAAATCGAGGGTCTTGGCGGGTGAAATCACCATCAGCATGAAGTCGTCTCCTGTAAGCGTCGGGGGATTCTAGGGGCTTGGGCGATTTGACTCCACCTATGAAGGCAATAGGGGAGGCCGGTCGTCCGTTGTCTGCTGCTTTCTGTAGGAGCGAGCTTGCTCGCGATGAACCTGAGAGCAGCGCAAGGTATCAGGCGATATGCGTCATCGTTGACGAGCATCGCGAGCAAGCTCGCTCCTACAGAGGGGATGGGGATTCGAATAGGGTCGGGGTTGTGGCATCGGCTATAGTGCCGCGCGGGTTTTGTTATGGAGACATCCCTTTGCGCAGCGCGTTTTTTCTTTCGATCTGGCTGTTGAGCTTCGGCGCCCTGGCGGCCCCGAGCGAGGTGGCGACCCTGGATCGCAGCACCTGGCCGGAACAGCTCAGCAACCCGACCCTGTTCGACGTGGCGTCGCGGGCGGAGATCCTCACCTTTGCCCGCGCCCTGCTGGTCAGCGAGGCCTGGGATGAAGGCTCGTTGAAGCAGCGCCTGGGCCTGCGGATCATCAACATGGCGTCGATCGATGCCGTTCGCCAGCGGCTCTGGCAGCAATTGCTGGCCAACTACAACTTCGCCCAGCAGAGCTGCGACCAGGACGCCTCCTTCTGTTTCCTGGTGGAAGACCTGGACACCCTGCGCGAGCAGGCCGGCAAGTTCCAGTTGGGCGATGACTCTTATTACGCTCGCTGGGCCGAGCCGAGCCGGGCCTTCCATGAGCAGTACCTGGACGAATTGCTGCGCAAGGCCGCGCTGTTTCCCCAGACCGCCAGCGAGATTGAGCGTTTTGGCGACTACGAGCGCAACGGCGACGAGCTCAATGACCGACTGTTTTTGCTGACCTTCGACAGCGCCGCCAATCTCGCCCCGGACAACACCCCCTGGCTGGCTGAATACCTGCGCAAGTCGAACATGAACGGCACCTTCTTCGTACTCGGCAGCGAGCTGCAGAGCCGCCTGGAACAACGTTCGGTGGCCAGCCTGCAGGCCCTGTATTCGCAGCAGTGCGTGGGCGTCCAGGGCTGGGAGTATCGTTCCCACAGCCATTGGCAGGACTGGCAGGACTCGATCGAGCGCAGCGTCGAGCTGGTCAAGGGCAAGCTGCCGGAAAACTATGTGCCGCTGTTCCGCCCGCCCTACGGTCAGCGCCGGGCCGACGCGCAGGCCTTCTTTAATGCCCAGGGTTTGCAGGTGGCGCTGTGGGACATCGATCCGCAGGACGGCGCCGGCAAGCTCAAGGGCGAACAGAGCGGCCAGCGGGTGTTGACCCTGATGCTGTTGTGGCGGCACGGGGTGATTAATTTCAATGCCCGGCAGGACGCGGTGAAGACGGCGTTGCCCTGGCTGCTGACACAGACGGCGCAGAGCGGAATCGGTTGGGAGGATTGTCAGGACGCGTTTCGCTAGAAACGACGAAAGGTCCGTATTTGCGGGGCGAAGGGGGAAGGTTGCCGATTTTGGCGAGGATTTCGATACAAGCGGACTTCCGACTTTAACGGTGCTTGGGCAGCGCGCCAAGGGCTATTCGTCACTCTGCAAAATAAACTTAAAAAAAGCGTCAAAGTGCTTTTTCCTGTCACAGGTTTTGGAGTATTACGAAGTCAGACCGCCGAAACCTGCAACACAGGTGGCGTCTCCCAAGACTCCTTTTGTGTGCACTTCACTCGAACCTTCGCGGGTGAATTCGACGGTCGATTCGAGGCGCAGCACCGCCATGGTATTGCGTCGACTGGCCCCCACATAAGGTGACCGAGTATGGATGACCACGGACGTAGCCCTTCCTCCAACCAGCCAATCCTTTATGTACTCGATACCAATGTATTGATTCACGATCCAAACGCCCTGCTGAACTTCGAAGAACACCATGTGGCGATCCCGATGATCGTCCTGGAGGAACTCGACAAGCTCAAGAGCGGCCATCACAGCGTTGCAGCGGAATGCCGCCAGGCCATTCGCCTGATCGACAAGACCCTGGGTGAGGCCTCGCCGGAAGATGTCGAGCTGGGTGTGCCGATCCAGCGTGGCAAGAGCGGCCCCAAAGGCCTGCTGTCGATCCTCATGAGCAAACGCTCGGAGCCCAACAGCCTGCTGCCGGAAAACCTCAACGACAACATCATCATCAACCAGTTGATCGACCTGCACGCGCGCAACAAGGAGCTGCGCGTGGTGCTGGTGACCAAAGACATCAACATGCGCCTCAAGGCGCGCGCCTGCGGGATCGCCGCCGAAGACTACAGCACCGACCAGCTGGTCGACGACGTGGCCTTGCTGCCCAACGGCTTCCACAACATGACCGGCTCCTTCTGGGACCGCGTGAGCAAGGTGGAGACCCGCCAGGATCACGGCCGCACCTGGCACCAGGTGCAACTCACCGACAACCTGCCGGCGGTGCACATCAACGAGTTCATCATCGACGAACAGGGTTTTGTCGGCTGGATCAAGGAGATTCGCGCCGATGTGCTGCTGATTCTCGACCTGCATCAGGAACCCCTGTTGCACCAGGAAGCCTGGGGCCTGAAACCGCGCGACATCTATCAAGGCCTGGCGCTGTTCGCCCTGCTCGATCCGGATATCCATCTGGTCAACCTGTCCGGGGCTGCCGGTTCGGGCAAGACCATCCTGGCCCTGGCCGCGGCCATCGAACAGACCATGGTCAGCAAGCGTTATCGGCGCATCATCGCCACCCGCAGCGTGCAGGGGCTGGACCAGGAGATCGGCTTCCTGCCGGGCACCGAAGCGGAAAAAATGGAGCCCTGGCTCGGCGCCATCACCGACAACCTCGAAGCCCTACACATGGATGACGAAAACACCCATGGCAGCGTCGACTACATCCTCAGCAAGGTGCCGCTGCAGTTCAAATCCCTCAACTACATTCGTGGCCGCAGCTTCCAGCAGAGCCTGATCCTGATCGACGAATGCCAGAACCTCACCCCGCACCAGATGAAAACCATCATCACCCGTGCCGGCGCCGGTTCCAAAGTGGTGTGCCTGGGCAACCTGGCGCAGATCGATACCCCTTACCTGTCCGCGACCAGCTCCGGGCTGACCTACCTGACTGAACGCTTCAAGGACTTCCCCAACGGGGTGCACATCACCCTGCAAGGGGTTCCCCGCTCGATCCTGGCCGAATACGCCGAATCCCATCTGTAACCTTCACCCAACGGGCGGCCGCAAGGCCGCCCGTTTTTTTGTGCCCGAACAAAACCTGTCTTCCGTAGGAGCGAGGCTTGCCCGCGATCCAGGCAACGCGGTGCAACAGGATCAGCGCGGTGATGCCATCGCGGGCAAGCCTCGCTCCTACGGGATCGGGGGGCACGCGGATAATCAGGCGTGCGGAAAATTGACCCTCGGGTTTACAATCGCCTTTCCTGATCAGGAGTAAGGCTGTGCTGACTCATCTCGATTCCCAAGGTCGCGCCAATATGGTCGACGTCACCGACAAAGCCGTGACGTCCCGCGAAGCCACGGCCGAAGCCCGGGTGCGCATGCTCCCGCAAACCCTGCAAATGATCGTCAGCGGCGGTCACCCCAAGGGTGATGTGTTCGCCGTGGCGCGCATCGCCGGCATCCAGGCGGCGAAAAAGACCAGCGATCTGATCCCCCTGTGCCATCCGCTGATGCTCACCAGCGTCAAGGTCGAGCTCAGCGCCGAAGGCGAGGACAGCGTGCGCATCGTTGCCCGCTGCAAGCTGGCCGGGCAGACCGGGGTGGAAATGGAAGCCCTGACCGCCGCCAGTGTCGCCGCCCTGACCATCTACGACATGTGCAAGGCCGTGGACCGCGGCATGACCATCGAAGGCGTGCGCCTGCTGGAGAAACTGGGCGGCAAGAGCGGCCATTACCAGGCGGACGAGCAATGAACCTGACCGTGAAGTTTTTCGCCCGCTACCGCGAGGCGCTGGGCGTGGATTCGCTGCGGGTCGCCGGCGATTTCGCCACGGTCGACGATGTGCGCGCGCTGTTGGCGCAGCGCGAGGGCGCCGAGGTGCTCAGCGAGCAGAACCTGATGTGCGCCCGCAACGAAGACCTCTGCCAGCTCGACGAGCCGGTGAGCGACGGCGACGAAGTGGCGTTTTTTCCTACCGTGACCGGGGGCTGACATGGCGATTCGCGTGCAATCGGGCGCCTTCGATCCGGGGGCGGAAGTCAACGCAATGCATGCGGCGAATGTCGGCGTCGGCGCGGTGGTGAGCTTTGTCGGTTACGTGCGTGATTTCAACGACGGCCTGGACGTGGCGGGGATGTTTCTCGAGCATTACCCGGGCATGACCGAGAAGGCCCTGGGCAAGATCGCCGCCGAGGCCGAACAGCGCTGGCCACTGCTCAAGCTGGAAGTGCTGCATCGCATCGGTGCGCTGGAGCCGGGCGAGCCGATCGTCTTCGTCGGCGCCGCCAGCGCCCACCGCCAGGCGGCATTCGATGCCTGTGCCTTTGTCATGGACTACCTGAAGACCCGCGCGCCGTTCTGGAAGAAGGAAACCACCGCCGATGGCCCGCGCTGGGTGGAAGGCCGTGACAGCGATCATGCGGCGGCGGATCGCTGGAAAGAGTGACGTCCTGATCCCTCTGTATTGACCGCAAGTCCGCCATCGCGGGCAAGCCTCGCTCCTACGATCAACACCGTCTGTAGGAGCGAGGCTTACCCGCGATAGGCCCTCAGTTACACCCTCGACTTCCCTGTTTCTCTCTCGATTTGGTATCTCGACCAAAGGCGGGATGAAGCGCGTCCGCTCCGTTGACGAAATATACGTAAAAGTCCAGTATGGATTTACAAGTACAAAAAAAGGCTTCACCGTTTCACTCCTTTCTTCTGTCTTGCCAAACCAACAACAACCCGCGAGAGAACGAATATGAAGAAACTCCCCCTCATCAGTGGCCTGGTCCTGAGCCTGTTGGCGTGCGGCAGCCTGTTCGCCGCCGAGAAAACCCTGCGCATCGGCATCGAGGCGGCTTATCCGCCGTTCGCCTCGAAAACCGACAAAGGTGAGATCGTCGGTTTCGACTACGACATCGGCAATGCCTTGTGCGCGCAGATGCAGGTCAAGTGCCTATGGGTCGAGGGTGAATTCGATGGCCTGATTCCTTCGTTGAAAGTGAAGAAAATCGACATGGCGCTGTCGTCGATGACCATCAATGAAGACCGCAAGAAGTCGGTCGACTTCACCCACAAGTACTACTTCACTTCCTCGCGGCTGGTGATGAAGGAAGGCGCGACGGTCGATGACCAGTACGCCAGCCTCAAGGGCAAGAATGTCGGTGTGCAACGGGCGACCACCACCGACCGCTACGCCACCGAGGTGTTCGAGCCCAAGGGCATCAACGTCAAGCGCTACAGCAACAACGAAGAGATCTACATGGACCTGGCGGCCGGGCGTCTCGATGCGATTTTCGCTGACACCATTCCGCTGAATGACTTTCTGTCGATGCCGCGCGGCAAGGGCTATGCGTTTGTCGGGCCGGAGCTGAAGGACCCGAAATACGTGGGTGAGGGCGCGGGGATCGCGGTGCGCAAGGGCAATGCCGAGCTGGTCAGCCAGTTGAATGCCGCCATCGATGGCATTCGCGCCAGTGGCGAGTATCAGAAGATTTCCGAGAAGTACTTCAAGTCCGACATCTACGGCGACTGATGCCGTGTGGCGTCCGTGAGGACGCCATCGCGGGCAAGCCTCGCTC
>NZ_JAQZAB010000115.1:156733-179057 GCF_028640915.1 Pseudomonas sp. B3G-3 | reverse complement strand
CGTTTTGTAGGAGCGAGGCTTGCCCGCGATGCTTTTCAGAGGGCGGTCAGCCCTTCAATTCCTTCAGGTGCTTGTACACCGTCGCCCGCCCCATGTTCAGCACGTTGGCCACATAGTTGGCGGCGCTTTTGCCCTTGAACGCGCCTTCGGCGTGCAACGCCAGTACCAGTTCGCGCTTGTGTTCGCGGGTCAGCAGGTTGAGGCCCAGCTGCCGTTCGCGCAGCCAGTTGTGCAGGAAGGTGTTGATGCGTTCCTGCCAGTCGTCGCGAAACAGCGAGTCCGGTTGCGGGATCAGTTTGCTCGGCGAGAGGAACAGGTCCAGCGCCGCCTTGGCATTCTCGAACAGCGAAATATTCAGGTTGATGCACAGCACCGCCAGCGGCTGGCCGTTGCTGTCGCGCAGCACGCTGCTGAGGCTGCGGATCTTCTGGCCGTCCCAGTTGAGCTTTTCATAGGGGCCGATATTCCGCTCGTTGCTGTCCTCGCCGAGCATGTCGTCCAGGGCCGCATCGTCGCCCACTTCGCGCTTGGAGATGTTGTTGGCGATGTAGTCGATCTTCTGCGTGCGCAGGTCGTGGAGCACCACCTCGGCATGGGGGAAGAACAGCGTGGCGATGGCGTCGGCGATCGTCCGGAAATTGTCCAGGGCAGGGTCCTGCGCGGGTGAGGTCATGGGCGGTTCTCCAGGCGGTGTCAGCGCCCCGCGAGGCGGGGCGCTGCGAGTGTGCCGCAATCGTTGGGGCGCGTCACCTGAACGGGTCAGCCAAGGCGGCCAGGGGAGAGCATGGCGGCGTCCAGGCCAAAGCGCGCCAGTTGCTCGGGCAAGGCTTCACCACGCACCAGGGCGGCGCTGGCCTGGCCCATGGCCGGCGAGGTCTGGATGCCATAGCCGCCCTGCGCGGCGACCCAGAACAGGCCCGGGACCTGGGTGTCGAAGCCGGCCAGCAGGTCGCCATCGCTGACGAAGCTGCGCAGGCCGGCCCAGGTGCGGGTCGGGCGGCGAATGGTCAGGGTGGTGGCTTCTTCGATCTGGTAGATGCCCATGGCGATGTCCAGCTCTTCCGGCTGTACGTCGTGGGGTTCCACCGGGTCGGCGTTGGCCGGCGAGCCGAGGAACATGCCGGCGTCGGGCTTCATGTAGAAGGATTCGTCCAGGCTCACCAGCATCGGCCAGTGATGGATATCGACACCTTCGGGCCCGGCGAAGATAAAGGCCGCGCGACGTTTCGGCTGCAGGCCCAGGGGCCGGGCGCCGGCCATGACGCCGACCTGGTCGGCCCAGGCACCGGCGGCGTTGATCAGGATGGGCGCGCTGAAGGTCTGGCCGGCGGTCTGGACCTGCCACTGGCCCTGTTGGTCGCGGCTCAGCCCCAGCACTTCACAGTCGGTGCGCACCTCGCCCTGGTTGCGTCGGATGCCGCGCAGGTAACCCTGGTGCAGGGCGTCGGTGTCGATGTCGCTGGCGCTCGGGTCGTAGAGCGCGCCGTGGACCTTCTCGCGGCGCAGGATCGGCAGGCGCGCGCAGGCTTCGTCGGCGCTCAGCAGCTGCATCTCCGGCACCGTGGCCTTGGCGCTCAGGTACTGGTTGTTCAGCTCGGTGGGGTCGCCGGTGAAGTCCACGGTCATTTCGCCGCGCGGGCTCAGCAGCGGGTGTTCGCAGAAACCTGGCGGCGGGGCATCGAAAAAATCCCGGCTGGCCAGGGTCAGCGCGCGCACCTGGGGCGTGCCGTAGGCCGCGGTATAGAGCGCCGCGGAGCGCCCGGTGGAGTGGTAGGCCGGGTGCGATTCGCGTTCCAGCACCAGCACCCGGCCATGGCGTGACAGCCAGTAGCCGGTGGATGCCCCGGCGATGCCGCCGCCAATGATGATGAAGTCTGCCTGGGTCATTCGAGCCTCCGTAAAAATGGATAACGCGCGTCTGTAGGAGCGAGGCTTGCCCGCGATCGATCTTGAGCCTGTCACGGTGGTTCGCTCGAGGCCGTCAATCGCGAGCAAGCTTCGCTCCTACAGATATGCCATTGGTATTTAGTGAGTGCGTTGCAAGCGGTACAGCGCACTGGCCAGGGCAATGTCTTCCAGGCCCAGGCCGATGGAGCGGAAGAACACGTGGCGCCCCGGCTCCGGTCGTTGGGCCAGGTCGCTGAGCAGTTCGGGCAGGTCGCCGAGAATCGCAGCCTTGTCCCAGCCATGCTGTTCGCCGGCGATCAGCATCTCGCCGGCCGAGCCGGGGGTGGTCTGACGATAGTCGCAATACACCTGCATGTCCTTCAGCGCGGCGGGCGGCACTTCATGGGCCCGCGGTGCGTTGGTGCTGATGGAGGTGATCAGCGCCGGCTTGTGCAAGGTTCGCGGGTCGATCACCGGGCTGGCGGAGGAGGTGCAGAGCATGATCACGTCGGCGTCCTGCAAGGCGTCATCGAGCTGGCTGACGATCTGCAGGCGTGGGTCGAGGGCCTTCAGGCGCGTGATGTCCTCGGCGGATTTGCCGGCCAGGCCAGGGGAGTACAGGCGGATGGATTGCCACTCGCGCAGGGCTTTCACGTAATGCAGGTGCGCCTGGGCCACGGGGCCGCTGCCGATGATCGCCAGGTGCCGGGCATCGGTTGTTGCCAGGGCATCGACGGCCACGGCGGTGGTGGCCGCGGTACGCGCGGTGGTCAGTTCGCCAGCGTCGCAGAGCAGCAGCGGCTGGCCGCTGTCCATCGACATCAGCAGGGTCCAGGCGGTGACCAGCGGACCTTCGGCGCGGACGATATAGGGCGAGGTCTTGACCCCGTAGACCCGCTCTTCGGCCAGCACGCCCAGGTAGTTGATGAAGTCCCCGGCGCCCTGGGGAAACTCCACCAGTTGCTGCGCCGGCTGCACGGCAAGCCCGGCGGCCAGGTCGTGGAACAGCTTGCGCAGGATCTGCGGGACGTCGACCTGCGCCAGCAACTGGCGGGCTTGAGGCTGGGTAATCACGCAAGGCGTGCTGGACATGCGGGTGCTCCCAAGAAATAAACTAATTTGTCCATTATGGACTTTTAGTTTTATCGGGCAATATCCAGGCGAAAAAAAACGCAGCCTGTGGTCGGGCTGCGTTTTTTTGCGGGCAGGCTTGTATCTGTAGGAGCGAGGCTTACCCGCGAGGCGTCATTGCTGACACTGCGCGTTATCGTTCATCGCGAGCAAGCTTCGCTCCTACAACGATGCTGCTCAGGCTTTTGGGCGTTTGCGCTCCACGGGGCGCAGCAGCTCGGTCGGCGGCATTTCGCAGCTGATCTTGCGGCCCAGCAGCGCCTCGATCGACGGCAGCTGATAGGAGTCGTCCTCGCCGGCGAAGCTGATGGACACGCCGTCGGCGCCAGCCCGGCCGGTACGGCCGATACGGTGCACGTAGTCGTCCGGCACTTCCGGCAGGGTGAAGTTGATCACGTGGCTGATGCCGTCGATGTGGATGCCGCGACCGGCGACATCGGTGGCCACCAGCACGCGGATCTTGCCTTCGCGGAAGCCTTCCAGGGTCTTGATGCGCTTGTGCTGCGGCACGTCGCCGGACAGCTGGGCGGCGTTCACGCCGTCGCGTACCAGGCGTTCTTCGATGCGCCGCACTTCATCCTTGCGGTTGGCGAAGACCATGACCCGTTCCCAGCCGTTGTCGTTGACCAGGTTGTACAGCAGCTTGTACTTGTCGGCGCCGGCCACCGCGTAGATGTGCTGTTCGACGTTGGCGTTGGCCACGTTCTCGGCTTCGATCTCGACGATCGCCGGGTCGGTGGTCCACTGCTTGGCCAGGTTCATCACATCGTCGGTGAAGGTGGCGGAGAACAGCAGGGTCTGGCGTTCGCTTTTCGGCGGGGTCTGGCGAATGATCTGGCGTACCTGGGGGATGAAGCCCATGTCGAGCATGCGGTCGGCTTCGTCCAGCACCATCACTTCGACCATGTCCAGGTGCACGTCGCCGCGCTGGTTGAAGTCCAGCAGGCGGCCCGGGGTGGCGACCAGGATGTCGCAATGGCGGGCTTCGAGGTGCTTGAGCTGTTTGTCGAAGTCCATGCCGCCGACAAAGGTCATCACATTGAGGCCGGTGTACTTGGTCAGGCTGGCCGCATCCTTGGCGATCTGCACCACCAGCTCGCGGGTCGGCGCGATGATCAGCGCCCTTGGCTCGCCCATGTAGCGTTCTTTCGGCGGCGGGGTCTGCAGCAGCTGGGTGATGATCGAGATCAGGAACGCGGCGGTCTTGCCGGTACCGGTCTGGGCGCGGCCGATGGCGTCTTTGCCGGCCAGGGTGAACCCCAGGACCTGCGCCTGGATCGGCGTGCAGTAGGGGAAACCCAGGTCGTGGATCGCGTGCATCAGTTCCGGCGCGAGTTTGAAGTCGTGGAAGCGGGTCTTGCCTTCCTGCGGTTCGACGACGAAGTCTTCCAGTTTCCAGGTGCTCACCGGTGGCTTCGGGGCGCGTGGGCGGCGCGGCTGCTCGGCCTTTGGCTTGTCGCTGCGCGCGGTCTGGGCCGTCGGGGCGGCTGCGGTCACCGGCTCTGGCTTGGCCACGGGGGCAGGCGCGGTCCGTTCCGGCTGATGGCCGTCGGTGCGGCTGCTGGGGCTGGAGGAAGATGGGCTGGAGCCTGGCGCGAGCTGCTCAGCCTCGCTTTTACCGAAGATTTTCTTGAGTGCTTTGAGCACGGTCATCTCATCAATTGGTTAAGGAATGTACGCCGGGCAGTGTAATGCAAGAATCGGGCGCGGCGTAGTGGATTGCTCAACGGGCTACCTAACTTATCGATTCAGCGCAAACGCTCGCCGAGCCAGGCGCCGATATCGCGAATTTCTTCGGGTAACACTTCGTGCCCCATTGGGTATTCCTGCCAGGTCACGGTGACACCATGGTGTTTCAGGTACTCGTAGGCGGTACGGCCCATGGCGTTCTGCACCACCTCGTCGTACTGGCCGTGCAGGCACAGGGTCGGAATCCGTTGCTGGCTGGCCGACAGTTCGAGTTCGTCGCTGAAGGTCGGGGCATAGGTGGAGAGGGCAAGCACGCCACCCAGCGGACCCTGCCATTTAAGGAAGGCGGTGTGCAGGACGACCGCGCCACCCTGGGAAAAACCGGCGAGGAAAATCCGCGAAGGGTCTATTCCGCTGGCGCGCTGTTCTTCGATCAGGTCGCTCAGGCGTTTTGCCGACTCCTCCAGCTGTTCGCGGTTGATCGCCCGCGCCGGGCTCATGGCCAGGATGTCGTACCAGCTGGGCATGGCATAACCGCCATTGATGGTCACGGCGCGGGTCGGTGCCTGGGGCAGGACGAAGCGGGTGGTCAGCAGGCTTTCCTGCAGCGCTTCGGCCACCGGCAGGAAGTCGTAGCGGTCGGCGCCCAGGCCATGAAGCCAGATCACACAGGCATCGACGGGCTTGCTGGGCTGAAGAATCAAGGGCTCGGTCATGGTTGCTCCAAATATGTGCGCACGCGCCCAAGCGGTGCGTGATCGAGGTGCGCGGTCGGTTGATCAGTGAAGAAGATGTCGCAAGGCTGCAAGTTTTGCTCTTGACCCCTGCCGGAACCGCTTTAGCCGGCACTCTGGTACGGGCTTTGCTATAGCCGTTGCGTGAAGTGATTGCGTTCACCCTGCCGGTAACACTATCAGGCTACTGGCGGGTGTGGGATAGCAAAGATCCGATGATGGACGTTCGCCAATGGCCGCTACGGGCTTCGCGAACATGCAAGGGCTACAGCCCGTTCGGTCGCTTGGTGAGTATGGGTTTTCTCTTAAATGGATTTTCTCCTACTAGACTCATAGCTAAAGTCCTACGCCGCTTGACCCCATAAAAAGCCAACAAGGGTCAACAGCGCCTCATAAGGGTGCGGCAGGACTCAAGCTCCGACACAACAAGAGCAAAACTGGAGGTTTGAATGAAGATGTTGAAATCCACCCTGGCTGTGGTCACGGCCGCCGCGGTACTGGGCATGAGCGGCTTCGCACAGGCGGGTGCGACCCTGGATGCCGTGCAGAAGAAAGGCTTCGTGCAGTGCGGTGTGAGCGACGGTCTGCCGGGCTTCTCGGTACCGGACGCCACCGGCAAGATCCTCGGCATCGACGCCGACGTCTGCCGCGCCGTAGCCGCCGCGGTATTCGGCGATGCGACCAAAGTGAAATTCAGCCAGTTGAATGCCAAGGAGCGTTTCACCGCGCTGCAATCGGGCGAGATCGACGTACTGTCGCGCAACACCACCTGGACCAGTTCCCGCGATTCGGGCATGGGCCTGGTGTTCGCCGGCGTGACCTACTACGACGGCATCGGTTTCCTGGTGAACAACAAGCTGGGCGTGAAGAGCGCCAAGGAACTGGACGGCGCGACCATCTGCATCCAGGCCGGTACCACCACCGAGCTGAATGTCTCCGACTACTTCCGTGGCAATGGCCTGAAATACACCCCGATCACCTTCGACACCTCCGATGAAAGCGCCAAGTCGCTGGAATCCGGCCGCTGCGACGTGCTGACCTCCGACAAGTCCCAGCTCTACGCACAGCGCAGCAAGCTGGCGACCCCGACCGACTACGTCGTGCTGCCGGAAACCATCTCCAAGGAGCCGCTGGGCCCGGTGGTGCGTAAAGGCGACGAAGAGTGGTTCAGCATCGTCAAGTGGACCCTGTTCGCCATGCTCAATGCCGAAGAGGCCGGCATCACCTCGAAGAATGTCGAGGCCGAAGCCAAGTCCACCAAGAACCCGGACGTCGCTCGTCTGCTGGGCGCCGACGGTGAATACGGCAAGGACCTGAAGCTGCGCAAGGACTGGGTAGTACAGATCGTCAAGCAAGTCGGCAACTACGGTGAAGTGTTCGAGAAGAACCTCGGCAAGAGCACTCCACTGGCCATCGACCGCGGCCTGAACGCGCTGTGGAACAACGGCGGCATTCAATACGCACCACCTGTGCGCTGATGGTTCTATCACCCGGTGGGCCAACCACCGGGTGATGTTCTGTTCCATTATTCCTGGGGCACTTCATGCAAAATTCAATCGGCGCACCAAAGCAGAGGCTCAGTCTCAGCGATCCACGAGTGCGTGCGTGGTTATTCCAGATCGTCACGATTGTCGCGGTGATCTCGCTGGGCTGGTTCCTGTTCAACAACACTCAAACCAACCTCGCGCACCGGGGGATCACTTCCGGTTTCGACTTCCTCGAGCGCAGCGCCGGCTTCGGCATCGCTCAGCACCTGATCTCCTACACCGAAGCGGACAGCTATGCCCGGGTGTTCGTGATCGGCCTGCTCAACACCCTGCTGGTCACCTTCATCGGCGTGATCCTGGCGACCATCCTCGGTTTCATCATCGGTGTGGCGCGCCTGTCGCAGAACTGGATCATCAGCAAACTGGCGACCGTGTATGTGGAAGTGTTCCGCAATATTCCGCCGCTGCTGCAAATCCTGTTCTGGTATTTCGCGGTGTTCCTGACCATGCCGGGGCCGCGCAACAGCCACAACTTCGGTGACACCTTCTTCGTCAGCAGTCGCGGCCTGAACATGCCGGCGGCCCTGGTGGCCGACGGCTTCTGGGCGTTCGTGATCAGCATCGTGGTGGCGATTGTCGCCATCGTGCTGATGTGCCGCTGGGCCAATAAGCGCTTCGAAGACACCGGCGTGCCGTTCCACAAGTTCTGGGTCGGCCTGGCGCTGTTCCTGGTGATCCCGGCGCTGTGCACGCTGATTTTCGGCGCCCCGCTGCATTGGGAAATGCCGGAGCTCAAGGGCTTCAACTTCGTCGGTGGCTGGGTGCTGATCCCGGAACTGCTGGCCCTGACCCTGGCCCTGACCGTCTACACCGCGGCGTTCATCGCCGAGATCGTGCGTTCGGGGATCAAGTCGGTGAGCCATGGCCAGACCGAGGCGGCCCGTTCCCTCGGCCTGCGCAACGGTCCGACCCTGCGCAAGGTGATCATCCCGCAGGCCCTGCGGGTGATCATTCCGCCGCTGACCAGCCAATACCTGAACCTGGCGAAGAACTCGTCCCTGGCGGCCGGTATCGGTTACCCGGAAATGGTTTCGCTGTTCGCCGGTACCGTGCTCAACCAGACCGGCCAGGCCATCGAAGTCATTGCCATCACCATGAGCGTGTACCTGGCGATCAGCATCAGCATTTCCCTGCTGATGAACTGGTACAACAAGCGCATTGCGCTGATCGAGCGGTGAGGAAACGCGCATGAGCACTCATACTTTCAAACCCGACATGCCACCTCCGAGCAGCAGCATCGGGATCGTGGCGTGGATGCGGGCACACATGTTCTCCAGCTGGATCAACACCCTGCTGACCCTGTTTGCCTTCTACCTGATCTACCTGGTGGTGCCGCCGATCCTCAGCTGGGCGATCTTCGACGCCAACTGGGTGGGCACCACCCGCGCCGACTGCACCAAGGAAGGCGCCTGCTGGGTGTTCATCCAGCAGCGCTTCGGCCAGTTCATGTACGGCTACTACCCGGTGGACCTGCGCTGGCGCGTGGACCTGACCGTGTGGCTGGCGGTGATCGGCGTGGCGCCCTTGTTCATCGCCCGGGTTCCGCACAAGGCCATCTATGGCCTGAGCTTCCTGGTGCTGTACCCGATCATTGCCTACAGCCTGCTGCACGGTGGCTATCTCGGCCTGAGCAACGTAGCGACCAGTCAATGGGGCGGCCTGATGCTGACCCTGGTGATCGCCACTGTCGGCATCGTCGGCGCCTTGCCGCTGGGCATTGTGCTGGCATTGGGACGACGCTCGAACATGCCGGCGATTCGTGTGGTCTGCGTGACCTTCATCGAGTTCTGGCGCGGCGTGCCGCTGATCACCGTGCTGTTCATGTCCTCGGTGATGCTGCCGTTGTTCCTGCCCGAAGGCATGAACTTCGACAAGCTGCTGCGGGCGCTGATCGGGGTGATCCTGTTCCAGTCGGCCTACATCGCCGAAGTGGTGCGCGGCGGCCTGCAGGCGATTCCCAAGGGGCAGTACGAAGCGGCCGCGGCCATGGGCCTGGGCTACTGGCGCAGCATGGGCCTGGTGATCCTGCCGCAAGCCCTGAAGCTGGTGATCCCCGGCATCGTCAATACCTTCATCGCCCTGTTCAAGGACACTAGCCTGGTGATCATCATCGGCCTGTTCGACCTGCTCAACAGCGTGAAACAAGCCGCCGCCGACCCGAAATGGCTGGGTATGGCCACCGAAGGCTATGTCTTCGCGGCCCTGGTGTTCTGGATTTTCTGTTTTGGTATGTCCCGCTACTCCATGCATCTGGAGCGTAAGTTGGACACAGGCCACAAGCGTTAGGAGTATCTCCATGAGTGAAGCGATCAAAAAGCCTGTGGGCCCTGAAGGCATTATTCAGATGCAGGGCGTGAACAAGTGGTACGGCCAGTTCCACGTGCTCAAGGACATCAACCTCAACGTCAAGCAGGGCGAGCGCATCGTCCTGTGCGGGCCTTCCGGCTCGGGCAAGTCCACCACCATCCGTTGCCTGAACCGCCTGGAAGAACACCAGCAGGGCCGCATCGTGGTCGATGGCGTGGAGCTGACCAACGACCTCAAGCAGATCGAAGCGATCCGCCGGGAAGTCGGCATGGTGTTCCAGCACTTCAACCTGTTCCCGCACCTGACCATCCTGCAGAACTGCACCCTGGCGCCGATGTGGGTACGCAAGATGCCCAAGCGCAAGGCCGAGGAAATCGCCATGCATTACCTGGAGCGCGTGCGCATTCCGGAGCAGGCGAACAAATACCCGGGCCAGCTCTCCGGCGGTCAGCAGCAGCGTGTGGCGATTGCCCGGGCGCTGTGCATGAAGCCGAAGATCATGCTGTTCGACGAACCGACGTCGGCCCTCGACCCGGAGATGGTGAAAGAGGTTCTGGACACCATGATCGGCCTGGCCGAAGACGGCATGACCATGCTCTGCGTGACCCACGAAATGGGCTTCGCCCGTACCGTGGCCAACCGGGTGATCTTCATGGACAAGGGTGAAATCGTCGAACAGGCCGCGCCTAACGACTTCTTCGACAACCCGCAGAACGAGCGGACCAAGCTGTTCCTGAGCCAGATCCTGCACTGATCCAGGCACAGCCTTGAAAATGAACCCGGCCTGGCGCCGGGTTTATTTTTGCCCGGCGTTCATGAGGTGGCGAGGCGCGGCTGCTGCGGCTGGTCGTCGGTCGTCGCTGGGGCCTGCTGCGCGCTGAGGGCATGCACCTCGGCCATCAGTTCGGGATGACGATCGAGCAGGCGCATCAGCATGAACAGCGGCTGGGGTGGGGCGACCTCGCCGCGCTCGTAGCGGGAGAAGGCGTTATGCCCACCGCCGGAGAGCAGCCTCACCGCATCCTTCTGCGAAAGGTGCAGCTTGCGGCGGATGCGCTTCATCTCGCTGGCCATGAACTGCCGGCCGTCCTCCAGCAACTGGTCGCCGGCGCTGGCGTAGCGTTCGGCGCTGGCCGGGTCGAATTCGATTTCGCCGCAGGCCTGGCATTCCCAGCCATCCAGGCCGTCGACCTGCCGCAGCAGGTGCTTGTAATCGATCAGCTCGCTGCGATTGTTGAACGGCTGCATGCCGGCCGGGGCACCGCAGCTGACGCATTGTCTTTGTTTCATGGGTGTTTCTCCTTGAAGGAGATCACTGGGGGACCGCCGCCGGGGCGGTAAGTGACTTTGATGTACAGCTCCACGGAATCGATGTGGGTGTAATACACGTCCTGCCAGATTCGATGATCGAGATAGCTGGTCATCGACTTGTAGAGCATTTTCCCCTGCAGCCCGGCAATCACCTGCTGCATGTCCCGGCAGGTCAGGCCGAGGTGCCGGCCGCTGACCAGGGCGGTGCGGGTAAAGGCGACTGCCCCTAGCCGGGCGACATCCGCCTTGATCACCGACAGGTCGTAATGAGGTGTGTGCTTTTCCATAAGACACCTGGAGTCGAGATGAAATTACCCTTAAAGGGTTTTTTTAGCAATCGGATTTCCTTTCCGCTTGCTACCTGTGTGCATCGGTTTTGTTGTTCACCCACGCGAAGCTGACTAATATGCCAAAAAAATTCATCCGATGATTGGATGAAAAGGCGACTGCATATGACAGAAATTTCTCCTTTGATTAAACGCTCCCTGGTCGATCAGGCCCTGGAACAACTGCGCCAGCGCATCAATGACGGTGCATGGAGCATCGGCCAGCGCCTGCCGACCGAGCCGGAGCTGGCGGCGGAACTGGGCATCAGTCGTAACACTGTGCGCGAGGCCATGCGGGTCCTGGCGTTTTCCGGCCTGGTGGAGATTCGCCAGGGCGACGGCAGTTACCTGCGCGCGGTGGTCGATCCGCTGGACACCCTCAAGGCCCTGTCCCAGTGCTCCCTGGAGCAGGCGCGCGAAACCCGGCAGATCATCGAGACGGAGGCCATCGGCCTGGCGGCCTTGCGACGTACCGACCAGGATCTGCTGGAATTGCGCGAAGCCCTGGCCCTCAGCGGCGATCACTATCACGGCGATCTGGAGAGCTACATCGCCTGCGACCTGGTGTTTCACGGGCGCCTGGTGGACGCCGCGCATAACCCCACCCTCAGCGAGCTGTACCGCTATTTCTCCAGCGTGGTCGGCGCGCAACTGCGCCAGACCCTGAACATCCATCCCCGGCGCCAGGCCGTGTTCGATCTGCACATCGACCTGCTGGACGCCGTCGAGCAGCGCGACCCGGAGCGGGCCAAGGCCATTTCCCGGCAGCTGATCAATGAACCTTGAGACCGAGAGCACCATGTCCAGCCACCAGGCCAATAACCCGCCACCTATTGCTGTCCCTCGACGCGAGGCCGAGCTCGAAGAGCTGCTGATCGACGCCGAGGCCGACGATGCCGAGGTCCAGCAGAGCCACCCGGCGCCGCGTCGCCCGTGGCTGTTGCTGCTGGGGCTGATCCTGGTGGCGCTGAACCTGCGCCCGGCGCTGTCGAGCATGGCGCCGCTGCTCAGCGAGGTGTCGCGTAGCCTCGGGCTGTCGGCGGCCCAGGCCGGCCTGCTGACTACCTTGCCGGTGCTGTGCCTGGGCCTGTTCGCCCCGCTGGCCCCGGTGCTGGCGCGGCGCTTTGGTGCCGAGCGGGTGGTGCTCGGCATTCTGCTGACGCTGGCGTGCGGGATTATCCTGCGCAGCTCCCTGGGAGACGTCGGGCTGTTCGCCGGCAGCATCCTCGGTGGCGCCAGCATCGGTGTGATCGGGGTGTTGCTGCCGGGGATTGTCAAGCGCGACTTCGCCAAACACGCCGGCACCATGACCGGGGTCTACACCATGGCCCTGTGCCTGGGCGCGGCGATGGCCGCGGGGGCGACCGTGCCCTTGAGCCAGCACTTCGATAACAGCTGGGCGCTGGGCCTCGGTTTCTGGGCGTTGCCGGCGCTGGCGGCGGCGCTGTTCTGGCTGCCCCAGGTCGGCAAGCGGCAAGGCGCGCACCATGTGGCCTATCGAGTGCGCGGTTTGCTGCGCGATCCGCTGGCCTGGCAAGTGACGCTGTACATGGGCCTGCAATCCTCGCTGGCCTACATCGTGTTTGGCTGGCTGCCGTCGATCCTGATCGGCCGTGGCCTGAGCCCGACCCAGGCGGGGCTGGTGCTGTCCGGCTCGGTGATCGTCCAGCTCGCCAGTTCGCTGGCCGCGCCCTGGCTGGCGACGCGGGGCAAGGACCAGCGCCTGGCGATCGTGGTGGTGATGCTGCTCACCCTCGGCGGCCTGTTCGGCTGCCTGTATGCCCCTATCGACGGCCTGTGGGGCTGGGCGATCCTGCTGGGCGTGGGGCAGGGCGGGACCTTCAGCCTGGCGCTGACCCTGATCGTCCTGCGTTCGAAGGACGCCCATGTGGCGGCCAACCTGTCGAGCATGGCCCAGGGCATCGGCTACACCCTGGCCTCCATGGGCCCGTTCGCGGTCGGCCTGGTGCATGACTGGACCGGTGGCTGGACCGCCCTGGGCTGGATTTTCGCGGTGATCGGCCTGGGGGCCATAGTGGCTGGCCTGGGCGCCGGGCGTGCGCTCTACGTGCAGGTCGAAAGCGAAAAAATCTGATCCGTCCCACTGTCGGTATTTGCGCGGCGAATGCCGATAGTGTTTCCCGGGTTTGCAGACTATCGTGCAGGCATCTTTCCCTGAGTCGGAGCCTGTTTCATGAGTGACGCCCACCGCGCCTTGATCACTGAGTTCTATAGCGCCTTCCAGCGCCTGGATGCCGAGGCCATGGCCGCCTGCTACACCGAGGATGTGCTGTTCAGTGATCCGGCGTTCGGCGAACTGCGCGGCCGCGATGC
This sequence comes from Pseudomonas sp. B3G-3, assembly GCF_028640915.1. Taxonomy (NCBI): domain Bacteria; kingdom Pseudomonadati; phylum Pseudomonadota; class Gammaproteobacteria; order Pseudomonadales; family Pseudomonadaceae; genus Pseudomonas; species Pseudomonas sp. B3G-3. The sequence continues at coordinate 165,791 of NZ_JAQZAB010000115.1, read as the reverse complement.
CGGGGACATGTGGCGCATGCTCACCACCCGGGCCAAGGACTTCTCCCTGACCTTCGACAAGGTGCGCGCCGACGAGCGCAGCGGCGAAGCCCACTGGGTGGCGACCTACCTGTTCAGCCAGACCGGCAATACCGTGGTCAACGATATCCAGGCGCGTTTCGTGTTCCGTGACGGCAAGATCTGCGAGCACCACGATCATTTCAATATGTGGCGCTGGGCCCGCCAGGCCCTGGGCACCAAGGGCCTGATCCTCGGCTGGACCCCGCTGCTGAAAAACGCCGTGCGCGCCCAGGCCCGCAAAGGCCTGAAAGCCTTCCAGGCCGGCCGCTGAATCGTTGCCTCTGGTAAGATCGCGGCTTGTTATCCACATGCCGCGATCACCGTGACCCGCCCCAGCCAATCCCCCGCCAACGACGCAGAATCTGTACCCGTGGTGAGCAAACCCTGGTTTGTCTACCTGGTGCGTGCCGCCAACGGCGCCTTGTACTGCGGCATCAGCGACGACCCGGTCAAGCGTTTCGCCAAGCACCAGAGCGGCAAGGGCGCACGCTTCTTCCTCTCCAGCCCCGCCGTCGCGCTGGTCTACACCGAAGCCTGCCGCGACAAGAGCGAAGCCCTGCGCCAGGAACGGCTGATCAAGAAACTCCGGAAAAGCGCCAAGGAATGCCTGGTGGCCTCGGCCGTCGTGGCTTATCAAGCGGACTGATACGTTGCCATCAGGCAGATCGGTGGGCTGTCAGGAGATTGCACGCTAAGCTGGCTCTTCCTACTTATCCAGTGGAACCCCAGCATGTCAGAGTTGATTCTGCATCATTACCCGACCTCGCCTTTCGCGGAAAAAGCCCGGCTGTTGCTCGGCTTCAAGGGCTTGTCCTGGCGCTCGGTGAAGATCTCACCGGTGATGCCCAAACCCGATCTCACCGCGCTCACCGGTGGTTACCGCAAGACCCCGGTGCTGCAGGTCGGCGCCGACATTTATTGCGACACGGCGCTGATCGCCCGGCGGCTGGAGCAGGAAAAGGCCTCGCCGGCACTGTTTCCTGAAGGCCGGGAAATGGTCAGCGCGACCTTCGCGGCCTGGGCCGATTCGGTGGTGTTCCAGCATACGGTGAGCCTGGTGTTCCAGCCGGAGTCGGCGGCCGTGCGTTTCGGTCATTTGCCGCCGGAAGCGGTCAAGGCCTTCATGGCCGACCGCGCCGGGCTGTTCAGCGGCGGTAGTTCTGCCCGAGTGCCGCTGGAGTTGGCCAAGCATCAATGGCCGACGCTGATGGCGCGCCTGGAGCAGCAGTTGCAGCGCGAGGAGGGCGACTTCCTGTTCGGCGATCCATCGATTGCCGACTTCGCCATGGCCCATCCCCTGTGGTTCCTCAAGGGCACGCCGGTGACCGCACCGCTGGTGGACGCCTATCCGGCGGTGGCGGCATGGCTGGCCCGGGTACTGGGTTTCGGCCATGGCGCTTCGAGTGCCATGACCTCCGAGGAGGCGCTCGAAACGGCGCGCAGGGCTACCCCGGCAGCCTTGCCGGATGAAGTCTTCATCGATCCGAACGGTTTCCAGGCTGGCCAGCGGGTGCGGATTGCGGCGACCGACTATGGCGTCGATCCGGTGGAGGGGGAGTTGCTGTTTGCCGGGCGCGAGGAGTTGATCCTGCGTCGCGAAGACCCGCGCGGCGGGGTGGTGCATGTGCACTTCCCGCGTTTCGGGTTCCGCATCGAGGCGCTGTAAGGCTGAGAATTTATCGCGGGCCAGCTCGCTGTAGAAGTGAGCTGGCCCGTGATGAAGGTTTTAGCGCTGCAACGCCGCCATGATCTGGTCCGGGTCGTAGGTGCGGATCAGCGTGCCGTTCACATCGAGGATCGGAATTCCTCGTGCACCCAGGGCTTCATAGGCCTTGCGCGCCTCGGCATCCTTCTCGATATCGAACTCGCGAAAGGCAATGCCCTTCTGATCGAGAAAGCGCCGGGTGGCCTTGCAGTAGCCGCACCAGTCGGTGGCGTAGAGCACCACCCGGGCATTGGCCCGGACCTGCTCCGAGGCGGCCTGCGAGGGGTTGAACAGGCGCTCGATCTTGCCCCAGTTCTGGTACGCCACGACCACCAGCAGGATCAGCAGGAATTTCTTCAGCACGCCCTGCAGCATCAGTTGCGGCGCTTGAGCTGATCGGTCAGTTGGGTCGGCAGGCCCTTGATGATCAGGGTCCCGGCTTCCTCGTCATACTCGATCTTCGAGCCCAGCAGGTGCGCCTCGAAGCTGATGGACAAGCCTTCGGCGCGGCCGGTGAAGCGGCGGAACTGGTTGAGGGTGCGCTTGTCCGCCGGGATCTCCGGCGACAGGCCGTAGTCCTTGTTGCGGATGTGATCGTAGAACGCCTTGGGGCGGTCCTCGTCGATCAGCTCCGAGAGCTCTTCCAGGCCCACGGGTTCGCCGAGCTTGGCCTGGCTGCTGGCGTAGTCCACCAGGGCCTTGGTCTTTTCCCGGGCGGATTCTTCCGGCAGGTCTTCGCTTTCGACGAAGTCGCTGAACGCCTTGAGCAGGGTGCGGGTCTCGCCCGGGCCGTCGACGCCTTCCTGGCAGCCGATGAAGTCGCGGAAGTACTCCGAGACTTTCTTGCCGTTCTTGCCCTTGATGAACGAGATGTACTGTTTCGACTGCTTGTTGTTCTGCCACTCGGAGACGTTGATCCGCGCGGCCAGGTGCAACTGGCCCAGGTCCAGGTGGCGAGACGGGGTCACGTCCAGCTCGTCGGTCACCGCCACGCCTTCGCTGTGGTGCAGCAGGGCGATGGCCAGGTAGTCGGTCATGCCTTGCTGGTAGTGGGCGAACAGCACGTGGCCGCCGACCGACAGGTTGGATTCTTCCATCAGCTTTTGCAGGTGCTCGACCGCGACGCGGCTGAAGGCGGTGAAGTCCTGGCCGCCATCGAGGTATTCCTTCAGCCAGCCGCTGAAGGGAAACGCGCCGGACTCCGGGTGGAACAGGCCCCAGGCTTTGCCCTGTTTGGCGTTATAGCTTTCGTTGAGATCGGCGAGCATGTTCTCGATGGCCGCGGATTCAGCCAGTTCGGAATCGCGGGCGTGCAGAACTGCGGGTGTGCCGTCGGGTTTTTTGTCGATCAGGTGGACGATGCAATGGCGGATCGGCATGGGCTTCTCGGCTGGTTGGCGGGAGAGGGCGTAGCTCCCCGAAAAAGTGCCCAGTGTACCGCACCCGCTGGTTTTGGCGCTGTTTGAAGGGTGTGGAAGGCGGCTTGGGTCAAGCTTATGCATTTTTTTACGGATTTAGAGCAATAAAGCTGACCAAATGGCTAGGTAGAGGCGGATATTTCCCCGTCTCTGTGCTAGTTTTGCCCCGTCTTACGCGATGTCTCGGCGTTAAGCGTGCATTCAGCATTTGTCAGGTCGAACCAAACCCTGATTTCGGTATCTATAACCCCGATCTTTCGTGGTTGTGACCGGGGTGCCAGATCCACAAGATCTGGCTCGATGGCTGACACTGCACTCTGCAATCCAAATGAATTTGATAGGGAAGGAACACCACAATGGCTATTACTAAAGACCAACTGATCGCTGATATCGCTGAAGCTATCGACGCGCCGAAAACCACCGCGCGTAACGCTCTGGACCAACTGGCCCAGATCGTTGCTGATCAATTGGAAAATGGCGGCGAAATCACTCTGCCAGGTATCGGCAAACTGAAAGTGACCGAGCGTCCTGCCCGTACTGGCCGTAACCCATCGACTGGCGCTGCCATCGAAATCGCTGCCAAGAAAGTTATCAAGCTGGTTGTGGCTAAAGGCCTGACCGACTCGATCAACAAGTAAGACTGCAGTAAGACCGTGCCTCGGAACACTTCCGGGCACGGTTTTCAGGCTTTAAGGCCGCAACGATTTACGCAAGGTAAATCGCCGTTTTCCCCCTCGTACTATCCCTTCCGAACCCAACGCTCCTGGCGCCAGGCCTGTTGCTGTGCCTTGTCCTTGAAGGTCCAGGCGACGAAGCGGCTCTGTTTCTGCCCCTGTGACATCTCCACCACCTGGCTCTCCAGCGCCCCGGCCTTTTTCAGCGCGGCCTGAATCGCCGGCAGGTTCGAGGCTTTCGACACCAGGGTGCTGAACCACAACACCTGTTGCGCCGCCTGGGCGCTTTCGCCGATCAACTGGGTCACGAAGCGCGCTTCGCCACCCTCGCACCACAACTCCGCGGCCTGACCGCCAAAGTTCAGCACCGGCAGCTTGCGCTTGGGATCGGCCTTGCCCAGGGCTCGCCATTTGCGCTGGCTGCCGCGCGTGGCTTCTTCCAGGGAGGCATGGAACGGCGGATTGCACAGGGTCAGGTCGAAGCGCTCGTCGCTCTCCAGCAGCCCCAGCAGGATCTGCTTGCGGTTGGCTTGCTGGCGCAGGCCGATGGCCTTGTTCAGGCCGTTGGCCTGGACGATTGCCTTGGCGGCGGCGAGGGCGGTGGTGTCGATGTCGGAACCGAGGAACTGCCAGCGGTAATCGGAGTGGCCGATCAGCGGGTAGATGCAGTTGGCGCCGACCCCGATGTCCAGCACCCGCACCGCCGCGCCGCGGGGAATTACGCCTTCGTTATGCGCGGCCAGCAGGTCGGCGAGGAAGTGCACGTAATCGGCGCGACCGGGTACCGGAGGGCAGAGGAAGTCGGCCGGGATGTCCCAATGGGCGATGCCGTAGAACGCCTTGAGCAATGCCCGGTTGAACACCCGCACCGCCGCCGGGTTGGCGAAGTCGATGCTCTCCTTGCCGTAGGGATTGATGATCACGAAAGCCCCCAGCTCCGGGGTGCTCTTGATCAACTGCGCAAAGTCATAGCGGCCTTGATGGCGATTACGCGGGTGCAGGCTGGCCTTTTCTCGCGGCGCGACGGCCTTGGCCGGGGCAGGAGGTTGAGGCTTTTTGCGCGGAACTTTGGGAGGGCGGGGGGCGGTCATGGGCGAAATCGGTTCGGGTATGGCTCAAAGTGGCGCGCATTGTCCCATATCTGCCCCAGCAGCGGCGCCGCCAGGATAACGCGGTGTGCCAGGAATAACGCTTCGCGGGTAAGCCTCGCGCCTACAGAGGCATGAGCCTTTCGGTCGGGTATAAAAAAGGGAGCCCTTTGCAGGGCTCCCTTTTTATGACCGCTCGAATCGCCGTTACAGGCTGGAGATCCGTGCGTGCTGCTCGGCCAGCTTGCCCAGAGCCTGTTCGGCTTCGGCCAGTTTGGCGCGTTCCTTGTCGATCACTTCGGCCGGGGCCTTGTCGACGAAGGCGGCGTTGGACAGCTTGCCGCCGACCCGCTGCACTTCGCCTTGCAGGCGCTGGATTTCCTTGTCCAGGCGCGCCAGTTCGGCACCCTTGTCGATCAGGCCGGCCATCGGCACCAGCACTTCCATCTCGCCGACCAGGGCGGTGGCGGACAGCGGTGCTTCGTCGCCGGCTTGCAGCACGGTGATCGATTCGAGTTTGGCCAGCTTCCTCATCAGGGTCTCGTTTTCGCTCAGGCGGCGCTGGTCTTCGGCGCTGGCGTTCTTCAGGAACAACGCCAGTGGCTTGCCTGGGCCGATGTTCATTTCGGCACGGATGTTACGGGTGCCGAGCATCAGGCCCTTGAGCCATTCGATGTCGTCTTCGGCGGCCTGGTCGATGCGCGCTTCAACGGCCACCGGCCAGGGTTGCAGCATGATGGTCTTGCCCTGGATGCCGGCCAGCGGCGCCAGGCGCTGCCAGATTTCTTCGGTGATGAACGGCATGAACGGATGGGCCAGGCGCAGCGCCACTTCCAGTACGCGCACCAGGGTGCGACGGGTGCCGCGCTGGCGCTCGACCGGCGCGTTTTCGTCCCACAGCACCGGCTTGGACAATTCCAGGTACCAGTCGCAGTACTGGTTCCAGATGAACTCGTACAGCGCCTGGGCCGCCAGGTCGAAGCGGAACTGGTCCAGCTGGCGGGTCACTTCGGCTTCGGTGCGTTGCAGCTGGGAGATGATCCAGCGGTCGGCCAGCGACAGCTCGTAGGCTTCGCCGTTCTGACCGCAGTCCTCGCCCTTGTCCAGCACGTAGCGCGCGGCGTTCCAGATCTTGTTGCAGAAGTTGCGATAGCCTTCGACGCGGCCCATGTCGAACTTGATGTCGCGGCCGGTGGACGCCAGCGAGCAGAAGGTGAAGCGCAGGGCGTCGGTGCCGTAGCTGGCGATGCCGTCGGCGAACTCCTGGCGGGTCTGCTTCTCGATCTTCTTCGCCAGTTGCGGCTGCATCATGCCGGTGGTGCGTTTCTGCACCAGGGCTTCGAGCTCGATACCGTCGATGATGTCCAGCGGGTCAAGGACGTTGCCCTTGGACTTGGACATCTTCTGGCCCTGGCCGTCGCGAACCAGGCCGTGTACGTACACGGTCTTGAACGGAACCTGCGGGGTGCCGTCTTCGTTCTTCACCAGGTGCATGGTGAGCATGATCATCCGGGCGACCCAGAAGAAAATGATGTCGAAACCGGTCACCAGCACGTCGGTCGGGTGGAAGGTCTTGAGGAACTCGGTCTGCTCCGGCCAGCCCAGGGTGGAGAAGGTCCACAGGCCCGAACTGAACCAGGTGTCGAGGACGTCGTTGTCCTGTTGCAGTGCAACCTCAGGCCCGAGGTTGTGCTTGGCGCGCACTTCGGCTTCGTCGCGGCCGACATAGACCTTGCCCGACTCGTCGTACCAGGCCGGGATGCGGTGGCCCCACCACAGCTGGCGGCTGATGCACCAGTCCTGGATATCGCGCATCCAGGAGAAGTACATGTTTTCGTACTGTTTCGGCACGAAGGCGATGCGGCCGTCTTCCACGGCGGCAATGGCCGGCTCGGCCAGCGGCTTGGTGGAGACGTACCACTGGTCGGTCAGCCACGGCTCGATGATGGTGCCGGAGCGGTCGCCTTTCGGCACTTTCAGGGCGTGGTCGTCGACGCTGACCAGCAGGCCGGCGGCATCGAACGCGGCGACGATTTCCTTGCGCGCCTGGAAACGGTTGAGACCGGCGAATTCGGCCGGGATCTTGCCGTCGATGCTTTCGTTCAGCGTGCCGTCCAGGTTGAACACCTGGGCAGCCGGCAGCACTTCGGCGTTCTTGTCGAAGATGTTCAGCAGCGGAAGGTTGTGGCGCTTGCCGACTTCGTAGTCGTTGAAGTCGTGGGCCGGGGTGATCTTCACGCAGCCGGTGCCGAATTCAGGGTCGCAGTAGTCGTCGCCGATGATCGGGATGCGACGACCCACCAGCGGCAGTTCGACGAACTTGCCGATCAGCGCCTTGTAGCGTTCGTCGTTCGGGTTAACGGCCACGGCGGAGTCGCCGAGCATGGTTTCCGGACGGGTGGTGGCGACGATCAGGTAGTCCAGGCCTTCGGCGGTCTTGGCGCCGTCGGCCAGCGGGTAGCGCAGGTTCCACAGCGAACCTTTCTCGTCATGGTTTTCCACTTCGAGGTCGGAGATCGCGGTGTGCAGCTTGGTGTCCCAGTTGACCAGACGCTTGCCGCGGTAGATCAGGCCGTCTTCGTGCAGGCGCACGAAGGCTTCTTTAACGGCTTCGGAAAGACCGTCGTCCATGGTGAAGCGCTCGCGGCTCCAGTCCACGGACGAGCCCAGGCGGCGGATCTGGCGGCTGATGTTGCCGCCGGACTGATCCTTCCACTCCCAGACTTTCTCGAGGAATTTTTCCCGGCCCAGATCGTGACGATTCTGGCCCTGGGCTTCGATCTGACGCTCCACCAGCATCTGGGTGGCGATACCGGCGTGGTCGGTACCCGGCTGCCACAGGGTGTTGCGGCCCTGCATGCGGCGGAAGCGGATCAAGGCATCCATGATCGCGTTGTTGAAGCCATGGCCCATGTGCAGGCTGCCAGTGACGTTCGGTGGCGGAATCATGATGGTGTACGAGTCGCCCGCGCCTTGCGGGGCGAAGTAATTCTCTGACTCCCAGGTCTGGTACCAGGAAGTTTCAATGGCGTGCGGCTGGTAGGTCTTATCCATGCGCGGCGGGACCCTATTGGCATTTATTCAGGAAAAGCCGGGAAGTATAGCGGAGGGGGGTAGCTGCAAGCCACAAGCGGCAAGTTCCAAGTGACAAGATCGCCATACCCGGCTTTTGCTTGCAGCTTGCGACTTATGGCTTGCCGCTTGTCGCTGCGGCGAGCAAGCGATCCATGCGCGCGTCGAGGCGGCGCTTGATTTCGGTTTCGATGTGCGGGGCGAAGTCGTCGATCACGTCTTGCATGATCAGTTGCGCGGCGGCGCGCAGTTCGCTGTCCAGGTGCAGCAGGGCATCCTGGCTCTTGGGCGCTGGAGCGGGTTTTGGTGTCGGTGCTGGTGCAGGGGCTGGAGCGGCCGCTACAGGAGCAGGTGGCGGTTCGACCACCGGAGCGGGGGCTGGTTGTGGTTCTGTCGGCGCCTCGTCGAGGGGTTCGACGGCAGGCTTGCCGCCGACCATATCGAACAGCAGTGGAATCTGCACTTCGCCGTCGACGGTCTCGGTCAGCAGCGGAGGTTGCAGGTCGTCATCGCCGAGCAGTTGGCGGATGGACTCGAGGTCATCCAGCAGGTGCGCGGACTTTTGCAGCGGTTTGGGAGTGTCCATCGATGGCTCAGAGTCGCTGTAAACGGTGATCTTGCAGAGGATAGCCCTGTTCGCGGTAGAAACGGAAACTCTCGCGAGCGGCCTGGCGGATAGTCGGGTCTTCCACCACCACTTCGGCGATGCGGGCAAACCGCTGGGCAAATGCCGGGACTTTCAGGTCCAGGTTGACCAGCAGGTCATGGTGCTCGCCGGGGTCGTCGCCCAGGCCGAGAACGATCAGGCCATCCGGTTCGCTTTCGACGGGGCCGTGGGGCACGAAGGTTTCGCCCTTGAAGCGCCACAACCGGGCATCGAGCTCATCGCGCTGGGCCGCGTCGCTGCAATGCAGGTAGATGCGGTGCCCCATGCGCCAGGCCTTGTCGGTGAGCTTGCAGGCGAAGTCCAGGCGTGCCGAAGGATCCGCGCTGGGAAGGATATAGAAGTCGACTTTGGTCATTGCGGTTCCTGAACCCGGG
>NZ_JAQZAB010000115.1:96867-156715 GCF_028640915.1 Pseudomonas sp. B3G-3 | reverse complement strand
CCCGAGGTCATAGGTTTCAGGCTTTGGCGCGGTCCAGCAGGTACTGGGTCAGCAGGGGCACCGGACGGCCAGTGGCGCCCTTGTCCTTGCCGCCGCTGGTCCAGGCGGTACCGGCGATATCCAGGTGCGCCCAGTTGTACTGCTTGGTGAAGCGCGACAGGAAGCAGGCAGCGGTGATGGTGCCGGCTTTCGGGCCACCGATGTTGGCGATGTCGGCGAACGGACTGTCCAGCTGTTCCTGGTACTCGTCGAACAGCGGCAGTTGCCAGGCACGGTCGTCAGCCTGAACGCCGGCGCTCAGCAACTGGCCGATCAACTCGTCGTTGTTGCCCAGGAGGCCCGAGGTATGGGAGCCGAGGGCGACCACGCAGGCACCGGTCAGGGTGGCGATGTCGATCACCGCCTGTGGCTTGAAGCGCTCGGCGTAGGTCAGGGCATCGCACAGCACCAGGCGGCCTTCGGCGTCGGTGTTGAGGATTTCCACGGTCTGGCCGCTCATGGTGGTGACGATATCGCCCGGACGCGAAGCGGTGCCGCTCGGCATGTTCTCGGCGCAGGCCAGGATGCACACCAGGTTGATCGGCAACTTGAGTTCCAGCACGGCGCGCAGGGTACCGAACACGCTGGCGGCGCCACCCATGTCGTACTTCATTTCATCCATGCCGGCGCCAGGCTTGAGGCTGATGCCGCCGGTGTCGAAGGTGATGCCCTTGCCGACCAGAGTGTACGGCTTCTCGGATTTCTTGCCGCCGTTGTATTGCATGACGATCAGGCGTGGTGGCTGGGCGCTGCCCTGGCCCACCGCATAGAACGAGCCCATGCCCAGTTCCTTGATCTTCTTCTCGTCGAGGACTTCGACTTTCAGGGCCTTGAATTCCTTGCCCAGGGCCTTGGCCTGCTCGCCGAGGAAGGTCGGGTGGCAGATGTTCGGCGGCAGGTTGCCCAGGTTGCGGGTGAAGGCCATGCCGTTGGCGATCGCCTTGGCGTGGGCCACGGCGCGCTCGACTTCGGCCAGCGCGGCCTTGATGGTCAGCAGGGTGATTTTCTTCAGGGCGCGCGGTTCGGCTTTCTGGCTCTTGAACTGGTCGAAGCTGTACTCGCCGTCCACCAGGGTTTCAGCCAGCAGGCGGGTCTTGCCGTAGCTGTCGCGGCCCTTGACCACCACTTCGTCCAGCGCCAGCACGGCATCGCTGCCGCCCAGGCCCTTGAGGGTAGCGAGGATGCCACTGACGATCTTGCGGAACGGGCGGTCGCCCAGTTCGGCGTCCTTGCCGGTACCGACCAGCAGGACACGTTCGGCCTTCAAGTTCGGCAGGGCGTGCAACAGCAGGCTCTGGCCGACCTTGCCGTCCAGGTCGCCGCGCTTGAGTACCGCGCCGATGGCGCCTCCGCTGAGCTCGTCGAGTTGTTTGGCAACGCTGCCGAGCTTGCGGCCTTCGCCGACGGCGACCACCAGGGTGGCGGTCTTCAACGTTTCCGGGCTAACGCTTTTTACAACCAGTTCCATGTCCGGGTCCCTGAATTAATGGTCAAAGAGCGCAGGGCCAATGCCGTGCGCCAGGCTTGTCATATCTGTAGCTTTTATAAGGAGAGGCGTCGGCAGCGGCCAACGACAGGGCCGCCAGTTTGAACCCGGGCGGTCGAGGCTGACAACCCTCCCATGAGCGAACTTCGCCGCTTTAGAGGCCTGCGTGAGCATGCGCAGTGACAGGCGCATGCAATCACAGGATAATGCGCCATCTTTTTTCGGCGGCTCGGCTTCAAGGGCCGTGTTTGCTTGTTTGGCCGCCTTAGCCTGACAACCCTGGAGTGTCTGGTTTGATCGTCTTCCGTTATCTATCCCGCGAAGTGTTGCTGACCTTGAGCGCCGTGAGTGCCGTTCTGCTGGTCATCATCATGAGCGGACGTTTCGTCAAATACCTCGCGCAAGCGGCCTCGGGCGCACTGGACCCGGGCTCGCTGTTCCTGATCATGGGCTTTCGCCTGCCAGGCTTCCTGCAACTGATCCTGCCGCTGGGGTTGTTCCTCGGCATTCTCCTGGCCTACGGCCGGCTGTACCTCGAAAGCGAAATGACCGTGCTGTCGGCCACCGGCATGAGCCAGCAGCGCCTGCTGGGCATGACCATGATCCCGGCCGCGCTGGTGGCCCTGCTGGTGGCGTGGCTGAGCTTGAGCCTGGCGCCGCAGGGGGCCAATCAATTCCAACTGCTGCTGAACAAGCAGGACGCCATGACCGAATTCGACACCCTGGTGCCGGGGCGCTTCCAGGCGCTCAACGACGGTACCCGGGTGACCTATACCGAACACTTGTCTGATGACCGCGCCAACCTGGGTGGCGTATTCATCTCGGAAAAACGCCTGAGCCAGGACAAGAAGGACCAGGGCATCTCGGTGCTGGTGGCAGAGAAGGGGCACCAGGACATTCGTCCGGACGGCAACCGCTACCTGATCCTGGAAAACGGCTACCGCTACGACGGTAACCCCGGCCAGGCCGATTACCGGGTCATCAAATACGACACCTACGGCGTATTGCTGGCCAAGCCGGACGTCAGCGACGAGGTCACCGACCGCGACGCCATGCCGACCCGCGACCTGATCGGCAACCCGGAACTGCGCGCCCATGCCGAGCTGCAATGGCGTATTTCCCTGCCGCTGCTGGTGTTTGTCGTGACCCTGATGGCGGTGCCGCTGTCCCGGGTCAACCCGCGGCAGGGCCGCTTCCTCAAACTGCTGCCGGCGATTCTTCTTTATATGGCTTACCTGACCATCCTGATCGCGGCCCGTGGCTCGCTGGAAAAGGGCAAGCTGCCGCAGGCGCTGGGCCTGTGGTGGGTACACGGACTGTTTCTATTGATTGGCCTCGGATTGCTGTACTGGGAACCCTTGCGTCTGAAACTGGCGAGCCGCCGCAGCATGAAGGAGGTGGCTCGTGGTTAAGCTCGATCGCTACATCGGCAACAGTGTCCTGCTGGCCATTCTGGCGGTACTGGGGATCATTCTCGGCCTGGCGTCGCTGTTCGCCTTCATCGACGAAATGGGCAGTGTCAGCGACAACTACACCGTGATGGATGTGCTGAGTTTCGTGGTCATGACGGCGCCGCGCCGGCTCTACGAAATGCTGCCGATGGCGGCCCTGATCGGCTGCCTGATCGGCCTGGGCAGCCTGGCCAGCAACAGCGAGCTGACCATTATGCGCGCCGCTGGCGTGTCCATCGGGCGGATCGTCTGGGCGGTGATGAAGCCGATGCTGTTCCTGATGCTGGCCGGTGTGCTGATCGGCGAGTACGTCGCTCCCGCCACGGAAAGCCAGGCACAGGCCAGTCGCGCGCTGGCCCAGGGTTCGGGCGACGCGCAAAGTTCCAAACGCGGCCTGTGGCACCGTCAGGGCGAGGAGTTCATCCACATCAACGCCGTGCAACCCAATGGCCTGCTGTATGGCGTGACCCGTTACCACTTCGACGATCAACGGCACATGTTGTCCTCGAGCTTCGCCCGCCAGGCCCGCTTCGAAGAGAACTACTGGCAGCTGAGCGACGTCACCACCACTTATTTCCGTGAAGGCCATACCGAAGTCATCAATACCCCTCAGGAACGCTGGGACGTGGCCTTGAGCCCGCAACTGCTGAGCACTGTGGTGATGGCGCCGGAGTCCCTGTCGATCAGCGGTCTGTGGGGCTATATCCACTACCTGGCCGATCAGGGCCTGAACAACGGTCGCTACTGGCTGGCGTTCTGGGTCAAGGTGCTGCAACCGCTGGTCACCGCGGCCCTGGTATTGATGGCGATTTCGTTCATTTTCGGTCCGTTGCGTTCCGTGACGCTCGGCCAGCGGGTATTCACCGGCGTGCTGGTGGGGTTCACCTTCCGCATCGCCCAGGACCTGCTGGGCCCGTCGAGCCTGGTATTTGGCTTCTCGCCGCTGTTCGCGGTGCTGGTTCCCGCCGGTTTCTGTGCCCTGGCCGGGTTCTGGCTGATGCGCCGGGCCGGCTGACCGGCGCCAATGACGCCACGCGCAAGAGCAACGCCCCTGTCGAAAGACCGGGGCGTTTTGCGTTTATGCACCACTGACAGGCGAACGTGACGCTTGCGTCGTCTATCAGGTACAATTCCCGGCTATTTTTCGGCGGGCTATGCCTGCAGCCTTTTTGAGTGTTGATCCGTGAGTGATTTGAGTCATATCCGCAATTTCTCCATCATCGCCCACATTGACCATGGCAAGTCGACTCTGGCCGATCGCTTCATCCAGATGTGCGGCGGCCTGGCCGAGCGCGAAATGGAAGCCCAGGTTCTGGACTCCATGGACCTTGAGCGTGAACGCGGGATCACCATCAAGGCCCACAGCGTTACCCTCTATTACAAAGCTCGCGACGGCATCACCTACCAGCTGAACTTCATCGACACCCCGGGCCACGTGGACTTCACCTATGAAGTCAGCCGCTCGCTGGCCGCCTGTGAAGGCGCCTTGCTGGTGGTCGACGCCGGCCAGGGCGTGGAAGCGCAGTCGGTCGCCAACTGCTACACCGCCATCGAGCAGGGCCTGGAGGTCATGCCGGTGCTGAACAAGATCGACCTGCCGCAGGCCGATCCGGACCGGGTCAAGGAAGAGATCGAGAAGATCATCGGTATCGATGCCACCGACGCCGTGACCTGCAGCGCCAAGACCGGCCTGGGTGTCGACGAGGTGCTGGAGCGCCTGGTAACCACCATTCCCGCGCCGACCGGCAACATCGAGGATCCGCTGCAAGCGTTGATCATCGACTCCTGGTTCGACAACTACCTGGGCGTCGTGTCCCTGGTTCGCGTGCGCCATGGCCGCGTGAAGAAGGGCGACAAGATCCTGGTGAAGTCCACCGGCAAGATCCACCTGGTGGACAGCGTCGGTGTATTCAACCCGAAACACACCGCCACCGCCGACCTGAAGGCCGGTGAAGTAGGCTTCATCATCGCCGGCATCAAGGACATTCATGGTGCGCCGGTAGGTGACACCCTGACCCTGAGCTCGACCCCTGACGTCGAAGTGCTGCCCGGCTTCAAGCGCATTCAGCCGCAGGTCTACGCCGGTCTGTTCCCGGTCAGCTCCGACGACTTCGAAGATTTCCGCGAAGCCTTGCAAAAGCTCACGCTGAACGACTCGTCGCTGCAATACACCCCGGAAAGCTCCGACGCACTGGGCTTCGGCTTCCGTTGCGGGTTCCTCGGCATGCTGCACATGGAAATCATCCAGGAGCGCCTGGAGCGCGAATACGACCTGGACCTGATCACCACGGCGCCGACGGTGATTTTCGAGCTGCAACTGAAGAATGGTGAGACGATCTACGTCGATAACCCGTCGAAGTTGCCGGATCTGTCGTCCATCGAAGACATGCGCGAGCCGATCGTGCGGGCCAATATCCTTGTGCCGCAGGAGCACCTGGGTAACGTCATTACCCTGTGCATCGAGAAACGCGGCATACAGCACGACATGCTGTTCCTCGGCAGCCAGGTCCAGGTGACCTACGACCTGCCGATGAACGAAGTGGTCCTGGACTTCTTCGACCGCCTCAAATCCACCAGTCGTGGCTATGCTTCGCTGGATTATCATTTCGATCGCTACCAATCGGCTAATCTGGTCAAGCTGGATGTGCTGATCAACGGTGAGAAAGTCGACGCCCTGGCATTGATCGTGCACCGTGACAACGCGCACTACAAAGGGCGTGCGTTGACCGAGAAGATGAAGGAACTGATTCCTCGGCAGATGTTCGACGTGGCAATCCAGGCCGCCATTGGCGGGCAGATTGTGGCGCGGACAACCGTCAAGGCGCTCAGAAAGAACGTACTGGCCAAATGCTACGGTGGTGACGTTAGCCGTAAGCGCAAGCTGTTGGAAAAGCAGAAGGCCGGTAAGAAACGCATGAAGCAAGTGGGTAACGTGGAGATTCCACAAGAAGCCTTCCTTGCCGTGCTCAGGTTGGATAGTTAGGTCCTATGTCGCTAAATTTCCCGCTGTTGCTGGTCATCGCCGTCGCCGTCTGCGGCCTCTTGGCGTTGCTCGATCTGGTCTTTCTGGCGCCGCGTCGGCGTGCCGCCATTACCAACTATCAGGGCAGCGTCAGCCAGCCGGATGGACTGGTCATCGAGAAACTGAACAAGGAGCCGATGCTGGTCGAGTACGGCAAATCGTTCTTTCCGGTGCTGTTCATCGTGCTGGTGCTGCGTTCGTTCCTGGTGGAACCGTTTCAGATTCCTTCGGGATCGATGAAACCGACCCTGGATGTGGGCGACTTCATCCTGGTGAACAAGTTTTCTTACGGGATCCGCCTGCCGGTGATCGACAAGAAAATCATCGAGGTCGGTGATCCGCAGCGCGGCGATGTGATGGTGTTCCGCTACCCGAGCGATCCGAACGTCAACTACATCAAGCGTGTGGTTGGCCTGCCGGGCGACGAAGTGCGCTACACCAGCGACAAGCGCCTGTTGGTCAACGGCCAGTCGGTCGCCGAACAGCTGGTCGGCTCCGAGCCGGGCACCCTGGGCAGCGCGGAGCTCTACAAGGAAAAACTCGGCGCCGCCGAGCACCTGATCCGCAAGGAAATGAGCCGCTACCGGGCGACCCCGGACCGTCAGTGGACCGTGCCTGCCGGGCACTACTTCATGATGGGCGACAACCGCGACAACTCGAACGACAGCCGCTACTGGGATGACCCGAGCATTCCCAAGGACCTGCTGGGCATGGTTCCCGACAAGAATATCGTCGGCAAGGCCTTCGCAGTCTGGATGAGCTGGCCCGAACCGAAACTCAGCCACCTGCCGAATTTCTCGCGGGTTGGCCTGATCAAGTAATCAGACACGGCGCTGTTGAACACAGCGCCGAATGCTTTTCTGGATCTTGTAGAACACCGGCCCGCCAGGTTCGGCAGCCTCCCAGGCGTCACCAGAAGCAGCAGTCAACGATATTCAGGATGTGGATTTGAACACAGCGTTAATTGCCACAGGCATCTCGTGCCTCGTCTCCAAGGTGGTGAAATTCAACCACGAACTCAGCGTGGGTAAACCGTGAGCGTTTCTTTGAGCCGTCTCGAGCGTCAGCTCGGTTACACCTTCAAGGACCAGGAACTGATGGTCCTGGCCCTCACTCACCGCAGTTTTGCCGGGCGCAACAACGAACGCCTGGAGTTCCTCGGTGACGCCATCCTCAACTTCGTCGCCGGCGAAGCGCTGTTCGAGCGTTTCCCCCAGGCCCGCGAAGGCCAGCTGTCGCGTCTGCGCGCGCGCCTGGTGAAGGGAGAAACCCTGGCCGTACTGGCCCGCGGTTTCGATCTGGGCGAATACCTGCGCCTGGGTTCCGGTGAGTTGAAAAGCGGCGGCTTCCGCCGTGAGTCGATCCTCGCCGATGCCCTGGAAGCGCTGATCGGTGCGATCTACCTGGATGCTGGCATGGAAGTCGCGCGTGAGCGTGTGCTGTCCTGGCTGACGTCCGAGTTCGACAGCCTGACGCTGGTCGACACCAACAAGGACCCCAAGACCCGCCTGCAGGAGTTCCTGCAGTCGCGTGCCTGTGAATTGCCCCGCTACGAAGTGGTGGATATCCAGGGTGAGCCCCATTGCCGGACGTTCTTCGTCGAATGCGAAATCACCCTACTGAACGAAAAAAGCCGAGGTCAGGGTGTGAGCCGTCGTATTGCCGAACAGGTAGCGGCCGCCGCAGCACTGATTGCCCTGGGCGTGGAGAATGGCCATGACTGATACAACCGCAACACGCTGTGGCTATGTCGCCATCGTCGGCCGTCCGAACGTGGGCAAGTCCACGCTGCTGAACCATATCCTGGGGCAGAAGCTGGCCATCACCTCGCGCAAGCCGCAGACCACGCGGCACAACATGCTCGGCATCAAGACCGAAGGCGCCATCCAGGCGATCTATGTCGACACCCCGGGCATGCACAAGAGCAACGAGAAGGCGCTGAACCGCTACATGAACAAGACCGCCTCGGCGGCCTTGAAAGACGTCGACGTGGTGATCTTCGTCGTCGACCGCACCAAGTGGACCGACGAAGACCAACTGGTGCTGGAACGCGTGCAGTACGTGCAGGGCCCGGTGATCCTGGCGATCAACAAGACCGACCGCATCGAGGACAAGGCCGAGCTGATGCCGCACCTGACCTGGTTGCAGGAACAGTTGCCGAATGCCGAGATCGTTCCGGTGTCGGCCCAGCAGGGCCACAACCTGGAAGCCCTGGAAGGCCTGATCGCCAAGCACCTGCCGGAAAACGATCACTTCTTCCCGGAAGACCAGATCACCGACCGCAGCAGCCGTTTCCTCGCCGCCGAACTGGTGCGCGAGAAGATCATGCGCCAACTGGGTGCCGAGCTGCCGTACCAGATCACCGTGGAAATCGAAGAGTTCAAGCAGCAGGGCAAGACCCTGCACATTCATGCCTTGATCCTCGTCGAGCGCGATGGCCAGAAGAAAATCATCATTGGCGACAAGGGTGAGCGCATCAAGCGCATCGGCATGGAAGCGCGCAAGGACATGGAGCTGCTGTTCGACTCCAAGGTCATGCTCAACCTGTGGGTCAAGGTCAAAGGCGGTTGGTCCGACGACGAGCGTGCCCTGCGTTCGCTGGGCTACGGCGACCTGTAACTCCTGCGAGCGCTTTGCGCTCAATCGCGAGCAAGCTCGCTCCTACAAGGGAGCGGGTGTGCTGCTCGCGATAATTCCGGACCTGTCACTTTCTCAAGCCTTGAGATCCCCCGACACCTATGTCCAGTAACCCTCCCATCGGCCAGCCCGCTTACGTCCTGCACAGTCGCGCCTATCGCGAGAGCAGTGCGTTGGTGGACTTCCTCACGCCCCAAGGGCGGCTGCGCGCGGTGTTGCGTGGCGCGCGGGGCAAGGCCGGGACCCTGGCGCGGCCGTTCGTGCCGCTGGAAGTGGAGTTTCGTGGGCGCGGCGAGCTGAAAAACGTCGGGCGCATGGAGAGCGCGGGAACCTCCACCTGGCTCAACGGCGAGGCGCTGTTCAGCGGTCTCTACCTCAACGAGCTGCTGATCCGCCTGCTGCCTGCCGAAGATCCGCATCCGGCGATCTTCGAGCACTATGCGGCGACCTTGCTGGCGTTGGCCGAGGGCAGGGCCCTCGAACCCTTGCTGCGTGCCTTCGAGTGGCGCCTGCTGGACGACCTGGGCTACGGTTTTGCCCTGGACACGGATATCCACGGCGCGCCGATTGAGGCGCAGGGCATGTATCGCCTGCAGGTGGATGCCGGCCTGGAGCAGGTTCAGCTGTTGCAACCGGGCCTGTTCAACGGCACCGAGCTGCTGGCCATGGCGCAAGCCGACTGGAGCGCCCCCGGGGCGCTGGCGGCGGCCAAGCGCCTGATGCGCCAGGCGCTGGCGGTGCACCTGGGCGGTCGGCCATTGGTCAGTCGCGAATTGTTTCGCAAGCCCTAGCCTGTCTTGTTGCACAAATCCGCTTGAATCCTGATCCGACTCGACTTTGAGGGCTGCACGGCCGAACGCCGGCAGTTATTTTCGCCAGCGGACACTATATGCTGTGCACCGAATCTCTAACTCCTCAGGAGCGCTTCCGTGACCACCAGCAATCGCATTCTTCTTGGCGTGAACATCGACCACGTAGCCACCCTGCGTCAGGCCCGGGGCACCCGTTACCCTGACCCGGTCAAGGCGGCGCTGGACGCGGAAGAGGCGGGGGCCGACGGCATTACCGTGCACCTGCGCGAGGACCGCCGGCATATCCAGGAGCGCGACGTGCTGCTGCTCAAGGACGTGCTGCAAACCCGCATGAACTTCGAGATGGGCGTCACCGAGGAAATGATGGCGTTCGCCGAGCGCATCCGTCCGGCGCACATCTGCCTGGTTCCGGAAACCCGCCAGGAACTGACCACCGAGGGCGGCCTGGATGTCGCCGGGCAGGAAGCGCGGATCAAGGCGGCGGTAGAACGCCTGTCGAAGATCGGCGCCGAAGTGTCGCTGTTCATCGACGCCGATGAGCGGCAGATCGCGGCCTCTCGCCGCGTGGGCGCGCCAGCTATCGAGTTGCACACCGGGCGTTATGCCGATGCCGAAACGCCGAGCGAGGTGGCCGAGGAGCTGCGGCGCGTGGCCGACGGCGTGGCGTTCGGCCTGGGCCAGGGCTTGATCGTCAATGCCGGGCACGGCCTGCATTACCACAACGTCGAGGCGGTCGCGGCGATCAAGGGCATCAACGAGCTGAACATCGGCCATGCGCTGGTGGCCCATGCGCTGTTCGTCGGCTTCAAGGGTGCGGTGGCGGAGATGAAGGCGCTAATCCTGGCGGCGGCCAGGTAACAGTCTTTGATGCTATCGCGAGCAAGCTCGCTCCTACAGGGTTGGCGGCGTGCACGGAAATAGTAGCCTCCGTCTATCTCTGTAGGAGCGAGCTTGCTCGCGATGCGGTTTAAAGCGGCGGGGTTTCCTGGGTCGGCTTGGTCTTGTCCACGCCCGGCACATGCAGATTGCCTTCGGCCACCTGGTCGCCTTCCAGCTGCGGCTGCGTGACCCAGGTCAGGATGTCGTAGTAACGACGGATGTTGGCGACGAAATGCACCGGCTCGCCGCCCCGGGCGTAGCCATAGCGGGTCTTGCTGTACCACTGCTTCTGCGAAAGACGCGGCAGCATCTTCTTCACGTCCAGCCACTTGTTCGGGTTCAGTCCTTCCTTTTGCGCCAGCTTGCGGGCGTCGTCCAGGTGGCCGCTGCCGACGTTGTAGGCGGCGAGGGCGAACCAGGTGCGGTCCGGCTCTTCGATCTTGTCGTCCAGTTGATCCTTCATGTACGCCAGGTACTTGGCGCCGCCCTGGATGCTTTGCTTGGCATCCAGGCGGTTGGACACGCCCATGGCCTGGGCGGTGTTCTGGGTCAGCATCATCAGGCCACGTACGCCGGTCTTGGAGGTGACGCTCGGTTGCCACAAGGATTCCTGGTAGCCAATGGCCGCCAGCAGGCGCCAGTCGACCTTTTCTTCCTTGGCCGAGGCCTTGAAGTGTTTCTCGTATTTGGGCAGGCGCTGCTGCAGGTGCTGGGCAAAGGTGTAGGCGCCGACATAACCGAGGACGTCCACGTGCCCGTAATAACGGTCCTTCAGGCGCTGCAGGGTGCCGTTCTTCTGCACCTTGTCGAGGAAGTCGTTGATTTCGTTGAGCAGGCTGTTGTCTTCGCCGGCGGCCACGGCCCAGCTCTGGTTGCGGGCATCGCCCAGGTCGAAGGCGACGCGGATATTGGCGAAATACACCTGGTTCATCGCCACTTCGTTGGAATCCACCAGGGTCAGGTCGATCTGCCCTTCGTCGACCATGCGCAGCAGGTCGACCACTTCGACCTCGTCGGACTCTTCATATTGAATGCCGGGGTATTTCAGCTTGAGTTCGGCCAGTTGCTCGGCGTGGGTGCTGCCCTTGAGCACCATGATCTTCTTGCCTACCAGGTCGCCCGCATCGGTGGGGCGGGACTGGCCGTTGCGGTAGATGACCTGCGGGGTGACTTCCAGGTAGGTGTGGGAAAACCTGACTTGCTGCTTGCGTTTCTCGCTGCTGACCAGACCGGCAGCAGCCAGCACCGGGCCGTTAGGTTTACCCAGCTGGTCGAAGAGGTCGTCGAGGTTGTCCGCGGTTTCGATCTTCAGCGTCACCCCCAGATCGTCGGCGAAGCGTTTCACCAGCTCGTATTCGAAGCCGGTTTCACCATTGCGATCCTGAAAGTAGGTGGCCGGGCTGTTACGGGTGACCACCCGCAGCACGCCATCCTCCTTTACTCGCTCCAGTGTGCTGGGTTTCTCAACGCAGGCACTGAGCATCAGGAAGAGTCCGGTTGCGATGAGCCATCGGGCACAGCGCGGACGTAAAGCCATTGGGGAAAACATCTGCGCAGTATACGCAAAGGACAACAACCGCCATATCTCGACAGCGAAGGGCTTGTCTGCTAGAGGTCCCGGCCCCCGGCCAAAGCCCTCGGGAATGGGCCTTCGCGGCTTGCCGAGAGGGTTCAAATAACCCTTCCGAAGGGGCCGGATAAGCCTTTGTCGCAGGGGGCTGCGCACGGGCCGACGTCTGGCCGCGCTCAGGCGTGCCGTTTCGGGTGCCGTCGCGGGCGGTTTAGGCTAGAATGCACGGCCTCAAAGCACACCCCCTTCCCGAGGCTGTCCCGAAGATGTTGATCCTGCGCGGCGCTCCTGCCCTTTCTGCCTTTCGCCACAGCAAACTCCTTGAGCAACTGAGCCAGAAGGTTCCAGCTGTCAGTGGCCTGTATGCTGAATTCGCTCACTTCGCCGAAGTTACCGGCGTCCTGACCGGCGACGAACAGCAGGTGCTTGCGCGCCTTCTGAAGTACGGCCCAAGCGTACCGGTGCAAGAACCTACCGGTCGTCTGTTCCTGGTGCTGCCGCGTTTCGGCACCATCTCGCCATGGTCGAGCAAGGCCAGCGATATCGCCCGCAACTGCGGCCTGAGCAAGATCCAGCGCCTGGAACGCGGTATTGCCTTCTACGTGGCCGGTGAATTCAGCGACGCGCAAGCGCAGTTGATCGCCGACACCCTGCACGACCGCATGACCCAGATCGTGCTGGGCAACCTGGAACAGGCTGCCGGCCTGTTCAGCCATGCCACGCCGAAGCCGCTGACCGCCATTGACATCCTCGGTGGTGGCCGCGCCGCGCTGGAGCAGGCCAACACCGAGCTGGGCCTGGCCCTGGCCGAAGACGAAATCGATTACCTGGTCAACGCCTTTCAGGGGCTCAAGCGCAACCCGCACGACATCGAACTGATGATGTTCGCCCAGGCCAACTCCGAGCACTGCCGCCACAAGATCTTCAACGCCAGTTGGGATATCGACGGCCAGAGCCAGGAAAAAAGCCTGTTCGGCATGATCAAGAACACCTATCAGATGCACAACGAAGGTGTGCTGTCGGCCTACAAGGACAACGCGGCGGTCATCGTCGGTTCCGTTGCCGGGCGCTTCTACCCGAATCCGGATACCCGCCAGTACGGCGCGGTGCAGGAGCCGGTGCACATCCTGATGAAGGTCGAGACCCACAACCACCCGACCGCCATCGCGCCATTCCCGGGGGCCTCCACCGGTTCCGGCGGCGAGATTCGCGACGAAGGCGCGACCGGTCGCGGCGCCAAGCCGAAAGCCGGCTTGACCGGTTTCACCGTGTCCAACCTGCAGATCCCGGGCTTCGAACAGCCATGGGAAAAGCCGTACGGCAAGCCCGAGCGCATCGTCGACGCCCTGGACATCATGATCGAAGGCCCGCTGGGCGGCGCGGCGTTCAACAACGAATTCGGCCGTCCGGCCCTGACCGGCTACTTCCGTACCTTCGAACAGTCCATCAACACCCCGCGCGGTGAAGAAGTTCGCGGTTACCACAAGCCGATCATGCTGGCGGGCGGCATGGGCAACATCCGCGCCGAACACGTACAGAAAGGCGAGATCACCGTCGGCTCCAAGCTGATCGTCCTCGGCGGCCCGGCGATGCTCATCGGCCTGGGCGGCGGCGCTGCTTCCTCCATGGCCACCGGCACCAGCTCGGCCGACCTGGATTTCGCCTCGGTACAGCGTGAAAACCCGGAAATGGAACGCCGTTGCCAGGAAGTCATCGACCGCTGCTGGCAGCTGGGCGACAAGAACCCGATCAGCTTCATCCACGACGTCGGCGCGGGCGGCCTGTCCAACGCCTTCCCGGAGCTGGTCAACGATGGCGGCCGTGGCGGTCGCTTCGAACTGCGCAATATTCCGAACGACGAGCCGGGCATGGCCCCGCACGAAATCTGGTCCAACGAATCCCAGGAACGTTACGTCCTGGCCGTCGGCGCCGCTGATTTCGAACGCTTCCAGGCCATCTGCGAGCGTGAGCGCTGCCCGTTCGCGGTAGTCGGCGAAGCCACTGCCGAGCCGCAACTGACCGTGACCGACAGCCACTTCGGCAACAGCCCGGTGGATATGCCGCTGGAAGTGCTGCTGGGCAAGGCTCCGCGCATGCACCGTTCGGCCGTTCGCGAGACTGAACTGGGCGACGATTTCGATCCGGCCAACCTGGACATCGCCGAAAGCATCGAGCGCGTCCTGCATCACCCGGCCGTGGCCAGCAAGAGCTTCCTGATCACCATCGGCGACCGCACCATCACTGGCCTGGTGGCCCGTGACCAAATGGTCGGCCCGTGGCAGGTTCCGGTGGCCGACGTTGCCGTCACCGCCACCAGCTTCGACGTCTACACCGGCGAAGCCATGGCCATGGGCGAGCGGACTCCGCTGGCGCTGCTGGACGCTCCGGCGTCGGGCCGCATGGCCATCGGCGAAACCCTGACCAACATCGCCGCTTCGCGCATCGAGAAGATTTCCGACATCAAGCTGTCGGCCAACTGGATGTCCGCTGCCGGTCACCCAGGCGAAGACGCTCGTCTGTACGACACCGTGAAAGCGGTTGGCATGGAGCTGTGCCCTGAGCTGGGCATTACCATCCCGGTGGGCAAGGACTCCATGTCCATGGCCACTCGCTGGAACGACAAGGGCGTCGACAAGAGCGTGACCTCGCCGCTGTCGCTGATCGTGACCGGTTTCGCGCCTGTGGCCGACATCCGCCAGACCCTGACCCCGCAACTGCGCATGGACAAGGGCACCACCGATCTGATCCTGATCGACCTCGGTCGCGGCCAGAACCGCATGGGCGCCTCGATCCTCGCCCAGGTGCACGGCAAGCTCGGCAAGCAGGCTCCGGACGTCGATGACGCCGAAGACCTGAAAGCCTTCTTCGCGGTGATCCAGGGCCTCAACGCCGACGGTCACCTGCTGGCTTACCACGACCGTTCCGACGGTGGTCTGCTGACCAGCGTGGTGGAAATGGCCTTCGCCGGTCACTGCGGCCTGAACCTGAACCTCGACGCCCTGGCCGAGACCTCGACCGAGATCGCCGCCATCCTGTTCAACGAAGAACTGGGTGCGGTGATCCAGGTGCGCCAGGACGCGACCCCGGGCGTGTTGGCGCAATTCAGCGCCGCCGGCCTGGGCGACTGCGTGGCGGTGATCGGCCAGCCGGTCAACAACGGCCATATCAACATCAGCTTCAACGGCGAAAGCGTCTTCGCCGGCGAGCGTCGCCTGTTGCAGCGCCAGTGGGCTGAAACCAGCTACCAGATCCAGCGCCTGCGCGACAACGCCGACTGCGCCGAGCAGGAATTCGACGTCCTGCTGGAAGAAGACAACCCGGGCCTGAGCGTCAAGCTGAGCTTCGACGTCAACCAGGACATCGCCGCGCCTTACATCAAGAAAGGCGTGCGTCCTCAGGTGGCGGTGCTGCGCGAGCAGGGCGTCAACGGCCAGGTGGAAATGGCCGCGGCGTTCGACCGCGCTGGCTTCAACGCGATCGACGTGCACATGAGCGACATCCTCGCCGGTCGCGTCGACCTCAACGACTTCAAGGGCATGGTTGCCTGCGGCGGCTTCTCCTACGGCGACGTACTCGGCGCTGGCGAGGGCTGGGCCAAGTCGGCGCTGTTCAACAGCCGCGCCCGCGACGCCTTCCAGGGCTTCTTCGAGCGCAACGACACCTTCACCCTCGGCGTGTGCAACGGTTGCCAGATGATGTCCAACCTGCACGAGCTGATCCCGGGCAGCGAGTTCTGGCCGCACTTCGTGCGCAACCGGTCCGAGCAGTTCGAGGCCCGTGTGGCGATGGTCCAGGTCCAGGAGTCGAACTCGATCTTCCTGCAGGGCATGGCCGGTTCGCGGATGCCGATCGCCATCGCCCACGGCGAAGGCCATGCGGAATTCGAAAGCGCAGAAGCGCTGCTCGAAGCCGACCTGTCCGGTTGCGTGGCCCTGCGCTTCGTCGACAACCACGGCAAGGTCACCGAAAGCTACCCGGCCAACCCGAACGGCTCGCCGCGCGGGATCACCGGCCTGACCAGCCGCGACGGTCGCGTCACCATCATGATGCCGCACCCTGAGCGGGTATTCCGTGCCGTGCAGAACTCCTGGCGTCCGGAAGAGTGGAACGAAGATGCGGCGTGGATGCGCATGTTCCGTAACGCTCGCGTGTGGGTGAACTAAGGCCCGTGTACAAGCTCAGCTTTTTCGTCCCGCCCAGCCACGTGGAAGTGGTCAAGAACGCCGTATTCGCCGCCGGCGGCGGACGGATCGGCGCTTACGACCAGTGTGCGTGGCAGGTGCTGGGCCAGGGCCAGTTCCGCCCGTTGGACGGCAGCCAGCCGTTTCTCGGGCAGACCGGCCAGGTCGAGCAGGTGCAGGAATGGAAAGTCGAGCTGGTGGTGGCCGACGAGTTGATCCGCAGCGTGGTGATGGCCCTCAAGCAGAGCCATCCCTACGAGACACCGGCTTATGAAGTCTGGCGTCTGGAAGACTTCTAAGGCCCCGCCCATGAAAAAGCCCGCTGAACCGGTAACGGTCAGCGGGCTTTTTTGTGCCGGTTCGCTGCCACCCCCGTAGGAGCGAAGCTTGCTCGCGATAGCGCCCGTCCAGGCGCCATCTTCTTCACTGTGGACCTGATCGCGAGCAAGCTTCGCTCCTACAGCATGCGAGCCCGTCAGACCTTGGCGCTGACCTCGCTGCGGTTGATCAGGGTATCCAGCGCCTGGCCCAGGCTCGCGGCCTTTTCCCCGATCAGCAGGTGCCAGACGCCATCATCGAGCTGGCTCGAGCCCTGGCAGCCAAGGCTCTTCAGCTGATATTCCGACAGCGCCTTGTTGTCGCCCAGTTGCACCCGCAGGCGGGTCATGGCCACGCAGTCCAGTTGCAGCACATTGTCGCTGCCGCCGAAGGCGTCCAGCCATTTCACGGCTTCCTGGGGCGCGATGCTCACCGCTGCCGGTGCTTCGAAGGCCGCAGCGGCGGGGCCTGGCTGCTCCAGTGGCTTGCCGGCGCTGGGCATGGCCAGGCGAATTTCATCGGCGATGCTGTCGGCCAGCGGGCCGACCACCACTTGCAGGCTGCCGCCCTTGCCGGGACGCACCACGGCCATGGCGCCAAGGGCCTTGAGCTCGCTGTCCGATGCCTTGTTGCGGTCGGCCAGTTCCAGGCGCAGGCGGGTGGTGCAGGCGCCGACGGTGATCAGGTTGTCCGCGCCGCCTAGGGCCCGAATATAGGCACCGGCCCGCTGATTGTTGCTCAGGGCGACTTTTTCGCTGCCCGGGGTGTCTTCGCGGCCCGGGGTTTTCAGGTTGAAGCGTTTGATGCAGAAGTCGAAGACCGTGTAGTAGATCACCGCATAGAGCAGGCCCACGGGAAATATCAGCCAGCCGTTGGTGGACTTGCCCCAGCCCAGGGCCATGTCGATGGCGCCGCCGGAGAAGGTGAAGCCCAGGTGAATATTGAGGAAGTTGGTCAGGCCCATGGCGAGGCCGGTCAGCAGGGCGTGCACCAGGTAGAGAAAGGGGGCGAGGAACATGAAGGCGAATTCCACCGGCTCGGTCACCCCGGTGAGCGCTGAGGTCAGGGCCATCGACAGCAGGATCCCGCCCATCACCTTGCGCCGTTCCGGCAAGGCGTTGCGATACATCGCCAGGCAGGCGGCGGGCAGGCCGAAGATCATCATCGGGAACATGCCGGTCATGAACTGGCCGCCCTTGGGGTCGCCGGCGAAGTAGCGCGAGATATCCCCGGTGACCAGGGCGCCGGTGGTTGGGTCGGTGAAGTTGCCGAAGACGAACCAGGCCATGTTGTTGAGGATGTGGTGCAGGCCGGTGACGATCAGCAAGCGGTTGAACACGCCGAAGACGAAGGCGCCAAAGCTGCCGCTGTCCAGCAGCAGGGCGCCGAAGCTGTTGATGCCGTGCTGGATCGGCGGCCAGATCAGGCCGAACACTACCCCCAGGCCGACGGCACTGAAGCCGGTGACGATCGGCACGAAGCGCCGTCCGCCAAAGAACGCCAGGTATTCCGGCAGCTTGATGTCCTTGAAGCGGTTGTACAGGGCGCCGGCCAGCAAGCCGCTGATGATCCCGGCGAGCATGCCCATGTTGATGCTGGCATCGAGCACCTTGAGGGTCGCCACCATCACCAGGTAACCGATGGCGCCGGCCAGGCCGGCGGTGCCGTTGTTGTCCTTGGCGAAGCCCACGGCGATGCCGATGGCGAAGATCAGCGCCAGGTTGGCGAAGATGGTCTGGCCGGCATCGTGGATGATCGCGATGTTCAGCAGGTCGGTGTCGCCCAGGCGCAGCAGCAGGCCGGCGATCGGCAGGATCGCGATCGGCAGCATCAGGGCCCGGCCCAGGCGCTGCAGGCCTTCGATGAAAAATTGGTACATGGCGTGTCTCCCGGTGTTCTTGTTGTTCAGCTCAGGGGCCAGTGTTGGTGGCAGGCATGGCGCACCGCCGAGGCACTGCTCAGGTTCAGCAGGTCGTGGCTGATACGCCGGCATTCGGCAGCGTCCAGCTGGCGGACCCGTTCCTTGATCTCGCCCACTTGCGGCGGGCTCACCGACAGCTCGCTGACCCCCAGGCCGACCAGCACCGGCGTCGCCAGCGGATCGGAGGCCAGGGCGCCGCACACACCGACCCAGCGCCCATGCCTGGCCGCGCCGGCGCAGGTCTGGGCGATCAGCCGCAGTAGCGCCGGGTGCAGCGCATCGACCCGCGCGGCCAGGCCGGCATGGTCACGGTCCATGGCCAGGGTGTATTGCGACAAGTCGTTGGTGCCGATGGAGAGGAAGTCGGCGTATTCGGCCAGTTGCTCGGCGAGCAAGGCGGCGGCCGGGACTTCGATCATCACCCCCAGCTCCGGGCGCTGGCCGATCCCCAGCTCGGCGCACAGGCAATCGATGCGCTCGCGGATATGCAGCAGTTCGTCGAGCTCGCTGACCATCGGCAGCAGGATGCGGCAGCGTTGCAGTGGGCTGACCTGCAGCAGGGCACGCAGTTGCTGGTCCAGCAGTTCCGGGCGGGCCTGGGCCAGGCGAATGCCGCGCAGGCCCAGCACCGGGTTGGCTTCCACCGGTAACGGCAGGTAGTCCAGTTGCTTGTCGCCGCCGACGTCGATGGTGCGGATGATCACCGCCTTGTCGCCCATGGCATCGAGCACGGCCTGATAGGCCTGGCGCTGCTCCTGCTCATCGGGGGCGGTATGCCGGTCGACGAACAGAAACTCGGTACGCAGCAGGCCGACGCCGTCGGCGCCGTTGGCATGGGCGCCCTGGGCTTCCTGGCTGGAGGCGACATTGGCGGCGACTTCGATCGCCTGGCCGTCGAGGGTCCTGGCCGGCAGCTGGGCCTGTTGCTGTTGTTGCTCGCGCCGTTGCTGGCGCAGCAGATGGCTCTGCCGGACCTGTTCGATACGGGCGCTGTCCGGTGTCAGTTCCAGGCGACCCTGATCGGCGTTCAGCACCACCTGCTGGCCTTGAGGCACATCGACAAGCTCCGAGCCCAGGGCCACCAGGCAGGGCAGGCCCTTGCCCCGGGCCAGGATCGCTACGTGGGAGGTGGCGCCGCCGGCGGCCATGCACAGGCCAACGGCGCCTTGCTCGCTCAGTTGCAGCAGGTCGGACGGGGTCAGTTCGTGGGCTGCGACTATGGCGCCGGCCGGCAGCTGGTAATGCCAGGCTTCGCCGAGCAGGGCGCGCAGCACCCGTTGTTGCAGGTCGCGCAGGTCGTTGGTGCGTTCGGCGAGCAGGGCATTGCCCAGTTGCAGCAGGATCTCGCACTGTTCGCCGATGGCGTCGCTCCAGGCGTGGGTGGCGGCGCGTCCCTGGGCGATGCTCTGGCGGGCGGCGTCCAGCAGCGCCGGGTCTTCGAGCAGGGCCAGGTGGGCGGCGAAGATCGCTTCTTCCTGGTTGTCCTTGCGTTGCCGGGCGTGGTCCAGGGTGCCGCGAATGTCGCTGCGAACCTTTTCCAGGGCCTGGTCCAGCGCCTGCAGTTGTTCCTGGGGCAGGTGACCGCCACTGTCTTCGGGCAGGGTCATGGCGGTCAGGTGAAACAGCGGCCCGCAGACCAGTCCGGGGGCGGCGCAGACACCCTGGATCACCCCGGCTTCGGCGGGGCGCTGGGGTGTGGCGGCCTTCACCGCCGGCGCCGCGGCGTGGGCGTCTTCGGTCAGCGGGGTGGCGAGGGCGTCCAGCAGGGCCAGCAGGGCGGCTTTGCAATCCTTGCCCTGGCAGCTGACCCGCACCTCGTCCTGCTCGCCGACCCCCAGCCCCATCAGGCTGACCAGGCTGTCGCAGGACGCCGACTTGCCGTTGAAATGCAGTTGCGCCTTGCTGCTGAAACCCTGGGCGGTCTGGCGGATCAGCGCAGCGGGCCGGGCATGCAGGCCACCGCGGTGATTGACCCGGGTATGGCCTTCGACCTCGTCGGTCGAGGTGTCGCTGGCTTGCGCCTGGGCCCCATTGGTCGCGCGCGGAACGATGTGCAGCAGCGGTTCGCCGACTTTCACCGATTTCAGGGTGATGGGCAGGGCCTGGAAGTGTTCGCCGTTGGTCAGGATCATCAGACTGATCAGGCTTTTGCTGTTCCGCGCGACCTGGTCGAGGTCGAAGCGCAGCAGGGCCTGGCCGCTGCTGACCCGGGCGCCTTCCTGCACCAGCATGGAGAAACCCTCGCCTTGCAGTTGGACAGTGTCCAGGCCCAGGTGCAGCAGCAGTTCCGCGCCATTGTCGGCACGCAGGGTCACTGCGTGGCCGGTGCGGGCGGCATGCACCACTACGCCGGCGCACGGGGCATGCAGGGTGTTGTTCAGCGGGTCGATGGCGATCCCGTCGCCCATGGCGCCGCTGGAAAACACCAGGTCGGGGACCCTGGCGAGGGTGAGCACCGGGCCGCTCAAGGGAGCGCCGAGCGTCAGGTCTTTATTGTTGTTGTGCATGGCGCAGTACTCATCCGTTGAAGGAAAGGCTCAGTGGGTGCGGGTCACTTTGCTCAGGTGCCGTGGCTGGTCCGGGTCCATGCCGCGGGCCTCGGCAAGGCTTGCGGCCATGCCGTAGAAACTCTGGATCGCCAGGATCGGATCGAGCGCCGGGTGTTCGGCCCGGCTCAGGGTCAGGTCGCGCTCGGCGATGTCGTCCGGAGCCGCCAGCAGCACTCGGGCGCCACGCTGGCGCATGTCGGCGGCGAGGCTGATCAGGCCGGCCTGTTCCGCTCCCCGTGGGGCGAACACCAGCAGCGGGTAGTTGTCGCCGATCAGCGCCATCGGGCCGTGGCGAACTTCCGCGCTGCTGAAGGCTTCGGCCTGGATCGCCGAGGTTTCCTTGAGTTTCAGCGCGGCTTCCTGGGCGATGGCGAAACCGGCGCCGCGGCCGATCACCATCAGCCGCTGGCTATCGTGCAGGGCCTCGACGGCCGGGCTCCAGTCCTGGATCGCGGCTTCGCGCAGTCCCTGGGGCAGGGCGAGGCCGGCTTCCAGCAATTGCGCGTCCTGTTTCCAGTGGGCGATCAGGCGGGCGCTGGCGCTGAGGGTGGCGATAAAGCTCTTGGTCGCCGCCACGCTGCGTTCGGCGCCGGCGTGCAGCGGCAGGCAGAACTCGCTGGCGGCTTCCAGCGGGCTGTCCTGGGCGTTGACCATGGCCACGCTCAAGGCCCCGCGTTTGCGCAGCAGCCGCATGCTGTTGACCAGGTCGGGGCTCTGCCCGGACTGGGAAAAGGCGAATGCCGCCTGGCCGCTGACCCGCAGCGGCGCCTGTTGCATGGTCACCACCGACATCGGCAAGGACGCGACCGGGAAGCCCAGCTGCTGCATGGTCAGGTAGGCGAAGTAGCTGGCGGCATGGTCGGAGCTGCCGCGGGCGACGGTCATCACCACTTGCGGCGGCTGGCGGTTCAGGCGCCCGGCCACTTCGATCAGTTGCGGGTCCAGGTGCTGCAACTGGCCTTCGACGGCCGCGGCAGAGGACAGCGCCTCCTCAAGCATTTTTGAAGTCAATGTCTTCTCCTTCGACCATGACGGCGGTCAGTGTGAGTGAGCGATCCAGGCACACGCAGTCGGCCCAGCTGCCGACCTGCAAACGCCCGCGTTCGGCCAGGCCGAGATAATCGGCGGGAAACTGTGACAAGCGTTGCGAAGCTTCGGCCAGGGGCAGGCCGATCTTCACCAGGTTGCGCAAGGCCTGATCCATGGTCAGGGTGCTGCCGGCCAGGGTGCCGTCCGGCAGGCGCACGCCACCCAGGCACTTG
Source organism: Pseudomonas sp. B3G-3 (assembly GCF_028640915.1). Classification (NCBI taxonomy): domain Bacteria; kingdom Pseudomonadati; phylum Pseudomonadota; class Gammaproteobacteria; order Pseudomonadales; family Pseudomonadaceae; genus Pseudomonas; species Pseudomonas sp. B3G-3. Next base: position 134,588 of record NZ_JAQZAB010000115.1, on the reverse strand, counting down.
GTCACGGTGTGGCTGCCGAGCTTGTATTCGCCATCCGGCATGCCGGCGGCCGCGGTGGAGTCGGTCACGCAGTACAGGCAGGGGATCGAACGCAGGGCCACGCGCATGGCGCCGGGGTGCACGTGCAGCAGGTCGGGGATCAGTTCCGCGTACTGGGCGTGGGCCAGGGCGGCGCCGACTATGCCCGGCTCGCGGTGATGCAGCGGGCTCATGGCGTTGTACAGGTGGGTGAAGCTGGTGGCCCCGGCGTCGAGTGCGGCCACGCCTTCCTCGTAGCTGCCCAGGGTGTGGCCGATCTGCATGCGGATGCCGCGGGCGCTGAGGGCGCGGATCAGCGCGTCATGGCCGGCGATTTCCGGGGCGATGGTGATCACCCGGATCGGCGCCAGGCGCAGATAGGCCTCGACTTCGGCCATCAGCGCGGTATGGGCGAAATTGGGCTGGGCACCGAGCTTGCCTGGATTGATATACGGACCTTCCAGGTGCACGCCGAGCACCCGGGCGCTGCCGCTGGGGCGCTGCTCGCAATATTCGCCGATGGCGCCCAGGACCCGGGTGATCTCCTCGGTCGGCGCGGTCATGGTGGTGGCCAGCAGCGAGGTGGTGCCAAAGCGTACGTGGGTGCGGGTGATGGTCTCGAACGCCGGGGCGCCTTCCATGATGTCCTTGCCTCCGCCGCCATGCACATGCAGGTCGATGAAGCCCGGCAGCAGGTAGGGCAGGTCGTTGTCCGCGGGGTCGCAGGGGCTGCCTTCGATGCCGGTGACCTTGCCGTCCCGGTGGTTCAGGTGGCCGCGAATCCAGCCTTGCGGGGTGAGGATGTTGTATTCGGACATGGGCTGCTCTCTGGGACGGGTTCTTGGCGACTCGGCGGCCTGGCTCAGCGGCCTGGTTTAGCGACGCAGCTCGGCGACGAAGTCGTAGTAGTCGTTGCGGCAATAGGTGTCGGTGACTTCGATCGGGGTGTTGTCTTCGAGGTAGCCGACACGGGTCATCAGCAGCATCGCGGTGCCGGGGGCGATGCCCACCAGGGCGGCGAACTCGGCGGAGGCGTTGATCGCCTGGATGTGCTGCAGGGCACGCACCACCGGGCGGCCGATGCCATCGAGGTAGGCGTAGAGCGAATCGCCGATGGCGTCCGGCTGGGCAATGATCGAGGCCGGCAGGGTGCTCATTTCGATCGCCATCACCGTGTCGTCGGCTTTGCGCAGGCGCTTGAGGCGCGCCACCTTGTCGTTCGGCGACAGGCCGAGGCGGATCAGTTCTTCGTGGGTCGGCGTGGTGATTTCCCGCTCCAGCCATTGGGAGCCGGGGACGAAGCCCTTGAGGCGGAGCATTTCGCTGAAGCCGGACAGCCGCGACAACGGTTGTTCCAGGCGTGGGGTAATGAAGGTGCCGGAGCCCTGGCTGCGGCGGATCAGGCCTTGTTCTAACAGCACTTCCAGGGCCTTGCGCGCGGTGACGCGGGAGATGTTGAGCATCTCGCTCAGGTTGCGTTCCGAGGGCAGGGCCTGTTCGGCTTTCCACTGGCCGGCATGGATCGCGGCTTCAAGGTTGCGCGCCAGTTGCAGGTACAGCGGGGTCGGCTGGGTATCGTCGGGGCGCAGGGCCAGGATGTGGTTCATCTGTCGAGGTTCCGATGCGTTATTGGTTTGTTGTCGCCCGGTAATGTGGCGAAAACTAATACCACTTAAATACCATGTCAACGCCAGTACTACGGCGATGGCGCGCGAGAACGGGCGCTTTATGGGGGGGGGCGGGCTTGGTTTGGGAAAGTGGTATTAGGGCGGTCTGGCCATGAATGCGAAAATCGCAGGGGCGGCGGTTTTTCGAGGGGGAATTGGTATTCACCTTTCGAAGCCGGCGCGGCCTGCGATTTTTTTTGTAACTGAGGTGTTTTAGCGGCGTTTCAGCGAGGAATCAGGGGCGGATTTCGATCATCGTGCCGTCCGGGACCAGGCCCCAGACTTCGCGCATGTCGACGTTGCGCATGGCAATGCAGCCATCGGTCCAGTCCAGGGTGTGGAAGTACTGCTCGGGGTAGTCTTCGCTGTCCGGGGTGCCGTGGATCATGATCATGCCGCCGGGCTCCACGCCCTCGCGGCGCGAACGCGCGGAATCGCTGATGTTCGGGTAGGAAATATGCATGGCCAGGTTGAAGCGGTCGCTGGTCTTGCGCCAGTCCAGCCAGTAGAAGCCTTCCGGCGTGCGCTTGTCGCCTTCCATGAGCTTCGGCCCCTTGGGCTGTTTGCCCAGGGAAATGCGGTAGGTCTTGAAGGGTTTGCCGTCGTTGATCAGTTGCAACTGATGGGCCGACTTGAGGACCAGGACTTTCTCGATGACCTTGCTGTCCAGGGTATCCGTCGCGGAAGCGTGGGAGACAGCGATAACCGAGCAGCAGAAAAGAGCGAGCAACCAGCGCATTGAAACGATATCCCTAAGAGTACACAGGTGCCGCGTACGTTTTGTTGTTTAAGTGAGGGCCGGCTGAGCCAGGGGCGGAATGGACTCGGAGCGCACGGGGTATTGCTCGTTCCGCCGGTCAGCGAAGAAACATTCTAAGGTACGTCCGACCGTGCGAAAAGCCAGCTCGGACCAGGGAATGTCGGCTTCTTCGAAAAGCCGGACTTCCAGGCTCTCTTCGCCGGCGGCGAAATCCAGGTCCGCCAGCTCGGCGCGGAAGAAGACATGCACCTGGCTGATGTGCGGGACGTCGATCAGGGTATAGATGCTCAGGTTGCGGACCCGGGCGCAGGCTTCCTCGAACGTCTCGCGAATCGCCGCCTGTTCGACGGTCTCGCCGTTCTCCATGAAACCGGCCGGCAGCGTCCAGTAACCACGGCGCGGCTCGATCGCGCGCCGGCACAGCAGCACCTGGGTGCCCCAGGTCGGCAGGCAGCCGGCGACTATGTTCGGGTTCTGGTAATGGATGGTCTGGCAGTTGTCGCAGACAAAACGCAGGCGCGAATCGCCTTCGGGAATGCGCTGGGTGACCGGGTGACCGCACTGGCTGCAGAATTTCATGCTGGGTATCCGAAAAGGCTGCGCCTATCTTGGCGTGCACGGGGCTTTGTCGGCAAGTTGTCGTTACGCGACATGGCGTGGATCGGGGGTTGGGCGGTCGGTTTGTTTGGTGCATGATGCAAGGTAGTCGACAGATCGAGAAGACTCATGCTGGACGAGCTACTGCACCGGGTAAGCAACCATACGCCGCGACCGCTGGAGACGGATCGACGTTTCCCCGAGGCTGCCGTACTGGTGCCCATTACCCGCAGTGACGAGCCCGAGCTGGTGCTGACCCTGCGCGCCAAAGGATTGTCCACCCACGGCGGCGAAGTGGCCTTCCCCGGCGGCCGCCGCGACCCGGAAGATCCCGACCTGGTTTTTACCGCCCTGCGCGAAGCCGAAGAAGAAATCGGCCTGCCTCCCGGGTTGGTGGAAGTGATCGGCCCTTTGAGCCCGCTGATTTCCCTGCACGGGATCAAGGTCACGCCTTATGTCGGGGTGATTCCCGATTATGTCGAGTACCTGGCCAATGACGCCGAGATCGCCGCGGTATTCAGCGTGCCGCTGGAGTTTTTCCGCCAGGACCCGCGCGAACATACCCACCGCATCGATTATCAGGGCCGCAGCTGGTATGTGCCGAGCTACCGCTTCGGCGAGTACAAGATCTGGGGCCTGACAGCGATCATGATCGTCGAGCTGATCAACCTGCTGTATGACGCCAAGATCAGCCTGCACCAACCGCCCAAAAGCTTTATCAATATTTGAAGCCATCGCTCGTATGGCCTGAACCCTGCTGTGTACCTGAACCTGCCTGGCCTTGAGGACAACAATATGAAATACCGCCTGGGCGACGCCCGCGTCGAAACCCACCCGCAAAGCTGGGTCGCACCCAATGCCACGCTGGTGGGCAAGGTCAAGCTGGAGGAGGGGGCCAACGTCTGGTTCAACGCGGTGCTGCGTGGCGACAACGAGCTGATCCTGATCGGCAAGGACAGCAACGTGCAGGATGGCACGGTGATGCACACCGACATGGGTTTTCCGCTGACCATCGGCACCGGCGTGACCATTGGCCATAACGCCATGCTGCATGGCTGCACTGTCGGCGACTACAGCCTGATCGGCATCAACGCGGTGATTCTCAACGGCGCGAAGATCGGCAAGAACTGCATCATCGGCGCCAATTCGCTGATCGGCGAAGGCAAGGAAATCCCCGACGGTTCGCTGGTGATGGGCTCGCCGGGCAAGGTGGTCCGCGAGCTGACCGAGCAACAGAAGAAAATGCTCGAAGCCAGCGCCGCGCACTATGTGCATAATTCCCAGCGTTACGCCCGCGACCTGGCCGAGCAAGAATAATGACCACCCCCGAAAAACCCGTTCCCTCGCCCTGCGTGAGCATCTGCGCGCTGGACGATGACGATATCTGCACTGGCTGCCAGCGCACGGTGAGCGAGATCACCCGTTGGAGCCGCATGGACAACGCCGAGCGCCGCGAGGTGCTGGCGCTGTGTCATGAGCGCGCCAAGTCCAGCGGGCTGCTGTGGATGATCGGTACCCAGTCCGGCTAAACGGCTGTCGCGAGCAGCCCCGCCCCAGCCGGAGCGAGCCTGCCCGCGGTATCGGCGCCAGCTCCCGTCTGGTCCATCCCACCCACCTGAAGTACCCTGTGTGCCTTACTGACAGGTACTTTTCGCCCCATGCTCTTCCTGATCGCCTATATCGGCAGTGTCGTGCTGATCAACTACGCCTTTTCCACCGCTCCGCACCTGGACATCATCTGGTCGGCCTGGGGCGGGCTGGTGTTCGTCCTGCGGGACATGGTGCAGACCCGCTTCGGCCATGGCGCGCTCGTCGCCATGCTGGTGGCGCTGGTGCTGTCCTACGTGACCTCCGACCCGGCCATCGCCCTGGCCAGCGCCACGGCGTTCGCGGTCTCCGAGTGCATCGACTGGCTGGTGTTCAGCATCACCAAGCGCCCGCTGCACGACCGCCTGTGGATAAGTTCGGCGTTGAGCATTCCCCTGGACACCTTTATCTTTTTCGGACTGATCGACGCCTTGACCCCGGGCGTGATCCTCACGGCGCTGGGTTCGAAGTTCGCTGGCGTGACCGTGGTCTGGCTGGCCATGGCCTGGCGTGTGCGCAAGGCGGCGTGCGCCAGCTGAGGCCAAAGCGCGCGGTTCATGTAAAATGCCGCGCTTTCTTCCCCATGGGCCGCCCGCCTGGTGCGCGACCCTCGATGATCCGCTCCTTTTTGAGGACCTTCAGATGACCCGTATCGGAACTCCATTGTCGCCAACCGCGACCCGCGTTTTGCTGTGTGGCTGTGGTGAGTTGGGCAAGGAAGTGGTGATCGAGCTGCAACGCCTGGGCGTTGAGGTGATTGCCGTGGATCGCTACGCCAATGCGCCGGCGATGCAGGTCGCCCATCGCAGCCATGTGATCAACATGCTCGACGGTGCCGCGCTGCGTGCGGTGATCGAGGCGGAGAAGCCGCACTTCATCGTGCCGGAAATCGAAGCCATCGCTACCGCCACCCTGGTGGAGCTGGAGTCCGAAGGGGTCACCGTGATCCCGACCGCCCGTGCCGCCCAGTTGACCATGAACCGCGAAGGCATCCGTCGCCTGGCCGCCGAAGAGCTGGACCTGCCGACCTCGCCTTACCACTTCGCCGATACCTTCGAAGACTACCGCAAGGCGGTGGACGACCTGGGCTTCCCCTGCGTGGTCAAGCCGGTGATGAGTTCCTCGGGCAAGGGCCAGAGCCTGCTGCGCAGTGTCGACGACGTGCAGAAGGCCTGGGACTACGCCCAGGAAGGCGGGCGCGCCGGCAAGGGCCGGGTGATCATCGAGGGTTTCATCGATTTCGATTACGAAATCACCCTGCTGACCGTGCGCCATGTCGGCGGCACCACCTTCTGCGCGCCGGTCGGTCACCGCCAGGAGAAGGGCGACTACCAGGAATCCTGGCAGCCCCAGGCCATGAGCCCGAAAGCCCTGGCCGAGTCCGAGCGCGTGGCCAAGGCGGTGACCGAGGCCCTGGGTGGCCGTGGCTTGTTCGGCGTCGAACTGTTCGTCAAGGGTGATCAGGTCTGGTTCAGCGAAGTGTCGCCGCGTCCCCATGACACCGGCCTGGTGACCCTGATTTCCCAGGACCTGTCGCAGTTCGCCCTGCATGCGCGGGCGATCCTCGGCCTGCCGATCCCGTTGATCCGTCAGTTCGGCCCGTCGGCTTCGGCGGTGATCCTGGTGGAAGGCCAGTCGACCCAGACCGCTTTCGCCAACCTGGGCGCGGCCCTGAGCGAGCCGGACACGGCCCTGCGCCTGTTCGGCAAGCCTGAAGTCAACGGCCAGCGCCGCATGGGCGTGGCCCTGGCGCGCGACGAGTCGATCGAGGCCGCCCGGGCCAAGGCGACCCGCGCTTCCCAGGCGGTCGTAGTCGAGCTGTAAAAGCATCGCGAGCAAGCTCGCTCCTACAGGTTCGGCGCAGCCCTTGTAGGAGCGAGCTTGCTCGCGAAGCGATCTTTCAATCGACCTGGTTCAGGTCGTTATTGCGCGTTTCCTTCAGGCACAGCACAGCGATCAGGCTGAGCACCGCTGCCGCCGACACATAGCCGCCGACCCAACTCAAGCCCCCCATCGCCACCAGCTTCTGGGCGAAGAAGGGTGCCGCCGAGGCGCCGACAATGCCGCCCAGGTTATAGGCCGCCGAGGCTCCGGTATAACGCACGTGGGTCGGGAACAGCTCGGGCAGCAGGGCGCCCATCGGGGCGAAGGTCACGCCCATCAGGAACAGCTCGATGCACAGGAACAGCGCCACGCCCCAGGTCGAGCCCTGGGTCAGCAGCGGTTCCATGGTGAAGCCGGAGAGAATCGCCAGCAGGCCGCCGATGATCAGCACCGGCTTGCGTCCGTAACGGTCGCTGGCCCAGGCCGACAGCGGTGTGGCCGCGGCCATGAACAGCACCGCGAAGCACAGCAGGCCGAGGAAGGTTTCGCGGCTATAGCCAAGGGTCGCGACGCCGTAGCTCAGCGAGAATACCGTCGAGATATAAAACAGCGCGTAACACACCACCATCGCCGAGGCGCCCAACAACACCGGCAGCCAGTACTGGCTGAACAGCTCGACCAGCGGCATCTTGACCCGTTCCTGGCGGGCGATGGCGTTGGCGAATACCGGGGTTTCGTGGAGTTTCAGGCGCACATACAGGCCGACCAGCACCAGCGCGGCGCTGAGCAGGAACGGAATCCGCCAGCCCCAGGAGCGGAACTGCTCATCGCTCAGGCTCATGGCCAGGGTCAGGAACAGGCCGTTGGCCGCGAGAAAGCCGATCGACGGCCCCAGTTGCGGGAACATGCCGAACCAGGCGCGTTTGCCTTTCGGCGCGTTTTCCGTGGCGAGCAGCGCGGCTCCGCCCCATTCGCCGCCCAGCCCCAGGCCCTGGCCGAAACGCAGCAGGCACAGCAGGATCGGGGCCCAGGCGCCAATGCTGTCATAGCCTGGCAGCACGCCGATCAGCGTGGTGCACACGCCCATCAGCAGCAGCGATGCCACCAGGGTCGACTTGCGGCCGATCCGGTCGCCGAAGTGGCCGAACAGCGCCGAGCCCAGGGGGCGGGCGAGGAAGGCGATGCCGAAGGTCAGGAAGGCTGAGAGCATCTGCGCGGTGCCGGACGTCTGCGGGAAGAATACCGGGCCGATCACCAGCGCGGCGGCGGTGGCGTACACGTAGAAGTCGTAGAACTCGATGGCGGTGCCGATAAAGCTGGCGGTGGCCACGCGGCTGGCGGAGTTGGTCGGCTGGGCAGGCACGGAGGCGCTGTAAGTGGTGCTGGTCGTCATGCGGTTATCCCTGACAGTCATGTGCTCCATCGGAGCGAATTATTATGGTCGAACACCCAGGGATGTGGGTTTGGCGCGGGCGTGGCTCGGGGTGGGAGCGCAGCCTGCCAGAAGCGGGCAGAGCAGGGCAGAAGCCGCTGGGTGCGGGTAGCACGCGGGTGCTGCGGGGCTTGGGTAAGCGGATCGATTATAGGAAGGCCCCTAACGATTCAACAAGCAGGACTTGTCCCTGTAGCCGCTGCCGAGCCTGCGAGGCTGCGATCGGCGGCACAGCCGTCGTAAAACCAGGCGGCGCGGTATTTCAGGCGGATTGTTGTATCCCGGTTAGCGCCCGCTTCGTCGGAATGCCGCCCAGATCGATCGCAGCCTCGCAGGCTCGGCAGCGGCTACAGGGACGAGGGAGCACCTGGCTTGGTGTGCCAGATCAGCACGCGGCTGACCCGGTTGTCCTCGGTCTCGAGGATTTCCAGGCGGTAGCGGCCGATTTTCAGGCAGACGGCGCTGTCGGGAATGGTCTCCAGCGCTTCGGTGACCAGGCCGTTGAGGGTTTTCGGGCCGTCGCTGGGCAGGTGCCAGCCCAGGCTCTTGTTCAGCTCGCGAATCGAGGCAGCGCCTTCGATGACAAAGCGTCCGTCGGCCTGGGGATGGATATGCGGGTTGTCGAGGCTGTGTTCGCTTTCGAATTCGCCGACGATTTCTTCGAGGATGTCTTCCAGGGTAACGATGCCCAGCACTTCGCCGTACTCGTCCACCACCATGCCCAGGCGGCGCTGCTGCTTGTGGAAGTTCAGCAGTTGCAGCTGCAGCGGGGTGCTTTCCGGCACGAAGTAAGGTTCGTGGCAGGCCGCCAGCAGGGCCTCTTTGGTCAGGCTGGCATCCGGTAGCAGGTGGCGGATCTGGCGGGTGTTGAGAACCGCCTCGACCTGGTTGATATCGCTGTGGAACACCGGCAGGCGGGTGCGTTTGGACAGGCGCAGCTGCTCGATGATCTCGCCGATGGGCTCGTCCAGGTTGATCCCGGCGACTTCGCTGCGCGGCACCAGGATGTCATTGACGGTGATGTTGTCCAGGGCATGGATGCCCGACACCGGGTGCGGGCGGCCGTTGGCATGTTCCTCGGCGTCGTCCGGGTCGGCGGCCTGCTCGTCTTCGCTCTGCTTGACGGCGCCGGCCTTGCGGCTGAAGGGGCGCAGCAACAGCTGGCTGATGCTGTCGAGCAGCCAGGCCGCGGGGTAGATGATCTTCAGCGGCACGCCCAGCAGGGTGTTGCCCAGGCTGAGGATGGCGTCCGGATAACGGGTAGCCAGGGTGCGCGGGAGGTAGTCGGCGAGTACCAGCAACACGCTGGTGGCGATCAGGCAGGCCAGCCACGGGCCGTTTTCCGCCCACTGCAGGAGCGCCAGCAAGGTGCTGATGATGACCGCCAGCACCCGGCACAGGGTGTTGCAGAGAATCAGGCTGTCGCGCGGGAAGCTCAGGCGCGCCAGCGGTTTGTCGCCGGAGCGCGAAGCAGTGCGCAGGGTCAGCAGGTGTTGCTGGGCGGCTTCGATGGCGGTGAACAGCCCCGACCACAGCACCAGCAAGGCCAGGACCACGAGCATCGGCTCTATGGGCAGGTTGTCCATTATCGCCGCTCGTCAGATATGCAGGATGTATTCACGGACCAGCTTGCTGCCGAAGTACGCCAGCATCAGCAGGCAGAAGCCGGCCAGGGTCCAGCGAATCGCCTTGTGTCCGCGCCAGCCGAGGCGGTTGCGGCCCCACAGCAGCACGCTGAACACCACCCAGGCCAGGCACGCCAGCAGGGTCTTGTGCACCAGGTGCTGGGCGAACAGGTTCTCGACGAACAGCCAGCCGGAGATCAGCGACAGCGACAGCAGGGTCCAGCCGGCCCAGAGGAAGCCGAACAGCAGGCTTTCCATGGTCTGCAGCGGCGGAAAGTTCTTGATCAGCCCGGACGGGTGCTTGTGCTTGAGCTGGTGGTCCTGCACCAGCAGCAACAGGGCCTGGAACACGGCGATGGTGAACATGCCGTAGGCAAGGATCGACAGCAGGATATGGGCGAGGATGCCCGGTTCTTCGTCGATCACCGGCACCGTGCCGGTGGGCACGAACTGCGCCAGCAGCACGGTCAGCGCCCCCAGCGGAAACAGCAGGACCAGCAGGTTCTCCACCGGAATGCGCGAGCAGGCCAGCAGGGTCAGGGCAATCACCGCGGCGGCGATCAGGCTGGCGGCGCTGAAGAAGTCCAGGCCCAGGCCCACGGGCGTCATCAGGTGGGTCAGGAGGCTGGCGCTGTGGGCGAGCAGGGCAAGGATGCCGAGCGAGACCAGCAGGCGCTTGTTCGTCTTGGCGGCTTGAGCCAGACGAGTGCCTTGATAGAGGGTCGCAGCGGCATAGAGACAGGCGGCGGCGAGGGTGGTTAGCAAGCTGGGTGACAAGGGGAGCATAAATCCTGTTAGGCAAGCCCGAAAGTCGTTGAGTTTGGCATAGAACCGCCACCACACGAAAGACCGCGCAACCAGACGGCGGCTGTGCGTCGCGCGCAGTCTTCGCTATAATCCGCGACCTGCCCACGGAGCACCCTTTATATAAGGGGGCCCGAGCCGCCATTACCTCGGTCTACTTAGGGCCTGAAAGGATCGCGCATGTTTGAAAACCTAACCGACCGTCTCTCGCAGACGCTGCGCCATGTCACCGGCAAGGCCAAGCTGACCGAGGACAACATCAAAGACACCCTGCGCGAAGTGCGCATGGCGTTGCTCGAAGCCGACGTCGCCCTGCCGGTGGTCAAGGACTTCGTCAACTCGGTGAAGGAACGTGCCGTCGGCACTGAAGTGTCGCGCAGCCTGACTCCGGGCCAGGCGTTCGTGAAGATCGTCCAGGCCGAGCTCGAAAGCCTGATGGGCGCGGCCAACGAAGATTTGAACCTGAGCGCCGTGCCGCCTGCCGTCGTGCTGATGGCCGGTTTGCAGGGCGCCGGTAAGACCACCACCGCTGGCAAGCTTGCGCGCTTCCTTAAAGAGCGCAAGAAGAAGAGCGTGATGGTGGTGTCCGCCGACGTGTACCGTCCGGCGGCGATCAAGCAGCTCGAAACCCTGGCCAATGACATTGGCGTGACCTTCTTCCCGTCCGACCTGAGCCAGAAGCCGGTCGCGATCGCCGAAGCGGCTATTAAAGAAGCCAAGCTCAAGTTCATCGACGTGGTCATCGTCGACACCGCCGGTCGTCTGCACATCGACGCCGACATGATGGACGAGATCCAGGCGTTGCACGCGGCGGTCAAGCCGGTGGAAACCCTGTTCGTGGTCGACGCCATGACCGGCCAGGACGCCGCCAACACGGCCAAGGCCTTTGGCGACGCGCTGCCACTGACCGGTGTGATCCTGACCAAGGTCGACGGCGATGCCCGTGGCGGTGCCGCGCTGTCGGTGCGTGCGATCACCGGCAAGCCGATCAAGTTCATCGGTATGGGCGAGAAGAGCGAAGCGCTCGAGCCGTTCCACCCTGAGCGTATCGCTTCGCGCATCCTCGGCATGGGCGACGTGCTCAGCCTGATCGAGCAGGCCGAACAGACCCTCGACAAGGAAAAAGCCGACAAGCTGGCGAAGAAGCTGAAAAAAGGCAAAGGCTTCGACCTCGAAGACTTCCGCGATCAGTTGCAACAGATGAAGAACATGGGCGGCCTCGGTGGCCTGATGGACAAGCTGCCGAATATCGGTGGCGTGAACCTGGCGCAAATGGGCAATGCCCAGGGCGCGGCCGAGAAGCAGTTCAAGCAGATGGAAGCCATCATCAACTCCATGACCCCGGCCGAGCGCCGCGACCCTGAGCTGATCAGCGGTTCGCGCAAGCGTCGGATCGCCATGGGCTCCGGCACCCAGGTGCAGGACATCGGTCGCTTGATCAAGCAGCACAAGCAGATGCAGAAGATGATGAAGAAATTCTCCGCCAAGGGCGGAATGGCGAAAATGATGCGCGGCATGGGCGGAATGTTGCCCGGCGGCGGCATGCCGAAGATCTGAAGAATCCACGCCGGCAGCCATGCCGGCGTTTCCCGCGGGGACGCGGGACCTCCAGCAAACCCGCGCTTGGCGGGAGCTGACTCGCCGTTGTTGCCAACGGCCCTATAGCAAATCTGGATGGCAGCCGGTAGGCGCCGGAAAAAGTCATTTGCAAAAGTCCGGATATTCCTTAGAATATGCGGCCTTTCGGGCACCCATGCCCGCTGTGCATTTAGATTTGCAGCACCGACTACAGGAACGATGTTCACATGCTAACAATCCGTCTTGCCCTTGGCGGCTCCAAAAAGCGCCCGTTTTACCACTTGACCGTGACCGACAGCCGCAACCCACGCGACGGTTCGCACAAAGAACAAGTTGGCTTCTTCAACCCGATCGCTCGTGGTCAAGAAGTCCGCCTGTCCGTGAACCAAGAGCGCGTAGCCTACTGGCTGAGCGTTGGTGCACAACCGTCTGAGCGCGTTGCTCAGCTGTTGAAGGAATCGGCTAAGGCTGCAGCCTGAACCCTATGAACGCGACGCCTGCTCCTGCTGATGATTTGATCGTTATCGGCAAAATCTACTCTGTTCACGGCGTTCGCGGCGAAGTGAAGGTTTATTCCTTTACTGATCCGATTAAAAACCTGTTGGATTACAAAACCTGGACGCTCAAGCGCGAAGGTAGCGTGAAACAGGTTGAGCTGGTCAGCGGACGCGGGAATGAAAAATTCCTGGTCGCAAAGCTCAAGGGTCTCGATGATCGTGAAGAAGCGCGTCTTCTGGCCGGTTATGAGATCTGCGTGCCGCGCAACCTGTTCCCTGAACTGACCGACGGCGAGTACTACTGGTACCAGCTGCAAGGTCTCAAGGTCATCGACACTCACGGACAACTGTTCGGGAAGATCGATCACCTGCTGGAGACCGGCTCGAACGATGTAATGGTGGTCAAGCCTTGCGCTGGCAGCCTGGATGATCGCGAACGCCTGTTGCCCTATACCGAGCAATGCGTGTTGGCCGTCGACCTGGCAGCGGGCGAGATGAAGGTGGATTGGGACGCGGACTTCTGAACGTGGCTAGCCTGCGCGTAGAAGTGATCAGTTTGTTTCCCGAGATGTTTTCCGCCATCAGCGACTACGGCATAACCAGCCGCGCGGTGAAACAGGGGCTCTTGCAGCTGACCTGTTGGAATCCGCGAGACTACACCACGGATCGACATCACACTGTGGACGATCGCCCATTTGGCGGTGGCCCGGGCATGGTGATGAAGATCAAGCCCCTGGAAGATGCTCTGGTTCAGGCCAGGCAGGCAGCCGGGGAGGGCGCGAAGGTGATCTACCTGTCGCCCCAAGGCCGCAAACTGACTCAGTCGGCGGTACGCGAGTTGGCGAATGAGGATGCATTGATCCTGATTGCCGGTCGTTATGAAGGCATTGACGAGCGTTTTATTGAAGCTCATGTCGATGAAGAGTGGTCGATTGGCGACTATGTACTCTCCGGTGGCGAGCTGCCGGCGATGGTCCTGATTGATGCGGTTACGCGACTGCTGCCCGGAGCTTTAGGGCATGCGGATTCCGCGGAGGAAGATTCCTTCACGGATGGTCTGCTGGATTGCCCGCACTACACCCGACCGGAGGTGTATGCGGATCAGCGTGTTCCCGACGTGTTGCTGAGTGGCAACCACGCACACATCCGGCGTTGGCGTTTACAGCAGTCCCTTGGTCGGACCTATGAACGACGCGCCGATCTTCTGGAAAGCCGCTCGCTTTCTGGAGAAGAGAAGAAGCTGCTCGAGGAATACATCCGCGAGCGGGACGATAGTTAACAACGTATCGATGGTAGATCCGACGATTTACCTTAGGAGCACAGCATGACCAACAAAATCATTCTTGCACTCGAAGCAGAGCAGATGACCAAAGAGATCCCAGCCTTTGCCCCGGGCGACACCATTGTCGTTCAGGTGAAAGTGAAGGAAGGCGATCGTTCCCGTCTGCAAGCGTTCGAAGGCGTTGTAATCGCCAAGCGTAACCGTGGCGTGAACAGTGCATTCACCGTTCGTAAAATCTCCAACGGTGTTGGCGTAGAGCGTACTTTCCAGACCTACAGCCCGCAAATCGACAGCATGGCTGTCAAGCGTCGCGGTGACGTACGTAAAGCCAAGCTGTACTACCTGCGCGACCTGTCGGGTAAAGCAGCTCGCATCAAGGAAAAACTGGCTTAAGTCCAGCTTCCGATGCAGAAAAAAGCAGCCTACGGGCTGCTTTTTTGTTGCCCGTCATTTATTCCCCGAAGTGTGTTTCAGGCAGTAGAACCATGAGCCCCCGCGAGCAAGAAATCCAACGCCGGACCGAGCTGTCGGTTACCCGTGTGACCAAGGCGGTATTCCCGTCGACCACCAACCACCACAACACCCTGTTCGGCGGCACGGCGCTGGCCTGGATGGACGAAGTGTCGTTCATCGCCGCGACCCGTTTCTGTCGGCTGCCGCTGGTCACCGTGTCCACTGACCGTATCGACTTCAATCACCCGATTGCCGCGGGCTCCATCGTCGAGCTGGTGGGACGGGTAGTGAAGGTCGGCAACACCAGCCTCAAGGTCGAGGTTGAAGTCTTCGTCGAGAGTATGAGTTGCGATGGGCGGGAGAAAGCCATCCACGGCCTGTTCAGCTTTGTCGCCATCGATGACGACAAGCGCCCGGTGCCGGTGCTGCCGGGGTTTGTCGACTGATCGCGAGCAAGCCTCGCTCCTGCGGGATTTCACCGTTCTGTAGGAGCGAGGCTTGCCCGCGATGGGCTATCAGGCCGCCATATCCTTCTGAATCAACGCTACCAGGGTCCAGCCCGCTGTGGGCTTGAGGGCGCTGTCCGGCGTCACCACATGCACCCAGCCGCTGCTGTCGCGAGCGAACAGCAGGGTCGCCCGTTCGCCGTGCAGCGCCTGGTAATCCTCCCAGCCAAAGCCTTCGGTGAGGTTGGTGCTGTACAGCTCCGCACCCTGTCCCAGCAGGCTGGCCAGTTTGCTGTAGGACAGCGCCTCGCTGCCCAGCAGATGCCCGCGGTGTTCATGGCTGGCCCGGTGCTTGTCGGTGCGCCGGCTTTCCTGGCTGTTGGCCAGGCCGAACAGGCGCTGATGGCCGAAGTCGTGACGGAAGCGCATGGAGGCCAGGGTGTTCAGTTCGCCGGAGGGCGACAGCGCCAGCAGATGGCCAAGCCCCACCAGGTCCAGATGGGCATCGGCGTGTTGCGACGCCGGATTGCCGAAGTAGGTCGGCAGGCCATCCATGCGCGCGGCGCGGATGTTTTCCCAGCTCGAATCGGTCAGCAGCACACGACTGCCCAGTTGTTGCAGGGCCTTGCCGATGGTCCGCGCCGGAGCGTTCGCCCCGACGATCAGGAAGCCACTCGGTGCCGGTTCCGCGACTTTCAGCAGGCGGGCCAGCGGCCGCGCAGTGGCGCTTTGCAGCACCACGGTGCCGATGATCACGGCAAAGGTCAGCGGCACCAGCAGCAGCGCGCCTTCATGGCCGGCCTGGTCCAGGCGAATGGCGAAGATCGCCGAGACAGCCGCGGCAACGATGCCCCGCGGTGCGATCCAGGCCAGCAAGGTCCGTTCGCGCCAGTTCAGATTGGAGCCGGCGGTGGACAGCAGCACGTTCAATGGCCGGGCGACGAACTGGATTACCAGCAGCAGAATCAACACCAGCGGCCCCAGGGCGATCAGCGCATTGAGGTCCAGGCGTGCCGCCAGCAGGATGAACAGCCCGGAAATCAGCAGCACGCTGAGGTTTTCCTTGAAGTGCAGGATGTGCCGGACGTCGACGTCCTTCATATTGGCCATCCACATGCCCATCAGGGTCACGGCCAGCAGGCCGGACTCATGCATCACCTGGTTGGCGCCGATGAATATGCCCAGCACCGCCGCCAGCGTGGCCAGGTTGTGCAGGTATTCCGGCAGCCACTGGCGGCGCATGATGGTCCCCAGCACCCAGCCGCCGACGATGCCGAACAGGCTGCCGCAGAGAATCACCCCGCCGAAGGTCATCAGGCTGTGCTGCAGGCCCTGGCCCTCGGCGCTGGCGATGATGAAGCTGTAGACCACCACCGCCAGCAGGGCGCCGATCGGGTCGATGACGATGCCTTCCCAGCGCAGGATGTTGGCGATCGACGCCTTGGGCCGAACCACCCGTAGCATGGGTACGATCACGGTGGGCCCGGTGACCAGGGTCAGGGTGCCGAACAGCAGCGCCAGCAGCCAGTCGAAGCCCAGCAGCCAATGGGTGGCCAGGGTGATCACTGCCCAGGTCGAAAGCGCGCCGATGGTCACCAGCCGGTGCACCACCTTGCCGATCTCGCGCCATTCCGACAGGTGCAGGGTCAGGCTGCCTTCAAACAGGATCAAGGCCACCGCCAGCGACACCAGCGGCATCAGCAGCGGTCCGAACAACGCTTGTGGATCGAGCCAGCCCAGGACCGGGCCGGCGAGAATGCCGCTCAACAGCAGGAACAGAATGGCCGGTAGTTTCAGGCGCCAGGCCAGCCATTGGCAGCCCACTGCCGCCACGCCTATGCCGCCAAAGGCCAACAGAATCTGTTGTTCGTTCATTGAAGCTCCCTGTTCCTTGAAATAGCGGGCTATGAAAGACTAGCGACCCTCTGCACAGTTCACTATTTATTTGCGCCTGGCCTCAAGCCCGCGCCTTTCGAGTATTTATGCCCGCCATCGACCATCCCCTGATAGACCGCTTCCTCGATGCGCTATGGCTGGAAAAGGGCCTCTCGGACAACACCCGCGAGGCGTATCGCAGCGACCTGGCGCTGTTCAACGGCTGGCTGCAGGAAAAGGGGCTGGAACTGGTGAATGCCGGCCGCGAGCTGATTCTCGACCACCTCGCCTGGCGGGTGGAACAAGCCTACAAGCCGCGTTCGACCGCGCGTTTTCTCTCTGGGGTGCGCGGTTTCTATCGTTACCTGCTGCGGGAAAAGCTGATCGCCGTGGACCCCACGCTGCAAGTCGACATGCCGCAGTTGGGGCGGCCGTTGCCCAAGTCCCTGTCGGAGGCCGATGTCGAAGCCCTGCTGGCCGCTCCCGACCTCAGCGAGGCCATCGGCCAGCGCGATCGCGCCATGCTTGAGGTCCTATATGCCTGTGGCCTGCGGGTCACCGAGCTGATCAGCCTGACCCTGGAGCAGGTCAACCTGCGCCAAGGCGTGCTGCGGGTGATGGGCAAGGGCAGCAAGGAACGGCTGGTGCCGATGGGCGAGGAAGCGATTGTCTGGGTCGAGCGCTACATGCGCGATGCCCGGGGCGAACTGCTCGGCGGGCGGCCCAGCGATGTGCTGTTCCCCAGCCTGCGCGGCGAGCAGATGACCCGGCAGACCTTCTGGCACCGGATCAAGCATCAGGCCAAGGTCGCCGGGATCGGCAAGTCGCTGTCGCCCCATACCTTGCGGCACGCCTTCGCCACCCATCTGCTCAACCACGGCGCCGACCTGCGGGTGGTGCAGATGCTGCTCGGCCACAGCGACCTGTCGACCACCCAGATCTACACCCATGTCGCCCGGGCTCGTCTGCAGGATCTGCACGCCAAGCACCATCCCCGCGGTTGAACCTGTAGCCGCTGGCGCAGCCTGCGTTCGGCGGCGCAGCCGTCGTCAATCCGATGTTCGGGGTTTAACTGAAATACCAGGGTGCCTGGTTTTGCGTCGGCTTCGCCGCCGAGCGCAGCCTCGCAGGCTCGGCAGCAGCTACAAGAGCGGCTCCGCGCTGATCGGCAAATGACCGGCTTGGCTCAGCGGGAGCCCGCCAGGCGGGCCTTATGTGGTAGGCTTTGCCGGTTTGCAAAGTGGGCCGTTATGACCCGGTGTTCCAGTACGGGCGTTCTGACCGTCCCATTTGTCCGCCTTCAGGAGTTCCCAATGCGCGTGACCCAGATGATCGCCGCCGCAGCCATTGCGTTGGCCAGTACCTTTGTTATGGCCGATGACGCCGCCGAAAAAGCGATTCGTAAAAGCCTCCAGGGCCTGCAGCTCGAAGTCCCGGTAGAAAGCATCAGCGCCAGTCCGCTGCCCGGTGTCTATGAAGTCAAGCTCAAGGGCAGCCGCGTGCTGTATGCCAGCGCCGACGGCCAGTTCGTGATGCAGGGCTACCTGTTCCAGCTCAAGGACGGCAAGCCGGTCAACCTGACCGAAAAGACCGAGCGCCTGGGCGTGGCCAAGCTGATCAACGCCATTCCGGTCGCTGAAACCGTGGTCTACCCGGCCATCGGCGAAACCAAGACCCACATCACCGTCTTCACCGACACCACCTGCCCGTACTGCCACAAGCTGCACGCCGAAGTGCCTGAACTGAACAAGATGGGCGTGGAAGTGCGTTACGTCGCCTTCCCGCGCCAGGGCCTGGGTTCGCCGGGCGACGAGCAGTTGCAGGCGGTCTGGTGCTCGGCCGACAAGAAAGCGGCCATGGACAAGATGGTCGATGGCAAGGAAATCAAGGCCGCCAAGTGCGCCAACCCGGTTTCCAAGCAGTTCGCCCTGGGCCAGTCGATCGGTGTGAACGGCACGCCGGCCATCGTTTTGGCCGACGGCCAAGTGATTCCGGGCTACCAGCCTGCGCCACAAGTCGCCAAACTGGCGCTGGGCGCGAAATAATCCTGCGTCGTCGAGCCTTTGACGATCATGGCGCGGCGGTTGTGGCCGACGCGTCATTAATAGAGAGCCGTGTGGTTTGCGGCTGTTTTCCACGGCCGACCTAGTGTCGGCCGTTTCATGGGGAGTTCAGAGTGAATCCGGTCAAAGTGGGCATCTGTGGGCTGGGTACCGTCGGTGGCGGTACCTTCAATGTACTTCAGCGTAACGCCGAGGAAATTGCTCGTCGTGCCGGGCGTGGAATCGAAGTGGCACAAATTGCCATGCGCACGCCAAAGCCTCAGTTCCAGACGACCGGTATTGCGATTACCAACGATGTGTTCGAAGTGGCCACGAACCCAGAGATCGACATCGTCATAGAGCTGATGGGCGGCTATACCGTTGCCCGCGAGCTGGTACTCAAGGCCATCGAGCATGGTAAACATGTGGTCACCGCCAACAAGGCGCTTATCGCCGTACACGGTAACGAAATTTTCGCCAGGGCCCGTGAGAAGGGGGTGATCGTGGCGTTCGAGGCCGCCGTGGCGGGTGGTATTCCAGTCATCAAGGCGATCCGCGAAGGCCTGGCGGCCAACCGCATCAACTGGGTGGCCGGGATCATCAACGGCACTGGCAACTTCATCCTCACCGAGATGCGCGAGAAGGGTCGCACCTTCGAAGACGTGCTGGTCGAGGCCCAGGCCCTGGGTTACGCCGAAGCCGATCCGACCTTCGACGTCGAAGGCATCGACGCGGCGCACAAGCTGACCATCCTGGCGTCCATCGCCTTTGGTATCCCGCTGCAGTTCGACAAGGCCTACACCGAAGGTATCACCAAGCTGACCACCGCCGACGTGAACTACGCCGAGGCCCTGGGCTATCGCATCAAGCACCTGGGCGTGGCCCGCCGCACCGATGCCGGCATCGAGCTGCGCGTGCACCCGACGCTGATCCCGGCCGATCGCCTGATCGCCAACGTCAATGGCGTGTTCAACGCGGTGATGGTCAACGGCGACGCCGTCGGCTCCACCCTGTACTACGGCGCCGGCGCCGGCATGGAGCCGACCGCTTCGTCGGTGATCGCCGACCTGGTGGACGTGGTTCGCGCCATGACCAGCGACCCGGAGAACCGCGTGCCGCACCTGGCCTTCCAGCCGGACTCGCTGTCGGCCCACCCGATCCTGCCGATCGAGGCCTGCGAAAGCGCCTACTACCTGCGGATCCAGGCCAAGGATCACCCGGGCGTACTGGCCCAGGTGGCGAGCATCCTGTCCGAGCGCGGCATCAACATCGAGTCGATCATGCAGAAAGAGGTCGAAGAACACGACGGCCTGGTGCCGATGATCCTGCTGACCCACCGGGTGGTGGAACAGCGCATCAACGACGCGATCACCGCGCTGGAAGCCCTGCAGGGCGTAGTCGGTCCGGTCGTACGGATCCGCGTCGAGCACCTGAACTAATCCGCTTCGTTGCGGGAGCCCCGGCGGCTCCCGCTTGAGAACTCTTTTTAGAGGAGCCAGTCATGCGTTACATCAGCACCCGCGGCCAGGCACCGGCCCTGAATTTCGAAGACGTCCTGCTGGCCGGCCTGGCGAGC
Organism: Pseudomonas sp. B3G-3; assembly: GCF_028640915.1. Lineage (NCBI taxonomy): Bacteria > Pseudomonadati > Pseudomonadota > Gammaproteobacteria > Pseudomonadales > Pseudomonadaceae > Pseudomonas > Pseudomonas sp. B3G-3. The sequence goes on along the minus strand of NZ_JAQZAB010000115.1, from coordinate 114,525 downwards.
GACGGCGGCCTGTACGTACCGGAAAACCTGCCACGTTTCACCCAGGAGGAAATCGCTTCCTGGGCCGGCCTGCCATACCACGAGCTGGCTTTCCGGGTGATGCGCCCGTTCGTCACCGGCAGCATTCCGGATGCCGACTTCAAGAAAATCCTCGAGGAAACCTACGGTGCCTTTTCCCACAACGCCATTGCCCCGCTGCGCCAGCTGAACGGCAACGAGTGGGTCCTGGAGCTGTTCCACGGCCCGACCCTGGCGTTCAAGGACTTCGCCCTGCAACTGCTGGGTCGCCTGCTGGACTACGTGCTGGAGAAGCGCGGCGAGCGCGTGGTGATCATCGGCGCCACTTCCGGCGATACCGGTTCGGCCGCCATCGAAGGCTGCAAGCGTTGCGACAACGTCGATATCTTCATCCTGCACCCGCACAACCGTGTGTCCGAAGTGCAGCGCCGGCAGATGACCACCATCTTCGGCGAGAACATCCACAACATCGCTATCGAAGGCAACTTCGACGACTGCCAGGAAATGGTCAAGGCCAGCTTCGCCGACCAGGGCTTCCTCAAGGGCACTCGCCTGGTGGCGGTGAACTCGATCAACTGGGCGCGGATCATGGCCCAGATCGTCTACTACTTCCACGCGGCCCTGCAGCTGGGCGGCCCGGCGCGTTCGGTGGCGTTCTCGGTACCGACCGGCAACTTCGGCGATATCTTCGCCGGTTACCTGGCCCGCAACATGGGCCTGCCGATCAACCAGCTGATCGTCGCCACCAACCGCAACGACATCCTGCACCGCTTCATGAGCGGCAACCAGTACGTCAAGGAAACCCTGCACGCCACCCTGTCGCCGTCGATGGACATCATGGTCTCGTCGAACTTCGAGCGCCTGCTGTTCGACCTGCACGGTCGCAACGGTGCCGCGCTGGCCGCGCTGATGGACTCCTTCAAGCAAGGTGGCGGTTTCAGCGTCGAGCAGGAGCGCTGGACCGAAGCGCGCAAGCTGTTCGATTCCCTGGCCGTGGACGACGCCCAGACCTGCGAGACCATCGCCGAAGTCTTCGCCCAGACCGGCGAAGTGCTCGACCCGCACACCGCGATCGGCGTGAAGGCCGCCCGTGAGTGCCGTCGCAGCCTGGATATCCCGATGGTGGTGCTGGGCACCGCGCATCCGGTGAAATTCCCGGAAGCGGTGGAAAAGGCCGGGATCGGCAAGGCCCTGGAATTGCCGGCGCACCTGTCCGACCTGTTCCAGCGCGAAGAGCGTTGCACCGTCCTGGCCAACGACCTGAAGGCCGTCCAGGCCTTCGTCAGCCAGCATGGCAATCGCGGCAAACCGCTCTGATCGAGTGACATCGATCGTCAACAAGGCCCGTCTCTGACGGGCCTTGTCTTTTTATACACAGGCTGTTTATCGCGACGCGTCTTTAAGGATCGAGCTCAAGGACAGGGCACAAGGACAGGGCGACGCCGCGTCGAGAATCACTCACAGGATGCTTATGTTGCTGCGCCCGGTTTTCCGCATATTGATGGTTTTGGCGATGTTGTCCCTGGCCCCGTGCCTGATGGCGGCGCAGAACCTGCCCTTCAAGCTGGTGCCGGCCTTCGTCCAGCTGCAACCGCTCACCCTGGCTTCGGCCGAACGGCAATGGCTGGCGGGCCGTGGCACCTTGAAGGTGGGCATTTCGATCGACGACTACCAGCCGATCGACATCACCCGCGACCGCAACCGTTACCAGGGCATCAGCGCCGATTACCTGAGCCTGGTCGGCGAACGCCTGGGCGTGTCCCTGGAAGTCCTGGGGTTCTCCGAGCGCGAACAGGCGGTCGAGGCGCTGCGCACCGGGGCGATCGATATCCTGACCAGCGCCAACGGTTATGAGCGTGGCGCCGCGGGGCTGCATTTCTCCAGTGACTACATGCCCGACCGCGCGGTCGTGGTGGTGCGCCGGGACGAGGCGGAAATTCCCGAAGACCTGGCTGGCAAGAAAGTGGTGCTGCTGGAGGGCTATGCGGACGCCAAGATTGCCCATGCGGCCTATCCCCACAGCCAGATCATTCTTTCGCCCAATCTGTACAGCGGCCTGGAAGCCCTGAAACAGGGGGATGTCGATGCCTTTATCGGCAATGAAGTGATCGTCCGAGCCTACAAGGCGCTGCGCCCTTACCTGGGGTTGCAGGTCCGCACCGAAAGCCGGCTGCCGCCGATCGGCTTTGCCTTCGCCACGCGCCAGACCGACCCGCTGCTCGGCCGCCTGATCGAACAGGCGCTGCAAAGCATCGACGACTCCACGCGGCGGGAGATCCTGGCCCGCTGGACCACCGGGCTGGGTGCCAGCACTGGCGACGAGCGGATCAAGCTGAGCAAGCAGGAGCGCGCCTGGCTGCTCGAGCATCAGCATGTGGTAGTGGCGTCCCAGCAGTTTCCGCCCTACGTGTTCAAGGATAAGGACGGCCAGTGGGCCGGGCTGAATATCGACCTGCTCAACCGCATCTCGAGGATGACCGGGCTGCAATTCGTCCAGGAGGAAACCTTCTCCACGGCCCACACCCTGGATCTGCTGCTCAAGGGCCGGGCGCAGATGAACACCACGCTGTCGGCCAACGATGAGCGCTGCGGCTTCCTCGACTTCACCCATGCCTTTGGCGGTTCGGCCTGGGTGTTCGTGGTGCGCGCCGACGACATCCAGCTCAATACCTTCAACCAATTGGCCGGCAAGGTCCTGGCGCTTCCGGCCAAGCATGCGCTGGAGAGCTACGTCCGGCAGAACTACCCGAAGGTCCACCTGCGTCTGGTCGACACCTACCTGGAGGCGCGGGCCCTGGTGGCCAGCGGCGAGGCCGACGCGACCATCCAGAACGAAGTCGAGGTGCAGGGCTACCCGGCGAACGGCCTGCGCATCGGCCGCAGCGTCGAGGGCAAGTGGTCGGCCGACGAATTGTCGGTGCGCCGGGACCAGCCCGAGCTGCTGAGTATCCTGAACAAGGCCCTGGAAGCCTTCCCGGTGGCCGAGCTCAGCGCCATCCGCCTGAAATGGCTGGGGGTGACGCCGGTGCCGGTGCCGATGTGGCAGCGAGTGCCAGCGTGGATCTACTGGGTCACCTTTACTGCGATCCTGTTCGGCCTGCTGTCCCTGGCCTGGAACACCCGGCTCAAGGGGCAGATCCGCCAACGCCTGCAAGCCGAGCAACGGCTCAACGACCAGCTGGCGTTCAAGCGCGCCTTGCTCGACGGCATCCCCAACCCGATCTTCGTCCGCGACCTGGCCGGACGCCTGATCACCTGCAACAAAAGCTACGAAACCCAGACCGGCATGCGCCTGGAACAGATCAAGGGGCTGTGCCTGACCGAGCTGGATGTGTTGCCCGAGGCCACGGCCCGGCAGCTGCACCGCGAGTTCCTGGAGCAGCTGGAGTCGCAGGAGTCGGTGTTCGTCGACCGGCAGATCGAATCCAGGAACGGCCCGGTGCAGGTCTATCAATGGACGGTGCCGTTCTACAGCGCCCAGGGCGAGTTGCAGGGGCTGCTGGGGGGCTGGATCGACATCACCGAGCGCAAGCGCCTCGAGGAAGAGCTGCTGGAGGCGCGTCGCGCGGCGGATCAGGCGAACTACGCCAAGAGCGCCTTTCTCTCGACCCTGAGCCATGAGATTCGCACGCCGATGAACGCGATCATCGGTTTGCTGGAGCTGGAAAAGGAACAGGCGCGCCTGCGCGGCATGCCGTTTTCCGATGCCTTGCGCGTGGCTTATCAGTCGGCGCAGGAGCTGGTCGGCCTGATGGGCGACAACCTCGACCTGGCCAAGATCGAGGCCGGGCATATGCAGCTGGCGCCGCAGACCGTGGCCCTGCGAGGCTTCTTCGAAGACATACAGCAATTGTTCGAGGTCACCGCGCGCAACAAGGGGCTGCACCTGACGCTGGCCTTCGACAAGGCGGCGGACGGCTTCTACTGGCTCGATCCATTGCGCCTGCGCCAGGTGCTGCACAACCTGCTGAGCAATGCCCTGAAGTTCACCCAGGTCGGCGAGGTGCGGGTATCCGTCGAGCGCCAGGCAGATGAGCATGGCGCCGATCGCCTGTGCATCAGCGTGGCCGACACCGGGCCAGGTATCAGCCCGGAGAAACAGGCGAGCCTGTTCGATCCGTTCATTCAGGCCCATGTGCAGACGACGCCAGAGCAGGGCGGAACCGGCCTGGGCCTGAGCATCTGCAAGCAACTGGTGGAGCTGATGGGCGGCCGCATTCTGCTGCAAAGCCAACCCGGCGCGGGGACCCGCGTGACCCTCGAGCTCTATCCGGAGCAAGTGGTCGAGGCTTTCAGCCAGTCGCCCCAGGTGACCAGCGAGCGTCCGCAGAGCCGTCGCATGTCGGTGCTGGTGGTCGATGATGTGCGGGCCAATCGCATGGTGCTCAGCCAGCAACTGATGTTCCTCGGGCACAAGGTGGTGGCGCTCGACAGCGCCGAGGCGGCGTTGGCGCGCTGGCAGGGCGAGGCGTTCGACCTGGTGATGACCGATTGCCACATGCCGGGCATGAGCGGTTATCAGCTGAGCGAAGCGATACGTGAGATCGAGGTCCGGGAAGGGCGCGACGCCTGCCCGCTGATCGGCTGCACCGCCAATGCCTTCGAGGATGAACAGCAGCGCTGCGAGCAGGCCGGCATGGACGAGCTGCTGGTCAAGCCGGTGACCCTGGACCGGCTGGCGCAGATGCTTGCGCGTTTCTTGCCGCCGCCATCCTTTGATATCCAGACCCTGCGCAGCATGACCCAGGCCGACGAGCCGATCCTGCAACGCATGCTGCGCGAGCTGTGGAGCAACCTGGGGCAGGAGCAGGTGGCCCTGGAGTCGGCGGTGCTGGAGCAGGACTGGGCGCGTATCGGCGCGTCCACCCACCGCCTCAAAGGGGTCTGCTGCCTGATCGATGCGCTGCCGCTGGCCCAGGTCTGCATCGACCTGGAGGGCGTTGCCCGGGCCCGCTCGACGGCGGTGCTGGCGGAGCACTGGCTGCGTCTTAAGGAAGCCATCGGTTGCTTGCGCAGCGATATCGAGCCGCACCTGGGTAGCGATTAAGACTTGTCTTATGGGGCGACCTGCCCTCTGCGATTAACGTACCGGCCCGCTGCGGATTCTCGCCGCTCTCGCCGTATCGGAGGTCGTTGCATGCACTCGTTGAAAGTGCTCGTTCTTGAAGACAATTCGTTCCAGTTGATGGCCCTGCACCAGATGCTCAACGCCAACGGCGTGTTCAACGTGTTGAACGCCGAAAGCGTTGCCGCCGCCCGGCAATCCCTGGACAGCAAGGGGCCGGTGGACATCGCCATCTGCGATCTGTACCTGGAGCAGGCCGACGGCCTGGAGCTGATTCGTTACCTGGCGGAGCAACAGCGGGCGAAGGCGCTGATCATTCTCAGCGACGCGCAAGCGGATGTCCGCGAAGGCGCCGCGGCCATGGCCCGGCAGCAGGGCCTGAATGTGCTGGGCTGCCTGCCCAAGCCGGCTTCGGTGACCCTGGTCAATGAACTGCTGAGCCTGTACCAGCAATGTTTCGAGCCGGGCCCGCAAGCCTTGTCGCTGGCCCAGGTGCGTGAAACCCTGGGGCTGGATGTATTCCAGCCTGAAGTGCCGACTGCCGAGGAAGGGCGGGCGGCGGTACTGCGCCATGGGGTCGCGCACTTTCAGCCGGTGGTCAGCCAGGACGGCGAGGTCCAGGGCGTCGAGGCGCTGGCCCGCTGGCAGCATCCGGAGCATGGCCTGATGCTGCCCGCCGAGTTCCTCCCGGTGATCGAGTTCGCCGGGCTGGAAGAAGCCTTCACCTGGCTCATGCTGGAGCAGGCCATGCAGCTGTCGGCCGGGGTGCGCCTGGTCATGGGCCGTTCGCTGGCGATCTCGGTGAACATCCCGGTGGGCATGCTGGAACTGCCGAACTTCGCGCGCCAGCTGGAAGCCCTGCTGCGCCGTTTTGAAGTACCGGCACGCCTGCTGACCCTGGAAATCGTCGAGACCACCGAGCTGCAAACCGACACCGCCCATGTCGAGGCCCTGCTGCGCCTGCGCATGATCGGTTGCAAGCTGTCGATTGGCGACTTCGGCACCGGTGGCACCAGCCTGCAGCGCCTGCTGGAGTTGCCGTTCACCGAGCTGAAGATCCCGCCGGCCTTTGTCTGTGGGCTGGCGGCCGATGAGCGCAAGTCGGCGGTGGTGGCCGGCGCCATGAGCATGGCCCGGCGCATGTCGCTGGGGTTGGTGCTGGCCGGTATCGAGAGCGCCGCCGACTACGAGGCGGCCAAACGGCTGGGGCAGGCGCGCCTGCAAGGCTGCTTCATCGCCGAACCCATGAGCGCGGTCGCCGTGCGTCAGTGGATCGCCCGGCGCGTGAGGGCCGACCTCGGCGAAGAGATGGGCTGAGCCTGCGTTCAGGCCAGCCCGTGTTCCTGCACGTAGATGTACAACGCCGCGGCGCTGGACAGGCCGAGCTTGCGCATCGCGCTGACCTTCTGGGTGCTGACGGTCTTTTTGCTGCGGCTGAGCTTGGCGGCGATTTCCCCGACCGTCAGCCCGGCCGCCAGCAGGCGGATCACTTCGAGTTCGCGGGGCGACAGCTGTTCCCCGGACAGCAGGCGATCCGGCCCGACCTCGCCCGCCAGGCTGAGGAGTTGCTGGATGGCCTGGGCGACGAACACCTTGTTGCGACGCACATGGCTGATCGCCGCCGGCAGCTCATCGGCCAGGCTGGCCTTGCTCAGCAGGCCCATGACGCCCAGGTCGAGAATCGAGCGGAACAGCCCGGCGTTGTTGAGCATGGTCACCACCACGATCGGCAGCTCGGGGTGATGCCGGCGCAGTTGCTCGATCAGGCGCAGGCCGTCGTTCTGCTGCTCTCCCGGCATCATGAAGTCGGTGACCAGGACTTCGCAGGGACAGCTTTGCAGCAGTTCGCCGAGGGCGGTCGGGGAGCTGGCTTCGCCGACGATCTCCAGGTTGTCGTCGCGCTCCAGCACGGCCCGCAGGCCGATGAGGAAAATCGGGTGATCGTCGGCCAGGACGATCCGCAGTTTTTTATTGAGTGTTTGATTCAAGACTCGCTCCGGTGAGAAGGCAGCATTTTGGCCAGGCCCAGCAGCCGGGCAACCGTCATCGCTGCGCCGCCGGGCTTTGCCAACCGCTTGAGGAGAGGGCCCCCATGGCCACAACCCCACCTGCCAGAAAGACCTGCGCAAGGCCTGAAAATCCGCCCCGGGAGCAGGTTGCGATGCCGGTCCGGATCGACCCTCGGCGCTACTCCTGCCAACAGGCGGTATCGCGCTACAAGAAGGTCGAGGCGCTGATCGATCAGCCGGCACCGTCGCGTTCGTTTCTGGTTTGAAGTGCCGATTCTAGTCTGATACGGGCTGTTTTTTATCTGTCATGTTTTGCGGGCATGCTGGATCAACTCAGGTCGGCAACCGCCAGCGGTTGCGAACTTTCTTCTCTGGGCGGTGGTCACTTGAATGCCAGAAAGCTACCGGCATTGGTGTATTCGAGCCTTAATTCCAGCTATTGAGTGGTGATCGAGATGGAAAGTATCAGCCTATTGTTGGGTGAAGCTTTGAGCCCGTATCAGGTAACTCTGACCCCGCGCGCGCAAGGGGAATGCCTGGTGACCCTGAAGAATGCCTTGGGGGCCATCGTGGTCGAGCGTGAGTTCAACCAGGTCCAGTTGACCGACAAGCGCCAGTTGACCGATGTCGTCGACGGCCTGCATCGCGACGTATTGATCGCCGAAGGTCGCCTGGAACCCTGTGTCATCGCGGCCTTGCGCAATGTGGCCCAGGAGAAGGCGTTCGACAGCGCACGCTGATTGGAAATTTTCGGGAACCTTCGCTTCAGCCCATCAGTCAGACCCTTGGCAACAGGATCAAGCATTGTGCTCCGGTGCTTGTCGCTTGTTGCACGGGTCTGCTTGCAGACCACGTTTAACCCCGAGTCGTCTCCCCACTGCTCGGGGTTTCTTTTTGCCCGGATTTTTTAGCGCTGCGGCGCGTCGTGGAAAAACGCTAGGGCATCGCTGCGGTATTGCTCGCGCAGCGACGGTTCCAGCCACTGGGCATAAAGCTCCAGCAAGGTGTCCGGGCGCAGTTTGAGCAGCGCCCGGTTGATGCGCTCCACCGCCTGGCGGCCCTGCGCTGTGTTCGAACAGCCGACGTTCACCGATTGATACTTGGGCATGCCCTGGATCGGGTAGAACTCCAGCTCGTTCGGATCGATCCCTTGCTGTTGCGCCTGGAAACGAATCTCCGGCTGGTAGCCGATCAGGGCTTTGAGGCGTCCGTGCCTTTGCATCTGCAGCAGGTTGCCGATGGCGCTGTTGCCGTAGTGGGCCATCAGGGCTCCGGGCGGCGCCTGTGCGAGCAGGCTGTCGATCTGCTCGCCATAACTGCGCTCGGCCACCACGCCAACGTTGTGCGGGGCGCTGGCCAGGAGTGCACGCAAGTCGATCTGGCCGTCGTGGATAAACGGCTGCACGCCATCACGGTCTTTGCGACGCACCGCCAGGCCGTTGCTGAACACGCGAAAACTGGTGATGGAAAACGCGATCCACTGTGCCCGCTGCAGGTTGAACATCAGCGCCGGATCGCAGACGAAGGGTTGCTCCCGGAGCATTTGCATGCCCCGGGCGCGGTTGACGTGCACGATCTGGTGGTCGTACTCCGGCAGGCTGGCCATCAGCACAGGCAAGGCCTGGTCGATCACCCCGCGGCCTTTTTGCGGGCCTTCGAAAATCGTCGTTGGCGGCAGGTCGCGCAGGACCCAGACCAAGGTGTTCCTGGCCTGGCTGACCTGGGGCCAGGTGCCGAGTGCCAGCAACATACAAAACACACCTATCCCGCGAATCATTCGCCCGCCACTGCATGGGTTCATCAGGCTGCTGATCCTTGTCGGTAAAACTCTCATTGTCGCGAAATCGTGTTCAACGCTAGATCGCGCCGCTGTCACGCAGGCTTTTGATCTGCTGCTCGTCGTAACCCAGGGCGCCCAGTACCTGGGCATTGTGTTCGCCGAGCGCGGGGCCGACCCATTCGGACGAGCCTGGGGTGTCCGAGAGTTTCGGCACGATGCCGGGCATCTTGAATGCCTTGCCGTCCGGCAGCTTGGCCTGGAGGAACATTTCCCGGGCGAGAAACTGCGGATCGCTGAACATGTCCTCGGCACTGAAGATGCGGCTGGCGGGGACTTCCGCTTGATTCAGCAACTCGAGCACGCGCTCCAGCGGCAGCGAGTTGACCCAGCGATCGATGACCCCATACAGCTCGTCGCGCCGGCTATCGCGGCCGTCATTGCTGGCCAGGGCCGGGTCGTTGGCCAGGTCTTCGCGGCCGATCACCTGCATGAAGCGCTTGAAGATCGCATCGCCGTTGGCGCCGATCTGCACGTGCTTGCCATCGGCGCTGGTGTGGATGGAGGAGGGCGTGATGCCGGGCATGATGTTGCCGGTGCGTTCGCGGATGAAACCGAAGACGTCGAACTCCGGGACCATGCTTTCCATCATGGCGAAGATCGCTTCGTACAACGCCACGTCCACCACCTGGCCCTGGCCGCCGTTGACCTCGCGGTGCCGCAGGGCCATCAGCGCGCCGATCACACCCCAGAGGGCAGCAATCGAGTCGCCGATGGAAATGCCGGTGCGCACCGGCGGGCGGTCCTCGAAACCGGTGATGTAGCGCAGCCCGCCCATGGACTCGCCAACCGCGCCGAAACCGGGCTGGTCCTTCATCGGCCCGGTCTGGCCGAAGCCGGACAGGCGCACCATCACCAGCTTGGGGTTGAGCGCGTGCAGGGTGTCCCAGCCCAGGCCGAGTTTTTCCAGGACCCCGGGGCGGAAGTTCTCGATCAGGATGTCGGCCTCCGCCAACAGCTTCTTCAGCACCTCCAGGCCGTCCGGGTGCTTGAGGTTCAGGGTCAGGGACTGTTTGTTGCGCGCCTGGACGAACCACCACAGCGACGTGCCTTCATACAGCTTGCGCCACTTGCGCAGCGGGTCGCCGCCATCGGGCGATTCGACCTTGACCACCTCGGCGCCGAATTCGGCGCAGATACGCGAGGCGAACGGGCCGGCGATCAGGGTGCCGAGTTCGACGACTTTCAGGCCGGCAAGGGGTTTGGCGGTAAGCGGCATGGAAGATCCTTGTAGGACAAAGATTGGACGGTAGAGCGTTTTAACATAGCCCGGCGCTCCCTCGCCAAAGGATGATGGTGCGCGATTCGTGGATTGGCCCGTGCATCGGTTAGACTTGCCGCCTTTCCTCGTATCAAGAAGCCCCGTCCATGGCCCAGCCGTCTACCACCTACAAGTTTGAATTGAACCTGACTGACCTCGATCGCGGGGTGTACGAAAGCGTCAAGCAAACCATCGCCCGCCATCCGTCGGAAACCGAAGAGCGCATGACCGTGCGCCTGCTGGCCTACGCCCTTTGGTACAACGAACACCTGTCGTTCGGTCGTGGCCTGTCGGAAGTGGATGAGCCGGCCCTGTGGGAAAAAAGCCTGGACGACCGTGTGTTGCACTGGATCGAAGTCGGCCAGCCGGACGCCGAGCGCCTGACCTGGTGCTCGCGCCGTACCGAGCGCACCAGCCTGCTGGCCTACGGCAGCCTGCGCGTGTGGCAGACCCGGGTGGTGGACGCGGTGAAGAACCTGAAGAACCTCAATATCGCCGGCGTGCCCCAGGACGTCCTGGAAGTCCTGGCCAAGGACATGCCGCGCGTTATCAAGTGGGACGTGATGATCAGCGAAGGCACGATCTTCGTCACCGACGATCGTGGCCAGCACGAAGTCCAGCTGGAATGGCTGTTGGGCGAGCGCTGAGTTCGCCACGCCGCGCGCTGTTTCGCTGTATCCCCCGTATCGAAGAGAAGCTTCTGTCACCCCATGCGTATCGAACCTCGTGAGTTGCCCGCCACCCTGCCGTTTCTCGGTGATCTGCCGCCGTTGCTGACCCGCCTGTACGCCGCCCGTGGCGTGCAGTCCGAGGCCGAGCTGGACAAGAGCCTGGCGCGGTTGATCCCGTTCCAGCAGCTCAAGGGCATCGAGGCTGCGGTGGACCTGCTGGTGACCGCGCTGGAGCAGCGCGAACGCATCCTGATCGTCGGCGACTTCGACGCCGACGGCGCCACCGCCAGTACCGTGGGCATGCTTGGCCTGCGCCTGCTGGGCGCGGCCCATGTCGATTACCTGGTGCCGAACCGTTTCGAATACGGCTACGGCCTGACCCCGGAAATCGTCGCGGTGGCCCTGGAGCGCAAGCCCCAGCTGCTGATCACCGTGGACAACGGCATCTCCAGTGTCGAGGGCGTGGCGGCGGCCAAGGCGGCCGGGCTGAAAGTGCTGGTCACCGACCACCACTTGCCGGGCCACGAGTTACCGGCGGCCGATGCCATCGTCAACCCGAACCAGCCCGGCTGCGAGTTTCCGAGCAAGGCCCTGGCCGGGGTCGGGGTGATCTTTTATGTGCTGATGGCGCTGCGGGCCCGCCTGCGCAGCCTTGGCTGGTACGAAACCAAGCCGCAGCCGAACATCGGCGAACTGCTGGATCTGGTGGCGCTGGGCAGCGTCGCCGACGTGGTGCCGCTGGACGCCAACAACCGCATCCTGGTGCACCAGGGGCTGGAGCGGATTCGTGCCGGGCGCGCGCGGCCGGGGATCAAGGCGATCCTCGAAGTGGCCAAGCGCGAGGCGTCGCGCATCACCTCCACCGACCTGGGGTTCATCCTCGGCCCGCGGCTGAATGCCGCCGGTCGCCTGGACGATATGAGTCTGGGCATCGAATGCCTGCTCAGCCATGACATGGCCCTGGCGCGGGAAATGGCCGGCCAGCTGGACGAGTTGAACCAGGATCGCAAATCCATCGAGCAGGGCATGCAGCGCGAAGCCCTGGCCCAGCTCAAGGACTTGCCGGTGGAGTCGATGCCGTTCGGCCTGTGCCTGTTCGAGCCCGACTGGCACCAGGGGGTGATCGGGATTCTCGCTTCGCGGCTGAAAGAGCGTTACCACCGGCCGACCATCGCCTTTGCCGACGCCGGCGAAGGCATGCTCAAGGGTTCGGCGCGTTCGGTGCCGGGCTTTCATATCCGCGACGCCCTGGACGCGGTGGCGGCCAAGCATCCGGACCTGATCAGCAAGTTCGGCGGTCACGCCATGGCCGCCGGCCTGTCGCTGCCGGAGCAGAATTTCCCGGCCTTCGCCGAAGCCTTCGATGCCGAGGTGCGCCGCCAGCTGCGCGAGGAAGACCTGACCGGACGCCTGCTGTCGGACGGCACCCTGGCGGTGGAAGAGTTCCACCTCGAACTGGCCCGCGCCCTGCGCCATGCCGGGCCCTGGGGCCAGCACTTTCCCGAGCCGCTGTTCCATGGCGTATTCCAATTGGTGGAACAGCGCGTGGTCGGCGAGCGTCACCTCAAGGTGGTGCTGCGCAGTGAATGCGGCTCGGTGAAACTCGACGGCATCGCCTTCGGCATCGACCGCGATATATGGCCGAACCCGACCATCCGCTGGGTGGAACTGGCCTACAAGCTGGACCTCAACGAGTTCCGCGGCCAGGAAACCGTGCAACTGATGATCGCCCATATCGAACCGCGTTAAGGCTGCTGACGCTATCGCGAGCCAGCTCGCTCCTACAGGGAGTGTGTTGCTTATGTAGGAGCGAGCTTGCTCGCGAAAAAACGCCAGGCCACCGTTACCTTCCTCGGCAAAATGTGTCGGAACCCTGCTGGTCGCGCCGTTGTCGACTAGTCTCTAAACACTGCTTGATTGGCCTTGTGACGTCTTGTCCTTTTTTCTCCCGCGGGGGCGGGCGCTGTTCCTTTCCAGTCACTCGTCGACTTTTCAAACAGAACCCTGGAGCCTGACCACTGATCGAGAGGTGCCCCATGAGTCTGCTGCTTGAACCCTATACCCTTCGTCAATTGACCTTACTCAACCGCATCGCGGTATCGCCCATGTGCCAGTACTCCAGCGTAGATGGACTGGCCAATGACTGGCACCTGGTGCACCTCGGCAGTCGTGCCGTGGGCGGCGCCGGACTGATTTTCACCGAGGCCACGGCGGTCACCGCCGACGGGCGCATCACCGCCCAGGACCTTGGCCTGTGGAACGATGAACAGATCGCACCCTTGCAACGCATCACCCGGTTCATCGCCGCCCAGGGCGCGGTCGCCGGCATCCAGCTGGCCCACGCCGGACGCAAGGCCAGCACCCATCGGCCGTGGCTGGGCAAGCATGGCAGCGTCAAGCCCGAGGAGGGCGGCTGGGTCCCGGTAGGCCCTTCGCCGATTGCCTTCGACCCGCAACATACGCCGCCGACCCAACTCGACGAAGGGCAGATCGCCGCGATCGTCCAGGCCTTCGTCGACTCGGCCAAACGCGCCTTGGTCGCCGGTTTCAAGGTGGTCGAAGTGCATGCCGCCCACGGCTACCTGCTGCATCAATTTCTCTCGCCTCTGAGCAATCAGCGCCGCGACCAGTACGGTGGCTCCTTCGATAACCGCATTCGCCTGGTCCTGCAGGTGTGTGAGGCGGTGCGGGCGGTCTGGCCGCAAGAGTTGCCGCTGTTCGTCCGGGTGTCGGCCACCGACTGGGTGGAGGACGGCTGGAACCCGGACGAAACCGTCGAGCTGGCCTGCCGCCTGAAGGCCCTGGGTGTGGACCTGATCGATGTTTCCTCGGGCGGCACCGCGGTCAATGCCGAGATCCCCACCGGCCCGGGCTACCAGACCCGCTTCGCCGAACGGGTGCGCAAGGAGTCGGGGATCGCCACCGGCACCGTGGGCATGATCACCGAGCCGGCCCAGGCCGAGCACATTTTGCGTACCTGTCAGGCCGACATCATCTTCCTTGCCCGCGAGTTGCTGCGCGACCCGTACTGGCCGCTGCATGCCGACGACGACCTGAGCGGGCACAAGGCGATCTGGCCGGCGCAGTACCAGCGCGCGACCCATCGCGACCAGCCGATTCACGAGTCGGACCTGCGTGAGTGAGCTGTGCGGGGCATAAAAAAACCGGCCTGTGAGGGCCGGTTTTTTATGCCGTGTCATACACCGCGACCTGTAGCCGCTGCCGCAGGCTGCGATGGGCCGCGTAGCGGACCGCCTCTGGACACAACGGTCGATCGCTCCATCCGCAGCGCCCGTTGACGACCGGTTCCTGGCCCATCGCAGCCTTCGGCAGCGGCTACAGGCGATAGGGCTTCCTCAGCTGTACTTGCGCTTGTCCGGTGCCGGCGGGAAGTACTGGTACAGCCAGGTTTCGCTCAGGGTGCGATCGTTGGTACGGATGAACAGCCGCAGCTCCACCGGATCGACGCTGTCGTTGGTCGGGTACCAGTCGAAGAGCACGCGATAACCCTGGATCTCGTCCAGCTTCAGCACATGGAAATCCTTGACCTGGCCGTTCGACGCGGTGACCACCGGCTCGATGCCGGTGCCCTCCGGCAGTCGATCCAGGCCGCCGCCATTGAAGTCCACGGCGAAGCGTCGGGCCCAGACCGGCGGGTAATGCTCGCCCGGGGCCCAGCCTTCGACGAAGCCGCCCATGCCCGAACGGGTGGCGTTGACCCGCGCCAGCGGCGTGCCCACCGGTGGCAGGGCGCTCCAGTACAACTTGTAGCCGTAGTTCAGCGAGTCCCCGGCGGCCAGCGGTTTTTTCGGGGTCCAGAAGGCCACGATGTTGTCCAGGGTCTCGCCGGTGGTGGGGATCTCCAGCAGGTCGACCGATCCTTCGCCCCAGGCGGTGGTCGGCTCGACCCACAGGCTCGGGCGCCGGCTGTACCAGTCCACGGTGTCCTGGTAGTTGGCGAACTCGTGGTCGGTCTGCACCAGGCCGAAGCCCTTCGGGTCCTTGTCGGCGAAGGCGTTGAACTGCAGGGTCGCCGGGTTGTTCAGCGGGCGGCAGATCCACTCGCCGTTGCCGCGCCACATGGCCAGGCGGTCCGAGTCGTGGATCTGCGGATGGATGGTGTCGCACATGCGCCGTTCATGGGTGCCGCAGCTGAACATGCTGGTCATCGGCGCGATGCCCAGCTGTTCGATGGCGGTGCGGGCGTTGACGTGCGCGTCGACGTCCATCACCACGCGTTCGGCCTGGCAGTCGATGTCGAAGCGGTAGGCGCCGGTGGCGCTGGGCGAGTCGAGCAGGGCATAGACCACGAAACGGGTGCTGTCCTTGTCCGGGGTCTCGAACCAGAACTTGGTGAAGTCGGGAAACTCTTCACGTTTCTTGGCGTAGGTGTCGATCGCCAGGCCGCGGGCCGACAGGCCGTACTGGCCGGTCTTGTCCACCGCGCGGAAATAGCTGGCGCCGAGGAAGGACACCACGTCGTGCCTATCCAGTTCCGGGGCCTTGAACAGCTTGAAGCCGGCAAAGCCCAGGTCGCCCTTGAGCTGCGCGGTGTCGACGCTGGTGTTCTGGTAGTTGAACAGCGACGGGCGGAAATGCACTTCCCGCGCCTGACGGCTCTTGGCGTCGACGCTGTACATGCGCACCGGCTGCTTGAAGCCCATGCCAACGTGGAAGAACTGCACGTCCAGCTGGCCGTTCAGCTCCTTCCACAGCGAGTGATTGCCGTCGTACTGGATCGCGTTGAAGTTCTGCGGGGTCATGGTCGCCAGGGTCGGCGGCAGCACCTGCTTGGTATCCACGTAGGGCTTGCCGGCCAATTGCTTGGCCTGGGCCTTGAGAATCTCGAAATCGAAGGCCTGCGCTTCGCCGTCGGCGGCGCCCGCCCAGGCCCGGGTGGCCAACAGACCCGTGGCCGACAGGCCGGTGTAGGCTGCCAGCGCCATGGATGCTTTCAGAAGATGCCTGCGATGCATAAGTGAACCTTGTCAGGAGATCCCGAGCCCTTCCTGGCTGCGCTGGATCGGAAATGGAGGTTCGGTCATGCCTTCGGCCAAACACAACGGACTTTTAACAGCTGGCGGATAGAATAATCGGTTCGCCCGGGGCAAAAAATGCCCCGCGTGTATCGATACGTAAAACCACGGACGGCTTCAGGAAACCCAAGATGCTCAATGAACGCCCTTTGACCCCGCAAGACATCCCGCTGTTCAAACTGATTGACCGCGTGGAACTGATCGAAGCGTTCTACCGCCTGCAGGACGGGCAACTGCTGTGTTATCCCCAGCGCGAAGTGGTGACCGGCTGGCCGCCTGGCGAAGCCGAGCATGACGCGCAGGTCTTGCAGGCGTGTGGACAGCGCGGCGGCTGGCTGTACGGGGTGTTCGACGAGCACCGCCTGGTGGCCGCGGCGGTGGTCGATTGCCTGGTTATCCACAGCGCCGGCTTGCAACTGCGGCAACTGAAGTTCCTGCATGTCAGCCAGGCTTATCGCGGGCGCGGCCTGGGCCAGCGGCTGTTCGGCCTGGCCGCCGAGCAGGCACGGCGCATGGGCGGCGAGGGGCTCTATGTCTCGGCCACGCCATCGCGCAACACCGTGGATTTCTACTGCCGCCTGGGCTGCGAGCTGTTGCCGGCCCCCGATCCAGAGCTGCATCGCCTGGAGCCCGAGGACATCCATCTTTACCTCAGGCTGGCCTGATCTTCAGCGGGTTTTGCACCAGGTGAAGATCACCAACAGGCTGAACAGCCTCTGTGATTCATGGGCTGCTACTGATCAACGGCATGAGCCTCGGCACGGCATACAGCACCAGCACGCAACCCAGCCACAGGCCCAGCCAGCGATAGTGGGCCGGCATGCCGCAGGCGTGCCAGCCTTTGGCGGCGGCATACACCAGGGTGATCTGGATCAGCACCAGGGACAGGACCCCGGTGGGAGCCGCCACCGCCGAGACAAAGGGCGCGGCGACGGCGTGGGTCAGTACCAGGCCCAGTTGCAGGGCGGCGAACGGCAGCACCAGCCAGACGGCCACTTGCAGCATCAGGCTGACGATTCGGGAATGACGAGGCATGGGCGCATCCTTGCTGCCGGAGAAGTTTCCGCGCCGCGGGCGGGGAAACCAGGCGTTTTGTGGCGGCGGATGGTGCCGCAACTTGATCGGCTTGGCCAGGCCTCGTTCAATAGCCGCCTTTCAAGGAGATCGGGCAAATGAATTGCGGTTTTTCGGCGTGCGCGCGATGAAGTACAAGAAGACCCTGGCGGTCGTGGGGGGCCTGCTGGGAGCCTGTGTACTGGTGTTCGCCAGCGCGCTCTACACAGTGCTCGAACGCGAGCCCTATTCGGCGACCAGCCCCTCCGGTCGTTACCTGTTGCAGCATGCCTCGGCCGGCGGGCTGCTGGTGCCTTTCGGCGGCAAGGGCTATCTGCAGGTCATCGACCTTGAGGACCCGGAGCGGGTCTACCGCACGCCCTTGATCCGGGACTGGTCGCTGGACCTGCGGATGTACGAGGACGACAACAGCATCAGCATCTTTGGCCTGGAGTTCATCAAGGCCACCAAGACCTACATCATTCAGTGGCCGGATTGGCAACACCACTGGCTCGATTGGTTCATCAGCAACACGCCCTATGAGTTCTGCGCTGAAACCGACGGTAATTGCTATTAGCAGGGCAGGCGGCCTTGCCACATCGTTCTCTGATTCGTGTCGCGACCATCGCGGGCAAGCCTCGCTCCTACGCTGGCGCCCCACACCACCCAGCGCAACGCCGGTTTGCTCACGGCCAGCTTCGCCGTGGG